>CAJQLW010000011.1 GCA_905479325.1 uncultured Flavobacteriales bacterium
AAAATATTTGCAACTATATTTAGACGAATTTTGCTACAAGCTAAATCGAAGGTATTTTGGAGAAAAATTATTTGACAGGCTTGTCATTGCTAATATTACAGGGTTATGACTAATTACGGATATACATATTTTTTTATTACGGATTTTTGAAATATTGGCATTTATTTTGATTCGGTTTTTTCTTTCACAAGATACTATTTTTCGAGCGTTGGCAAAGAACAGCTCTTTTGGTTTTTTTTGCGTTGGCTTATGTATTGGCAAAAAAACCAAATGTGCTGTTTGAGCGTTGGCTTTTTTAGTTCAAATGTTCAATTTCAGCTCAATTTTCGCATTACTTACAACGTAGGGATATGACACACTCTGTGCTACTGGATACTTGTTTAAGTTCCTAAATGGACTAAACTGTCATCAAGTTTTAATTTCACATGAATCAATGATAAATCAGCCTTTACTGAAGGTGGTGAAAGTAATTAGCTCCAAATTGTTCATCGGCTTGCAGGTTGAGTGTGCTTTTTAAATTGACAGCTAACGACTGTAAAACAGAAATGATTTAGAATGAATTGGAAGTAATCCATTCTAATGTTAAAGCATCAAAAACTGTTTAGCAAGTTGTACAGTTCCGGCCGCTTTTTGTATTGAGATACTTCAAATTGGTACAATTTTACGCGGTGGTTCGACAAATGAATCATTTCGGTGATGAGCTGTTCTGCATCATTCAAATACACCTCCACAACGTTGTCTTGATTGTGTATTGTTGTTAAAAGAATTTCTTGTTTGCTCGGTTGTTGTTTACCAAAATTCATACAATGGCTCATTTTTAATAGTACAAGCTAAAGGTAAAAAGCACTATAAGTTTATACGTTTTATTTCAGCATTTTCTTAATATTGTTGAGAATAATGCAATAGAACTGTGTTTTTATTGCAATTAGTGCAAACAGATTCCATCTATTATGAGCGTGATTAGAAATATTGATAAAGTTGACAAACTCATTTTAGCTTGTCTGATAGAAAATGCCCGAATGCCCTACACCGAAATTGCGAAAAAAGTGAATGTGTCGGCTGGTACAATTCACGGCAGGGTAAAAAAATTAGAGAAACGGAAAATAATATCAGGGGCAACCTTAAAAATTAATTATGAAATTGTTGGCTACACATTTACAGCTTACGTTGGTGTAATTCTTGGCAGAACAATAGAATCTGAGAAAATAGTTGAAAAAATGAGAGCTATTCCCGAAGTTACGGTAGCCTCAGTTATATCAGGTCAATATGGAATTTTATGTAAAATTAGGTGCAAAGACACCAAACACGCCAAGGCAGTAATCTATAAAATCAATAGTATTTCAGGTGTTGTTAGAACTGAATCAATGATTAGCTTGGAAGAGTCCATCAACGATAAAGAACGGCTGTTTAAGACTATTTTCGAAGTTTAAACTCGGTAGCAAATTGCATTCACATTCATTCCCGCGCCAACAGAGGCCAATAAAATAATATCGCCTTTACTTAAATTATGGTCGCTCAATTCACCTTTCAAAACCCTGTCCAATAAAGTAGGTACGGTAGCTACAGAGCTATTTCCCAGTTCATGCACGCTCATGGGCATAATTTTGTTCGGAATTTCTTGCATACCATACAGTCTGTAAAAACGCTTAATCACCCCTTCATCCAACTTTTCATTGGCTTGGTGAATAAATACTTTCTTCACCTCCTCAATGCCTACTTCCGCTTTGTCTAAGCAATCTTTCATAGCTTGTGGAACAAACTTTAACGCAAATTCATACACCTTCCGTCCATTCATTTTGATGTATCTAATTCTAGGGTCTGATTCAGGGAAATTTGATTTTCCCAAGTATAAATAATACGCCTCTTCAAAGGTATACGAACAACTGTTGGTGGCTAAAATTCCACTTTCACCTTCTTTAAATCGAAGAATGGCGGCACCGGCTCCATCCGAAAAAATCATACTATCTCGATCAAATGGATCAAGAACCCTAGACAAGGTTTCACCGCTTATTACAAGAGCTGTTTTGGCCGTTTTTGCTTTAAAATAGGAGTCTACTTGAATAATTCCTTGAACCCATCCTGGGCAGCCAAACAACAAATCGTATGCAATACAATGAGGGTTCTTTATTTTTAGAAGGTGCTTCACGCGAGAGGCCAAGGCAGGTAAAACATCGGTTTGCTTGGTATGCTTTTTTACATCACCAAAGTTGTGCGCAAAAATAATCTGATCGATGCTTTCTGGGTCTATTCCTGCATCGGCTATGGCTCGCTGCGCGGCTAAAAATCCCAAGTCAGATGTGTTTAAATCTTCAGTGGCATAACGCCTTTCTTTTATGCCAGTTATTTCTGAAAACTTTTCAGTTATTTCTGAGCTAGGTTTATCAATTACTACTTGGTTTTGGTCGTAAAAGAGTTGATGACTAAAATTTTGATTCGACTGCACAATGGTTGGAATGTAGCTGCCTGTTCCTATTATTTTGCTTTTTTTCATTTCAGGAATTGTTAGGCAGCAAAGCTAGAATAAATTGTAAAGCTTCATTTTTTTAACGAGGTAAATTTTACATTTTTTGCTAAATTCTAAACTATTGTTCATTTTGTTATTTCATTGCTTACAATTTGATAGTAATTCGGACATTTTATTGCGAATAATTAAGAAATAGTAAAAAACACTATAAGTTAATTCGAAATGCTATTGGTTTTTTATATCATTGTACAATTCAATATAAACAGCATGGAAAATAAAGTTAAAATAGCAATAAATGGATTTGGCCGTATTGGTCGATTAGTGTTTAGAGAGTTGTTTGAAAAACAAGAAGTTGAAATAGTAGCTATAAATGATTTGACGGACTGTGCCACGTTAGCTCATTTGCTAAAGTTTGACTCGGTACACGGAAAATTACAATATCCTGTTGTTGCCGGCAAAGATTCCCTCAACGTAAATAACAAAACCATAGCGGTTTATAGTAGCTCAAGTCCTAGCGAATTACCATGGAAAGAATTAAACGTTGATTTGGTTATAGAATGCACCGGTAGGTTTTTAACACAAGAGTTAGCTGGACAGCACCTAACTGCCGGGGCAAAAAAGGTAATACTTTCAGCGCCCGCTAAAGACAACACTAAAACAATCGTATTAGGTGTAAATGACGAAACGCTGGTGAAAGAAGATTTGATTGTGTCAAATGCTTCTTGTACAACAAATTGTTTGGCACCAATGGTGAAGTTGTTAGATGAAAAATTCGGAATTGAAAAAGGGTACATTTCAACTGTTCATGCCTACACTGCAGATCAAAGTTTACAAGATGCGCCACACAAAGACTTAAGAAGAGCGCGAGCAGCGGCCATGTCAATTATACCAACAACCACGGGCGCTGCCTCAGCAGTGGGCAAAGTGTTGCCAAGTATGCTGGGCAAGCTAGATGGCATTGCGTTGCGGGTTCCAATACCAGATGGGTCACTAACAGATTTAACCGTTGTGCTGAAGCAAAATGTAACCGCTGAAGAAGTGAACGAAATGTTTAAGGAAGCATCAACCAATCAATACAAAGGCATTTTAGACTACTCTACAGATCCTTTGGTTTCTATCGACATTGTTGGAAATCCGCATTCCTGCATTATTGATTCAGAGCTAACGGCAGCTAGCGGCAATCTTGTTAAGGTAGTTGGCTGGTACGACAATGAATTTGGTTATTCGAGCAGAGTGGCAGAGTTGGCGCTCTTGATTACTTCAATGTAAGAAATTATGATCAGAGAGTATTCAGCAAAGAGAAGACAGTTTGAACAGCCGCTTTTCAGCAGCGTGAGCAAAATGAATGGTTGTAAATGCGTTATGGATTTTGGGCAAAGACCTAAATCGGCCAACTACATCATCCAAAAAAATCTTTACGATTTGAAAAGGAAGAGGTATTTAAATGACGTATTGAAGCACGAACTATTGGAGCATTGCTATCAGCTAAAACAGCTGTTGCAGCAATTAAACATACACATTGAAGCGGGCTAACTAGCTTTTTACCTTTTTAAGTTGAATGATATTTAATCGATTCAGCACCTTCATAATAATGTAAGTAGGGTCAATTTCGTGCCAACGAACTCCACCAAAATTGGGGTTTCCACTCCGTTTGTGGTGATTGTTGTGGTACGATTCGCCCATCATTAAAAAGTCAAATGGTAAAAAGTTTTTTGAAGTGTCTTTTACCTTAAAATTTACATAGCCGTAAATGTGTGCAAACCAGTTAATAATTGCGCCGTGAATTGGAGCCATTAAAAAGGTAAGCGGTAAAAACAACCACTGCCACCAAGCAGTAGCAAAAAAGTAGAAAAATACCGTGTAGCCCGCACCCCAAAGCACTCGAGATAACATAGAACTTGCAAATTTGTCAAAGCTGGCCCACTGTGGTACATTGGTTAAAAAACGATCTTCAACTTCTACCTTCATTTTGTTAATGTCTTGGTAGATGTTCTTTGTTTTGAGCATCATTTTAAACAAATTGTCGTCGTATTTTGGTGAGTGTACATCGTTAGGAGTATCTGCGTAAGCATGGTGTATACGGTGCATAACTCCGTAGCCATAAGCACTTAAGTAACTGCTTCCTTGAAAAATCCAAGTGAGCACATAGGTCACTTTTTCCATGCCTTTTGACATGGTAAAGGTTTGGTGCGCAGCGTATCGGTGCAAAAAGAAAGTTTGGAAAAAAAGTCCGCCGTACCAGAGTACGAGTAATAAAATGAGAATTGCCATAGGTTAGTGCTATAATAAGTAGGCGGTGAAGTTCCGCATAAGTGAAACAAATTACTACAGAAAGGTTCATTTTTATGAAAAAAATTAATTTTCTGAAAATTAGTTGCAGGTGCAACTAAATAGTACTTTTGCACGGTGAATGCAGATTTTCCAACATTTGTACAAGGAGTGCTAACGCCAAAGATTGGTAAAACGGCCAAGCTTGTAAACATTATGATGAAAACTCATTTTGCGGTGAAAGGCATACCACTTACGAAGGAACAATTCGTTGTTTTACTCTGTTTGGAAGAGGAAGCAAAAACCCAATCTTTTCTTACACTGATTACTGAAAGAGATAAAGGCTCATTAACAAGGTTAATTCAATCGTTAGAGAAAAAAGAGTACGTAAAACGACGAGTGTCAGAAGAAGATAACCGAGTAAATGAAGTGGAACTAACGCCGAAAGGCAGTGAAATTTTAGAAAGCACAAAACCGATGATGAAAAACCTTTTTATGCTGTTGCAAGAAGGAATTGATGAAAAAGAAATACAGGTGGTAAGCCGTGTTATGCAAAAAATACAGGCCAACGCAATGAACGAAATTGAACGATTAGACGCTAAGAAATGAAAAAAAGACAAGTAATTATTATTGTAGTAGCCATTGCTATTTTGGCCATAGGCAAAGTGACAAAAGATTTTATGGCAACGCCAAAAGAACGACCAGCCAAAAAGATAAAGCAAAACATTACAACAGTTTTCACCATGAAGGTGACAAATGATACCGTTCCAATTTTTGTTGAGTCTACAGGAGCGTTAGAAGCTTTGAAGAGAATAGAATTGTTTAGCGAAGTTCAAGGTGTAATGGAGGCTGATAATGGCAGGTTTAAAGCGGGAAATCCCTTCAAGCAAGGAGAGGTTTTACTCCGCATTCGTTCCAACGACCAACGGGCACAGTTGTTTTCTCAACGTTCTGCTTTTCAAAGCACGCTTATGTCAGTTATGCCTGATTTAAAAGCTGATTATGCTGATGAGTTTGCTACTTGGAATACCTACATACAAAACTTTTCACTTGAAAATGGAGTACAAAATTTACCTGAGGTGAGGGCAGAAAAATTAAAATCGTTCTTAGTGGGTAGGGGAATTTATAGTGCTTACCACAGCCTAAAAAACATTGAAATAATTAATGCTAAATACAGCATGACTGCTCCATATGATGGTGTTTTAATCTCTGCCAATGTAGATCCGGGAACGGTAATTCGACCAGGACAAGCGTTAGGCGTTTTTATTCAGCCGCAGGCCTACGAGCTAGAAACCTCGGTTGATGCAGTTACGGCAGAGCGACTAAGCAAAGGCCAAAAAGTGGAATTGAGCATGCAAGGCTTGGCTTCTAAAAAATGGACTGGAACCATTTCTCGTTTGGTGAAGGCGATCGATAAAACCAGTCAAATGAGCACCTTTTTTGTTGCCGTAGAGGGTGACGATTTAAAGGAAGGCATGTTTTTAAATGCTAAAGTGAAAGCCAATGAAGTGGCAAATGCCATAGAAATTTCTAGAGCTGCTTTGGTCGACAATGAGCAAGTTTATGTAGTTGAAGACAGTCTTTTGATGTTAAAACCCATTTCCATTGAGCATTTTAATCAGACTACAGCCGTGGTTACCGGTTTAAGCAACGGCCAACAGGTTTTAACAAAAGTACCACCCGCTGCATTTGAGGGCATGAAAGTAACGGTGTATAAAGAGAAGCGATAAAATGAAGAAACTAATTACTCACTTTATAAAGTATCCCGTTGCCGGTAATGTTATTATTCTGGCGTTTTTTCTGTTGGGATACGCCGGTATTACAAGCATGCGATCTAGCTTTTTCCCATTGCAGGAATCAAAACTGATCAACATTACTGTTGTCTATCCGGGAGCTTCTCCTCAAGAAATTGAAGAAGGAGTAGTGCTGAAAATTGAAAATAATTTAAGAGGATTATTGGGTATCGACCGCTTTACATCTTCTTCCAAAGAGAACTCTGGCAGCATTGTGGTAGAGTCGGTGAAAGGCTATGACATTGATGTGCTTTTGGCAGATGTTAAAAATGCGGTAGATAAAGTTCCCTCATTTCCTGCTGAAATGGAGCCGCCTGTTGTAGCGAAACAAGAAACCATCAACAAGGCCATTTCTATGGTCATTGCAGGCAAGTCAATCGATTTGTCTACACTAAAAACCATGGCTCGTCAGGTGGAATCTGATTTGCGCGCCATTCCCGGTATTTCTCAAGTTGACGTTAGCGGTTTTCCCGATGAGGAGATTGTAATTGCCGTGAAGGAAGATGTTTTGCGGAGATATGATATTGGATTCCAGGAAGTAGCACAATCAGTAGCTTCGGCGAACTTGCTCATTACTGGTGGTTCAGTAAAAACCAAGCAGGAAGAGTATTTGATTCGATTGCGGAATAAATCCTACTATGCAAAGGAGTTAGAGAATATAGTTGTGAAGGCTTTTCCAAATGGTTCTCAAATTAAGTTGCTCGATTTAGCAGAAATATCTGATACTTGGTCGGAAACGCCCAACCGTTCTTACTTTAACGGCAACCCTTCGATTACCATAGATGTAAGCACTACGAACCAAGAAGATTTGGTAGACGCAGCTCAAAATACCTTAAAATACATTGAAGAATTCAATGCAAAGAATCAAAATGCTAGCCTTGCCGTAACTAGCGACAGAAGTATTACCATTATTCAACGAACAGAATTGCTCTTAACAAATGGAGTGCAAGGGGTTCTTCTAGTATTGTTTTTCCTTTCTTTATTTCTGCGTCCGCGGTTGGCTGCTTGGGTGGCTTTTGGTTTGCCCATTTCCTTTTTAGGAATGTTTATGGTGGTGAACTATTTAGACGTTACCATTAACGTGCTTTCTTTGTTTGGAATGATTATCGTAATTGGAATTTTGGTAGATGATGGAATTGTAATTGCCGAAAATATTTTTCATCATTATGAAAAAGGCAAAACAAGAATACAAGCAGCCATTGATGGAACAATGGAGGTAATTCCTGCCATTACTTCGGCCATTATAACCACACTTATTGCCTTCAGTACCTTTTTCTTTTTAGACGGTAGAATTGGTCAATTTTTTATGGAAGTGAGTATAGTGGTAATACTAACGCTTGGTTTTTCTTTATTGGAAGCCTTTATTATTCTGCCTGCGCACATTGCTCACTCAAAAGTGCTTACACCGAATCAAAAAACCTATCGTTTTAACGTATGGGGAGATCGCATGATGAACTACATGCGCGATAAAATTTATACACCTTCTTTGACTTGGGCATTGAAATACAAGCCTATATCGTTCGCTATTTTAATTGCTTTATTGATGATCACCGTTGGCGCCATGCAAGGAGGAGTAATTAAAGCTACCTTTTTCCCAACCATAGCAAGTGATCAGGTTTCGGTTAAATTAACCATGCCGCAAGGGGTCAATCCTGAAGAAACTGATTCGTTGATTTCAATTGTTGAAGCTGCTGCTTGGGAGGTAAACGAAGAATTTTCGGCAAGCCAGTCGAGTGGAGAGCAGGTAATCGAAAATGTGATTAAAACGGTTGGACCGGGAACTGCAAATGCTTCGCTCAACATTAATCTCTTACCGGGAGAATTCAGAGATGCCCCTGCGTCAGATATTGCAGGAGCAATTTTCGAGAAGGTAGGCAAGTTCCCTTCTGCAGAAAGTATGGTAATTGACGGAAATTCGAGCTTCGGAGGAAAACCCGTTTCAGTTTCTTTATTGGGTTATAACATTCAAGAGCTTAAAGCAGCCAAAGAGGAGTTGAAACAAATTCTTTCAGAGAACGTGTTGTTGAGAGACATTTTGGACAACGACCCTCAAGGTATAAAAGAAATTACCTTAAACATGAAAGATGCCGGTTACAGTTTGGGGTTAACCCTAAGCGGCCTGATGGCACAAGTAAGAAGCGGGTTTAACGGCTTGCAAGTGCAGCGTTTTCAGCGTGGTGAAGATGAAATTATTGTGTGGGTTCGATACGATCGAGAGGGACGTTCCTCTATAAAAGATTTGGAAGACATGCGAATTGTAACTCCTCAGGGAACAAGAGTTCCGTTAAAAGAAATAGCCGATTATACCATTGAGCGAGGAGAAATTTCCATCAATCATTTAGATGGGAAAAGAGAGATTAAAGTGGAAGCGGATCTAAAAAATCCAAAAGAAAGCGCATCTGACATAGTAAATGAAATAAAAACGGAGGTGATGCCTGTGTTAACGGCGAAATATCCAAGTATTTCTGCCTCTTATGAAGGTCAGAATAGAGAGGCCGGAAAAGTTCAAGATTCAGCAAAGAAGGTATTTCCAATCATTTTATTGTTGATTTACATTGTAATTGCCTTTACGTTCCGTTCTTATAGTCAGCCGTTGCTACTTATAATCATGGTGCCATTCGCATTCATTGGAGTAGGTTGGGGGCATTATATACATGACTTTCCGGTAAACGTATTGTCGCTTTTAGGTATTATCGCCTTAATTGGTATTGTGGTGAACGATGGTTTGGTATTCATTGCCAAATTCAACGGATATTTAAAAGAAGGATTTGAATACAACGAAGCAATCTTAAAAGCAGGAATTTCTCGATTTAGAGCCATTTTCTTAACCTCTATTACCACTGTGGCAGGATTATCACCATTAATTTTTGAAACAAGCAGACAAGCACAATTTTTAATTCCAATGGCCATTTCCATTGCATACGGAATTGCAGTGGCAACGATCTTGACTTTAATTATGTTACCCATGTTGCTGTCGGTTAGCAATTCGGCCAAGGTATATTTAAGTTGGTTGTGGGAAGGAAAGAAACCAAGTAAAGAATCAGTAGAACGAGCGATTAAAGAATTAAGCTCAGAAGCAGAAGCAGATGAAATATAGCATACTAATACTAAGCGTTCTTTTTACATTTTTTGGAAGTGTAAATGCGCAAGAAAAATTGACGTTTGAGCAGGCTTTGGCCTTAACACTTGAAAACAATTACGACATTTTAATGGCTCAGGTGAGCGAAGAAATTGCTGAGAATTCCGCAAGCAGGGCCAATAATGGATTTTTACCAACGGTAACTGCAAGTGGTGGATACAATTGGACTCGATTTGGAGGAGAATTTGAAACGCGCGCTGAAACGAGAAGTTTGGACCCAAACAACTCTTATAACTATAATGCTGCTGCAGCAGTTAACTACACCTTATTCGACGGGCAAGGTAGAAAATTTAGATACTTGCAAGCGCAAGGCAATCATCAGTTAAGTGAGTTGCAATTGCAAATCACCATACAAAATACGGTGATAGAATTGAGTAGTATTTATTATGAAGTAGCGCGCTTAGAAGAAAATGTTGAAGCCTTTCAAAAGGCTGTTGGCATTTCAAAAGAGCGTTTGAAACGAGCAGAATATGCCTATGAATTTGGGCAGTCAAAGCAATTGGATGTGCTGAATGCTCAAGTAGATTTAAATGCTGATAGCATTGCTTTGGTAACGGGAATTCAGCAATTGGAGAACTTGAAGCGTAATTTGAATTTTATTATGGGCCAACCCATTGATCAAGCATTGCAAGTAGACAATGCCATTGAGGCAAACCAACTGTTTGTAGAAACGGAAGTATTGGCGGCTGCAGAGCAAAACAACTTACAGCTGAGTTTGGCAAAAAGCAGCATGGAATTGAGCGAATATGCCATCGGAGTTTCGAAATCAACTTGGCTGCCAACAATAGGTGCAAGTGCAGGCTACAATTATAGGGGAACAGAAGATCCGAACGGAGCGTTTGTATTGGGCTCGCAAAATTTTGGTCCGCAGGCTGGGTTAACGCTAAGCTGGAATTTATTCAACGGACAGAATAGCACTCAATTAAAAAACGCAAAGTTGGGCTTGAAAAGCAGTCAAATAGAGCAGCTATCACTAGAGCAAAACATTAAGTCGCAGGCCATGAATGCCTTTGCCACCAATAGAAATCTGTTGTTTGTACTAAGGTCGCAAAGAGACAATGTTGCTACCGCTCAAGACAATTTTAAACGCAGTGAAGAATCGTATAAATTAGGGCAAATTAGCTCGGTAGAATTTCGCCAAGCGCAACTGAACTTGCTGAATGCTGAACAAGCTCTAAGTAAAGCGAAGTATGATGCAAAGAATGCTGAGTTGCAAGTGTTGGCTGTTATGGGAGCTTTGGTGAAGTAGGCGAAGTTCTACGAACTTGGAGTTCTCGAATTACAAGGTAAAAATTAGTAAAAGTAAAAGCCCCAAGAAATTTATTTCTTGGGGCTTCTTTATGGTGAACTGTAGTAAGGTTTAAAGCTTTATTACTTTTTTAACTTCAAGCACTCCATTTGGGTTTTCAAATTCAACAAAATAGATTCCTTTGCTTCCAGGTATTTCTATTTCTCTCGACGAATGAGAACTATACTGAAATGATTTTACGAGTTGACCGCTGCTATTTCTAATTTTAATTTGAGTGTCTTCAAAATCATAGTTAGCTTTAAGTTTGAATCTTCCGTTGGTAGGATTGGGATACAATTGTATTTCATTTTTTTGTTCTTTCACGGAGCTTATAGATGTAACAGAATTGCATAAAGCCGGATTTGGTTGAACTGTGATGGCTATTGTTCGGTAGAAAATTGGCTTCGAGAAATAATTAACCTCATATCCAAAAGTAAAGTAGTGTGTTTTTGCTCCACCGTTTGCATTTAAATGGAAACACGTTGGGTTCCAAAGTAAGTTCAAATACATCGCACGTGTGCCTTGATATTCATATCGGCTTGGGTAAATCCCATTATTCAAAGCTGGAGGAAGCGATAATGTGGCACAAGAAGTATCATTCGGATCGTTGCAAGCTGTAGCTGAATAGAAATCCGAGCTGAAAGAACTTCCAAATGGTACAAGTGTCATAGTGTCAATCCAAGACGCAGTAGTAGTGTCAAGTAAAGTGATTGGAATAGATAGAGCGTTTCCGGCCATCACGGTGTCGTAATGTATTCCAAAAGAGTTGAAAGACAAGTAGGACTCAATTCAGGCTGTTTTAACACGAAAGAGGTGTTCAGTACATTGAGTGGCATTTCCCTTGTAATTGTAGAAAGTTTTTGTCCGTCTCGGTAAGATTCAACAGTAATTACTCTATTAAATTTATTAGCTCCTTGACTATTTGTATAAGAGAATGCGACATTACCAGAATTAGGCTCAATGCTGTATGGCACGTTTCCGTTTAACGTTCTATTTCCGGTATAATTGCTTGTACTGAATCCATTTCTGAACGGTATCTTCGTAGAGTTATTTCCGGTTCCGGCAAGTGGCTGATCTAATAAATAAATTAAAGAATCTCCATCGAAATCTGTAGCTACTTTGTGGGTAATGTAATCTACATTATCGAAGAATTGAATTTTAGGCATCTCCATAAATTGGGGGGAACTGTCGTAGCATCCACTACTAAGTGTTCTATTAGCACTAGGGTACATGGTTGTCTTTAGTAAAGTTGCACTACCTCCTACAAAGTTAGCATTGGTAAAACCTCTACAACACGGCAGTGAAAAGCTAAAAATCCAGCCATTTGGCGGTATACTACCCTTTAAGCGTATTGTATCAGATTCGTATATGTAATAGTTGCTATAGGTTTGGCTTCTGGCTGTTGTGTTTGGTCGCATGGTAATTGAGGTAATAGGCGTGCCATTATTTGAAGAGGGTAAAACAGCACCACTAACGAGTATCGATTCTGTTGTAAAGTTGTATGGTATGCCATTAGGGTCAGCATAAATATGCATTTTAAATTTAAATGTGCCGTTGGTCGAGCATTCCCAAGTTATTTCTCCTCCTATCACATGGGAAGCTTTTGTTGGTAATTGGAAGAAGAATAGTATACTAATTAGTAATAAGTTTTTCATTGTAAATTATTTAAAGAGTCAATACAATGACGAGTAATTTTTATAAGGTTGCCTCAACTTTATGAGCTATCTATTTTTAGGACTTATAAATTGGCTGAATTGATAGGTTGTAATTCCCTTCTGCGCTTCTAACACTTGCGGAAGATTAATTTACCTAGTAGTTTGATAGTAAGTGTTTAATAGGGTAAGGGGCTACTTAATTAAAACCTCCTGTATTGCAGCGCTTACTTTTAGGGCTTGATCTGTTCCAATGCGCACAACGGAGCTTTTATGCTTGAAGTGAAGCTCTACAGCTTGAAAACCGCTTACGTTGTACAACCAACCGTTAGAAAGCAAGCGAATACCAATTCCGCTAATCATAGAATTAGAGACCGGTGTGCAAGACTTAATAGTAGCGACTTTGTACTTTTTCTGCATTAAACCAATGCCCATTTTAAAGGAGATGTATTGCTCTGAAACGGTAATTTTAATTCGGTAAAAAGTTATTGCACAAATAAATAAGATGGAGAACATACTCCATTCAAAAAGTAAATTTTCTTGCTCAGCTTGGTATGCATTTATTAACATGAATAAAAACAGCAATGTAGAGGGGATCAATATTAAATTGGAGAATGTACCGATCTGTGTAAAACTTTTTGATTTCATAGGAGTGCTGTAATAATGGCAAAGATTAACTCATCGTTTGTATTTAAAATTACTTTTTTATTTCCTCGTCGCCTTGATAAATAACTCTGCTCGGTAGTGGGATTTTTATTCCTTCTCGATTCAACTCATTTTTTACCGCTTCCAATTGTTCCCAATAAATTGGCCAATAATCTATTGATTCAACCCAGCAACGAGCTACGACTTTCAGCTCGTATTCCCCAATTTCATCCAACCATACATCAATTTCCAGGTTCTTGTTTACTTTAGGATGCTTTGCTAAAGTGTTAGTTATAATGGTTCTAATTTTGTCAACATCTTCATTAAAAGAAAATTTAAGCTTTAAATCAATCCTACGGTATTTCTCCATGGTGCGGTTGTCCACATCGCTATTGGATCAAATAACCGCTTGTACACCATGGCAATCAATTCAGAGTTCAACTCTAAACTTCTTAAACCATTTTTATACAAAACCTTAATTTGATTGCTTTTTAAGCTGATGCCCTCATTTTGTTGAGTATTATAGGAAGACAGGTTGAGGTAATTAATGAGTCACTCCTTAATAAGCTACTATACATTTTTGTCGATTTAACAGCCAAATGAAAAACTGAAGCAAAGAAATTGCTTGTTCTTTTAGTTGAAGCATCATTTTCTTTAAATTCCATCCTGCAGCAGCTAAAAAGGCATTAATTTGTGGTGAAATTGAGCCATGAAGATAGTTTTGTCCCATCCTAAAATCTGTTTTTAGGTGTCCTATAACCGGCTCTATTGCTGCTCTTCGTCTAAACTTATTTCGTTTTTTCTTTCTTTGATATTCTGTGTCGCGTTTCAATGGTCTGTTATCGGGAGTTGAGATCATTGTATCTCCAATTTGTTTTTGTCCTCTACCACCTCTGTCATAAACAACTTCATGCGGAGGAGTTAAGTGATTTTTCTTAACTTGTTCAAGGAGAGGTTCAATCGTTTTACTGTCGTGTGGATTTCCTTCAAAAGCTTTGATTGCAGTAATTATAAGTGTTTTGGTTGTAGTGAATAAACCTACCTTATTTCCAAATTCATATTGCTTGTGTGCTTTTCCTTTAGCAATACAACTTGTAAAAGGTTTGTGAATGCTGTAAATCTTGTTCTTATCACTTCGCTTTTGACCAATAATCTGCTTGTAAAAATCAAGGTTCTCTTGGTGTAGTGCTAATTGTTCAGGATTTAACTCTCTTTCAAGCTCTCGGATAAGCCTGCCGGCTATGGTTTTGAGTTTTTTCCCTGCTTTTCTAGCTTTTACAACTCGTTTAGGATGCTTTGGGTTAAAAGTGTCTCGAACTAGCTGCTTAGAAACACGAATGTATGATTGTCTTTGCTTGATGGCTGAACTTTGAGCCAATGTGTTGCATTTATCAATTACACGTTTAGCCAATTTTGCATCCGTAGGAAAAGTCGTGTTATTTTCCTGTACAGTTGTGTCCGACAAAACCTGCTTCTCGTGAGCCTTTTCTCCATGAATAAGGACTGAATAAGTGAATATTTTTTCTACACCATCTTCACCAATCCGTTTACGAAAATGAACAAAATCGCTTGGATCACATGGAAATTTATGCTCAAAATGAGTCTTTCCACAGAAGCACTGCATGTAAGGGTCTCTAATCCAGGTTTCTGCTAAGGTTTCATCACCCAAATTGTACAAGCGTTTTAAAAGTAAACATCCCACCATCAAGCGAATAGGCATTGATGGTCGACCCACCTCAGAATAAAATGGGGATAGCTCTCTTTCAAAATAGTTCCAATCCATTTTATCTGCCAATAGCACTAATTTATGCTGTAGGTCTATAAAGTCAATCAGCATTGGTCGAAACATATCGTGCTGTTTTTTTCTTATCCGTTTTTCCAATCATTATTGCAAGAATTTGATATGAAAATACAAGTTTTCTTGCAATTTAAGTTAAGAAAAATTAGATATTTATCAACATATATATCTGAATAACAGTTAATTGTGTTGTTTTTAAGGAGCGACTATTTATTTGTTTACGATTATGGTTTTCTAAAACTTGAAGAAAAGCAGGGAGATGAAGTAAAAAATAAATACCTAATTGTGCAATGGCAAGCATACATGAACAGAGAGGTAACCGCAATATAACTTTTTTGTATTTTTAAATCATGAACCAATGTTTAGAGTGTAAAAGTGAGTTATTTGGTAGAGTCGATAAAAAATTCTGCTCCGACCAATGCAGAAATGCCTACAACAATAAAGAAAAACGAAGCGACAACAATCACATTCGCAACATAAACAATGTGCTGCGTAAAAATCATAGAATTTTAACCGCCCTCTTAAAAGGCGATAAGGCTTCTGCTAAAAAAGAGAAACTGCTTTCGCTTGGGCTAAACTTTGACTTTTACACCAATACCTACCAAACCAAAGATGGCAGAATCTATTTTTACTGCTACGATGTGGGCTACATCAACACCAACGACGATTGGTATACCATCATCAAGAAAAAAGAGTGGGATTAGGCTTCAGCTTTCTCGAAAACTTCTTCCGAGTAATCTTTCAAAACATTGTACACACTGTCCCTTTCTACCGGCCTGCGGTTTACTTGCTTAATTAAGTTCACCAACTGCTCGGTGGTCATGTTCGGCGATTGCTCTTCGGCGCCGGCCATTGAATAAATTTTGGTGGTATCGTCAATGGTACCATCAATATCATTCACCCCATAATTTAAAGTAAGCTGAGCTGTTGCTCTGCCAATCATTGGCCAATACGCCTTAAGGTGTGGAAAGTTGTCCATAAAAATTCTTGCAACTGCATAGGTGCGTAAATCTTCTAAAACTGATACTTCTCCAATGTGCGACATTTGGTTGTTTCCATTTCTGTACTTCAGTGGAATGAAAGTGTTAAAGCCACCAGTTTTATCTTGTAGGTTTCTCAGCCTGTTCATATGGTCTACGCGGTCGGCATAACTTTCAATGTGACCATAAAGCATGGTTGCATTAGAGGGCATACCCACTTTGTGCGCCGTTTCATGAATTTCTAACCATTGGTCAGAATTGCACTTGTCCTTGCAAATTTCTTCTCTTATATGTTCTGCAAATATTTCGGCACCACCACCTGGCAAAGAATCTTGCCCATGGTCTTTTAAAAGTTGTAATCCTTCTTGGTACGAAACTTTAGCTTTTCGGCACATGTATTCCAACTCAACCGCAGTAAAAGCTTTAACGTGCAAACTAGGTCGAATTTTTTTAATGTTCTGAATTAGATTTGCGAAATACTGTAAGCCCATTTTTGGATGCACACCTCCAACAATATGCACTTCAGTAACCTCTTGCCCATCGTACGAACGAATTTTATCATAAATCTGCTCCTCGTTCATTTCCCAAGCATCGTAGTCGGTTTTTTCGCGAAGGAGCTTTGAGTAGGCACAAAATTTACAATCGAAAACGCAAATGTTGGTTGGCTCAATGTGAAAATTCTTATTGAAATAAGTGGTAGAACCGTGCTTTTTTTCACGAATGTAATTGGCAAGACTTCCCAAATAATTTAGGTCAGCTTTTTCAAAAAGCAAAATGCCTTCTTCTTCAGTAATTCTTTCTTCGTTGTATACCTTCTTAGCAATTTGTTTAAACTCTTCAGCTATATTGCTTTGTATTATATTTTCTAAAGTCATATTGTGCTCTAATGTGGCGTCAAAATTAACCGCTTTTAGTGTTTTATCAGCTTTTTTGTTGAACTGAATTCCCCGTTTGTAATTCTTACAAAATATACTCCGTTAGCAGCGGTTTCCATGTTTATGAGTAAACCACTTTGGTTGGTTTTTGTTTCCACTGCTACCAATTTGCCAGCCATGTTGTACACTTCAATTTCAAAGCGGTTCAAGCCTCCAACATTTGTTAGTTCTATTTGAAATAGTCCATGATTTGGATTGGGGTAAAGAAGTGTTTTACTGAATAAGTTTTGTTCAGAAATAGAAGTAAGGTTAAGCAAGTCGCCAAATTGCAAGGAGTCTCTCTGTGTATACAAGGCCATTCTCATTCTATTTTTTTGCCCAAGCGTAAAGTTGCCCATGCAGTCATCGTCTACGTATTGTAAAAAATTACTCAGTTGATCTACCGATCCACAGCTCGTTCTTGTTGCACAATTGTACTCTTCATCTGCTTGGTTGGGCGTATCGGCAATTCCATCATCCGTGTTGCAGCTTGGGTTGTTATCGTTTCCCCACAGGTGCAATAAGTCAAAATAATGACCAATTTCGTGCGTAGTTGTTCGCCCCAAATTCCAAGGGGCTTGAATGCTTCCAACCGTTCCAAAATAGTTGTGTCCAATTACAACACCATCTTCAGCTGGGCTTATGTTAGGAGCATTTGGAGGGTAGGCAAAACCTAAAATAAAATCACCAACATCGCATACCCAAATGTTTAAATAACGCTCAGGGTTCCAGGCGGGTCTCAATGTGGCATATTGATTTGAGTTAGCACAAATATTATCAATGGTGGTTGCTGTTCTAGTAATACCGGTTGAAGTATTTCCACTAGGGTCTCTGGTAGCCAAAACAAATTCGAATTTAACATCTGCAATGCTCCAGCCAGTTGCATTAGTTGTGTCAGCATTTTTTTTTCGAAAATCTTTATTGAGTACGGCAATTTGAGAGTTGATTTGAGCGGTGGAAATGTTTTCTGCCGCAAGCCTATGAATAACGTGAACTACTACAGGTATCCGAATAACAGTATCTGTTTTCTGAAGGCGAACGTTTTTGTAAGCCAGTTGCTTGTTTTTTTGATAGGTGTTAAAATCTGGGTGCTGCGAAATTTGCTGCTGTACTTGGTCAAAACCACATGTTCTTTTTGCTTGAGCAAGAACGATACTTCCTGCTGCAAGTAAGAAGTAAAGAAGGCTAATTTTTTTCATTTTTCAAATATCATTAAATCGAGGCAACTATTTGTGCTTTAATCGCGTCTATTATGTGTAAGACTTTTGTGGTAGATATCTTACACCTATTCCCATTTAAGAGGAGCTGTTCGCAGTTCCTCTTTTTAGTTGCAAAAACTGCAGTATTTACTTTCACTGTTGTGGAGCAGTTCTGTTTTGTCTACTAGTAAGTTATGTGCAACAATTTGAAGTAAACTTTCAAAATCTTCCCGCCAATCTTTTTTATCCAATTGCAAATAACCACTCGAAATGTTTTTCAACGAAAGTATTCCTGAGTCAACTTCTTGCCCGGTATTTTTCCAATACATGTATTTGTACAACATCAATTGCACCGACTTTGGACTTTTGTTTTCCAATAATTGCTCTAGTTTTTTATTTCTTACATCTTCAACTTTCGTACCTCCGGTTTTATAATCAATTATTCGAATGTTCCCGTCGAATTCATCAATGCGGTCAATCTTTCCAAACAAGTTAAAAGCAACATCCAACTTATCGTTAATCTTTAAGTTCACATGGCAGCTGTGGTCTTGCTCCAATTCTTTAATCACCAATTTGTGTCCTTTTTTTACATCGGCTAGGTCGTGTTCAATTTGGTACTCAATAAATTTTTTAGCCACCTCAAAAGTTAACTTATGATTGCCAGTAACAGCAACTGTATTCAGCTGTATTTTGTATTGAGCAGTAAGGGCGTCCTTACTTTTCTTCTTCATGTTGGCAAGCAATTCTTTGTTCAATTCCATTCCAACAAAGGGCAGGTAAAGTTCTTTTAGGCTTTCGTGTACCAAATTTCCTAGGGTGCTGTCCTCAATTTTTTCTTGAAAAACTTCCTCTTCTTTCAAGCCGATGACATAACGGTAATAAAAGCTAAGCGGGCAAGCCAAATAAAGGTTCAAAGCGGAAGCTGAAAGCCTGTTTTCAAGTTTGTATTTCAATTTTTCGCGAATGGCAGCGTCAAGCGGAATGCTAATCGGTTCAACCAGTTGCGCAAGGGGTTTTGGCGAAATACTTACTTCTCGAATGGTGGAATATGGATTTTTACGGCCAAATTCGTGCAACAATTGTTCTATAAATCTACTTCTTTCGCCACCTTCTAATTGATCTACTTTGCTGTTATACAATATGGCAATGTTTTTAGCGCGTTGCAACAATCGGTAAAAGTGATAAGCAAAAATGGCATCTTTTTCTTGGTAGGAGGGCAGTCCAAACTTTTGCTTTATGTCAAACGGTATAAATGAATTTTGCGATTTCCCCGAAGGAAGAGTTCCTTCATTCACACTGCTAATGATCACGTTTTCGAAATCGAGGGTTCTGCTCTCTAAAACTCCCATAATTTGCAAACCTCCCAAGGGTTCACCTACAAAAGAAACACTCTGCTGGCTTACAATTTGCTTAAATATTTCAATTAAATTTTCTACAGATGTCAGTTCTTTTTCCTCTTGACATAATCGCTCCAAGCGATTGAAACTTTTTTCAAGTTCAGCCAAACACTCTAAGTTCAACGGATCTAAACTCGTTTTTGCAGCAAGCCGTAGTGCTTGAATTAGTTGTAACACCGACTGCGCTAAAGGAAGTGCTTGCTTGTTGTTAATACTAACTGCTTCAATACCCAAAGCTTGATTGAATGCATCAAATGCGGTAAAAGGAACTAAAATACTTTGCTCTTTTTTCATCCATTGCAGGATGTTGTTAATTTCAAGTTTTACAGGCTCCGAGAAGTGCTGTTGAATGTTGTGCTGTAAAAAAGCAGTAACATCTTTGTGGTACAGGCTCTTCTTTTCTTCCGTCGAATTAAATCGCACATACAAATCTAAAAAGCTTTCTAGCCAACTGTAAATCGTTGCACTGGTCAACGGGTAACCCATGGTAACGTTGGTGGCGGTTATTCCCGTTGGTAGGCCTTCCAAGCAGGGAATAAGTAAACTTTCGTCTGAAAGCACAACGGCCGTCTCTCTTTCTTTGTTGGCATCTATTAAATTACCAATGAGTTTGGCTTGCCCAATATTTCCCATTACGCCATAAATGGTAATGTTCTTAGCATCTTCTTGCAAGTGGTTGCTCACCCAGTTAAAAACTCCCTTGGTTCGTGCTTTGTGCTTTCTCAGAAAACTTCCCGCTTCTTGAAATTTGTCATCCAAATAATATTGGTCGGCGTCCCAAATTACCTCCGCCGCCTGTTCTTCTGCATAGTAATCTAGAATTGTTTTTTCCGCTTCCGTTAGCGCGTTGAATCCTGCAAAAATCAGGTGTTTAAACTTTTTCTCAGGCTCTTGTTTCCGAAGCAGATTTTCAGCTACAGTCCTAAAACCTAAACCTTGGTATGCGGCGCCTTCTGCCATCAACTCTTCTCTAAATTTGAAATAGTACTCTCCCAATTTATTCCAAAACAGTAAGTATTTATGTTGAAATTCAGTTAACTCATTTGTTTCAACATTCCATGTTTCTAGCGCTTTTGCTTCCGTTAAAAAACCATATAACTCTTTCGCATCAACAAGGTATCGGTCTATCTCATTAAAATCTTGTAAAAGCGTACTACCCCAGCCTAAAAATTCTTCAAAAGGTTCCGCTACTGAACCCTCTATTTGTTTGTACACCTTATACAATTTAAAAACAAGGTCGGTAGGGTCAAGCGTGTTGTAATTGCCCAATTGCTGTATAAAGTCTTCTAAACTGAAAAACTGAGGCAGCCAACTTGCCTTATTTAATTCCTTTTTAAATTCTTCTTTTAAAAACACAATGGCTCTTCTGTTGGGTAAAACTAGCGTTAGGTCTCCTAGGTTATTGCCATGCTTTTCAATAGAATAACGTGCTATTTGAGTTAAAAATGATTGCATGTTGTAAAGGTAATTGATTCCTAGGTACCATTGCTAAATTGAGTGGTACAATTCTTGGTCTTTGGGTGCGTTAAATCTTTTTATGAATGATTAACTTTGCCTTATGAAAATCCGTTTTTTTTCCGTTTTACTGATATTGTTCGCTTTTGTTGTTCAACCCCTAGTTGCTCAAGAACAAACTGAACTAAACCAAAAAAATAGCGAAGGGCAGAAAGTAGGGAAGTGGAAAGGCTACTACAACGACGGTTCTGTTCGCTACGTGGGGCAATTCAAAAACGATACTCCTTATGGAATTTTTTACCATTATTATGGAGATGGGAAATTGCAAACTAAAATGGTTTATCGCACACCAGAAATTGTGTACACAACCATGTATTATTCTACCGGAGAGAAGCTTGCCGAAGGAAAGTACATCAACAAACAGAAAGACTCTACATGGCTAACCTATGGCGAGGCCAACAAAATTGTAGAAAAAGGAATGTATGTAATGGGTCAGAAACAGGGCGTTTGGAGAACGTATTTTCAAAATGGAGAAGTTTCTGCTGAAATGAATTACAAAGACGATTTAAAAGATGGCCCATATCGAATATTTTATGAAGATGGAAAAGTAAAGGATTCATCTAATTTTAAAGCAGGCAGAATGCATGGCCTAACCATAATTTACGACACCGAAGGTGGAAAAATTGTTGAAGGGAATTACAAACAAGGTAAAAGACATCAGGATTGGTTGTATTACGGAGAAGACAAAAAAGTAGAGAAAGTATTAAAATACGAAGAGGGAAAGCTGCTAAACCCAGAAGATTTAAAAACGATTTTGAACGATTTAGACAAGTTTAGTGGCAATCGGAAAGATGTGTTGGAGTATGAAGACTTAAGAGGAACGATAAATTATGAGTAAGGGTAAAGTACTCGTTGCAATGAGCGGCGGAATAGATAGTTCGGTTTGTGCCATGTTGTTGCACGAGGAAGGTTACGAGGTGATTGGGGTAACCATGAAAACGTGGGATTATGCCTCGTCGGGTGGCAACAACAAAAAAACAACCGGATGTTGTAGTTTAGATGACATCAATGATGCTCGAATTCTTGCGGTGAATTATGGATTTCATCACATGATTATTGATATTCGAGAAGAGTTTGGTGATTACATCATTGACAATTTTGTAAGCGAATACACGGAAGGTAGAACACCAAACCCTTGTGTGTTGTGTAACACCCATATAAAGTGGGATGCCTTGTTGCGCCGTGCAGACCAATTGGGATGTGAATTTATTGCTACTGGTCACTATGCCAACGTGCGAGAAGAAAATGGCAGGTACGTTATTTCAAAGGGAAGAGACGAAAACAAAGATCAGTCGTATGTGCTTTGGGGGCTTTCGCAGAAAGCGTTGGCAAGAACAAAGTTTCCACTTGGAAAGTTTACCAAACCTGAAATTCGGAAAATGGCCTTGGACAGAGGACATGAAGAATTAGCGAAAAAAAGCGAGAGCTATGAGATTTGCTTTGTTCCCGACAATGATTACCGAGGCTTTTTAAAACGAAAAGTGCCTGGTTTGGAAGAGCAAGTAAAAGGTGGAGACTTAATTGATATGCAAGGCAATGTGTTGGGAAAACACGAGGGCTATCCATTTTACACCATTGGCCAACGAAAAGGGCTGGGAATAGCTACAGGCGAGCCAATGTATGTAATTCGAATAAATCCTGAGGACAATACGGTAGTTTTAGGTCAAAAAGAAGATTTGAAACGTAAAACAATGCGCGTTCGACGACCCAATTTTATAAAGTACGATAGTTTACCTACCGAGGAAGAAATTCTGACGAAAGTACGCTACAAAGACCCCGGAATGATGAGCAGAGCAGTGGTGAACGAAGTTGGCGAAATAGAAGTAGATTTTTACGAAGATGTTAAAGGAATAGCACCAGGACAGTCGGCAGTATTTTATGAGGGAAAGGACTTACTGGGCGGAGGTTTTATAACGCGTTAAACATGAAAAAAGCCATCTACATGCTCGCAGTGGTTTCTTTGCTTTTCGCTTGTAGCGAAGAAGATGGAGATTCTCCTGTTTTTCCTTTTACAGGAAAAGAATACGCGAGTTTGGTGGTTGGACAAGAGTCCATTTATCAAATTGACAGCACCTTGTATGATGAATTCAGCGGATTGGTAAAGCAGGTTAGCCTTCAGCGAAGAGAATACGTGTTGAGAACTGAATTGGACGCTGCAAATAGAGAAACGTTTATTGTAGAAATTTATACTCGTTCTGCAGATACCTTGCCTTGGCGATTTAACCGCGTAACCAAAAGAGTGGTAACAGAATTTAGGTACGAGGTGTTGGATCAGAATGTACTTTCTGTACCCTTGGTTTTTCCAATAGCAGTTGATAAAAGTTGGGATTCGAATACTTTAAATGCTAGCATTCCAAAGGAGTATAGCTACACAAGCGTAAATGAGCCATTTGTTGATGGAGCCCTTTCATACGATTCAACGGTAACGGTATTGCAATTCGAAGAGGAGAATTTAATTGAACAACTATTTGAAGAAGAAATTTATGCTACCCAAATCGGGCTAGTTTACAGAGAACACAAAGAAATAGAGACGGAACTTAACGGAGACATTCGCTCAGGTTTTGAAAGTATTCAACGTTGATTTCATTTAAAAGGTAAATCCGAAATTGTGAGATGAACCACGATTTCTTTGCATTAGGAGTAGAATTACAATAAAAGACAAGGAAAGCGTTCGCGTTACCCTAAAGTGTTCTATTCTTGAATCCTAAATAAACATAGACCTATGAAAAATATTACATTAATTCTATTTGTAATTGCTAATCAGTTTTGTGTTGCTCAATCTGAATACAATTACCAAGGAAGTACTTACATGTTCTCTAGTCAAGATTATTTGCTTTACTTAATACCTGCTGTGAAGAATAAAACGGTTGAAATAACAACTACAAGGAACAAACGCAAAAAGGTATATCACTACGAAAAGACCTTCAACGAATTTGGAAAAGTAACGGAAGAAGTAAAAATTAAAGAAGGTGAAAGAATACTGACCAAACAAAATACTTTTGATGCTAAAGGAAATATAATACAAGCCAAGAAGTATAAAAAAGGACGCTTGGAAGAAGAGTCTACAATTACAAGAGATGAGGAAGGAAGGCAGACGGCTTTTCAAAATACAAATGGAAAAGGCAAGATCAAATCGAAAAGTGCTTGGGAATACATGCCCAATTTAAAATGCCTTAAAAGTTCAACGCTTTATAAAAAGAATGGAACTGAAGTTAAAAGACAGTGGAAGTATGAATATTATGGCGATTGCGAAAAAAAGCAGTCGGTACTATCTGACGGAAAAGGAAAAATTCTAAAAACATGGACTTATGATTGTAAAAAAGAAGGAGAGGAGCTAACCAAGAAAAAGGATGTAAACCAAATTTGCAAGTGGGAGGAAACCGACTAGAACTTCTTAATAAGGGTTCAACAAAATTTTGATGAGAAGGGTAAATTGGTAAAAATGGTTGCTAAATACAGAGCTTCAGACACATCTTTAGTTTCTTATAAAAGATACAATTCTAAAAATGAGTTAACTTCTGAAAGCACGTACAACCCAGATACAAAGAAAAACTTGAGCTACACCTCATACAAAAATGGCAAAGTGAGGTATGCTACCACTTATGAATACGACGGCGAACGAGTAAGATCTTACATGTGGGAGCAGAATGGCAAAATGCAGGCGAAAAGCGAATACATTTATAACGACAATTACGAATTGGTGGAACTGAAGTCGTACAACAGAAAGATGGAGTTGAATAGCACAACTATTTTAGCCTATAACTAGTAACCAACTGACATTTATCATCAAATTCGTTACTCATACATTCTAAATTTGCAAAACTATAAGGCAATTTGTTTTGTTATAAAAATTGAACGTTAATCGGAATAAAACAGAAAAACGAAATGGAAGATATACGGAAAGAGATGCGAGATTTAAGAAGGGATTTTGATTACGGAACCTTAGATGTTAAGGATGTGCCAGAAAATCCGTTCGAGTTGTTGAAATCGTGGTTAGACGATGCCGTTAAAATGAAAATTAAAGATGCCAATGCTTTTGTATTGTCTACCGCTGTAAATGGTCAACCAGATGCTCGAGTGGTTTTGATTAGAGACATTACGGAGAAAGGAATTCACTTTTACACGAATTATGGCAGTAAAAAATCGAAGGAGTTGGCTGCCAATCCAAAAGCGTCAGTGAATATTTTTTGGCCCGATTTAGACCGTCAAATTAGAATGACGGTTGAGGTAAAAAAGTTACCTGAATCACTTTCAGATGATTATTTTGCAACGAGACCACGAATGAGTCAAATTGGTGCATGGGCATCAGCTCAAAGCGAGGAGCTCGAATCGAGAGAGAAATTAGAAGAAAACTTAGCAGCATTAGAGAAGCAATTTGAGGGGAAGGAAGTAACAAGACCGGAATTTTGGGGAGGTTTTGAATTAACTCCAAGTTATTTTGAGTTTTGGCAAGGCAGGCCAAGCCGTCTGCACGACCGTGTAATTTATGAAGGCAATGGAAGTGCTTGGACTACAAAGAGGTTATATCCTTAATAGAAAAAATCAATTAATGAGAATAAGAAAAGAATCGTCCACAAGGCGGTTCTTTTTTTGTTGATGTGAACCAATTTTTTACACGTTTCTTCAACGTCCACAGCTTGGTCTATTTTTTGGTGAAGTGGCACAGCTTCGAAAAATGTAAGTAGCCAAAGGGCAGCGCACAGCAGGGCTGAACTTAAACTAAACAAGCTAAAATTACTCCAGTTTTGATAGGCAATAAGTCCGGTTTGTGCAAACATTAAAGGTGCAACAATAAGTGTAATTTTTCCCGTATAAATTGAATGCCACTTGGCTAAATCAGTTTGTTGATAGAATAAAAAACTTGGATAAACAATGAGTTGCACCATCCAAATTAAAACAACGAGGCCAAAATCTACAATAACCCTAAAAAGTTCAATCATGATAATTTGTAGTTTCTAAATGCAAACGCCCAGTACATTAACAAGGGGTGAATAACAATTAATCGAACCCAAGCTAACCAAGGATCAAAGCAAATGGATTCTGAAATGCAACTTCCCATTTCAATGAAATAAATATGAGACGGTAAGAAGGCAAAAAGCATAGCTACTATTCCATAACAAGCCAATTTTCGAGTAGCGCTAAAAAGTAGGCCCAAGGCTAAAACAACTTCCGCAACTCCGCTTAAAAGGTTGAGCTCTTCAATGTAAACTAAATAAGGAGGAATGAGTGGCCAATAAATTTCAGGCATTACAAAATGATTGAGACCACCGGAGAAATAAGCGCTAAAAAGTAAAAAGAAAAATATCTTCTTAATCAGTGAGTTTCCAATTTGTAGTTTCATGTACTTTTTTTAAGATGAGGAAAAATGGAATCCACCAAATTAAATCATTTGTATATAAAGTGTAGCTAAATTCAAAGGGAACGCTTTCAAGAATAAAGTAATTCATTAAAAATCCGAGAGGACCAAAGATTTTACCTAAAAAACCAACTAAAACAATGGGCCAGTGCCGCACAGCGTCATAGCTTGCTAGCCAATAACCAATGCCATAAACTCCCACAATCATTCCCATACCTTGCCAAATGGTTAGGTTGGCAGGAACATCCATTCGAGTTAACTCAAAAAAATGTTGAGGTAAAAGTACCACCCACGCTCCCCAAACTACATTATAAATGGCAGCTAGTTGAAGTACTGTTTTCATCCAAGATTTTTCTTTCATGCTAAAAAAACACTTGTTTACTGCAAAAGTTTAAGAATTCCGTCCTTTGCAGTCTGTAAAACGTTTACCGCTGATGTCTATTCTTTCTAATTACCTAATAAAGTATTCTTTCCGAGAACGTTTGCTATCTGTTGAGGCAAATAGCAAAGTAGGTATGATCGTTGTTATTCCGGCTCACGACGAGCCAGATGTGGTCGGCAGTATTGCGAGCCTTCAGGAATGTGAGTTACCAAATTGTTCAGTTGAGGTGATTGTCGTTTTTAATGCATCAGAAGATTCCTCGAAAGAGGTTATTCAGTTAAATAAGAAAGCCAAAGAAGAGTTGGAGCATTGGTTTAAATCGCTTGTAGAACCTAAATTCGACTTGTTTTGTATTGAAGAAAATGAACTTCCTAAAAAACATGCAGGAGTAGGTTTGGCTCGAAAAATTGGCATGGATGAAGCCGTAAGACGTTTTGAGGCAATCAATCGAAAAGAGGGTGTAATTGTTTGCTTTGACGCTGATGCCAAATGCGAAGTCAATTATTTATTCGAAATTGAAAAACACTTTCAAAAATACCCATCAATAGGAGCTTGCTCTATTCATTTTGAACACCCTACAGGCGGTAACGATTTTCCGGAACAAGTGTATCAAGGAATTGTAAACTATGAATTGCACCTGCGGTATTATAAAAATGGATTGGCTTTTGCAAAACTGCCGTATGCCTTTCACACCATTGGGTCGTCTATGGCTGTGCGCGCATCAGCCTACTGCGAGCAAGGCGGAATGAATAGACGAAAAGCAGGGGAGGACTTTTATTTTTTGCAAAAATTTATTGCAGTAGGTACATTAAACGAGCTAAAAACTACAAAGGTTATCCCTTCACCACGGGCATCTCATAGGGTTCCTTTTGGAACAGGAAGAGCAATTCAAGAAATGCTTGACGAGGAGAGAGAAATTGAGAAAAGCTATGCTTTTGAATGTTTTGAAATCATCAAAGAAAGCTTTAAAAATGTTAGGGAGTTTTATCGTTCAAAAGAAACTCCATCTAGTTTGTTGTTAGAGTTTGTAGGCGAGGAGAATTGGAAAAGTAAACTAGCAGAGCTTAGGAAGCAATCTACAACAGAAGAACGATTTGAGACTCGCTTTTTTCAGTGGTTTAATGCGTTTCAAACCTTAAAATTTATTCACTTTTTAAGAGATAATTATTACCCCAACGAAAGCCTCGAGCAAGAAGTGCCCAAATTGCTGAGGGCTTTAGATGTTGAGTCAACAACTAGAAATTTACTCTCTGAATTACGACGCTTAGATCAAACTTAGTTAAGTTGAGTTTTTCTGAGGTTAGCCAAGTGATTGTACATTTTTTCATTTACTACTTTGTAGCCAGATTCAATGAGGTTAAAAATATCTTTTTCTCTTGATTTTAAGTATTTTGAACTTGTTTGTGAAAACTGAAATCGGTTGAACGAATTGAAATTTTGTATTGAATTAACATCAAGAAAATTCAAGTCGCTTTTAGAGGGTAGTTCAAGAAAAATAGAAGTCATTTTTCCCTTGGCACAATTAATTAATTTCAATGTAGATTTTGTTCTGTACTCTAAATAGTGGACGGTTTTCATCACCTTGTCGAAGGTTTGTTCACTGTACTTGCCTAAAATTTTTAATGCATCGTCCGAGGAATAATCCAGTAAAAGTTTCCACTCATATCGATTTATTCCATTGGAATACAGGTATTCAGAGAAGTCTTCATTGAATAACTGCAGTTCCTGATAAGTAAGGTATCTATATTTTAGTTTCGGTTCGATGCGCTAAATGTAAAACAGAAAATCGAGATTACCAAAAGCATTTTAGTTTGCTAAATCTGGTTCTAACTCAATTATGCGTTCTCTTAACTTGTCATCAATTGGTGCTGTTTGATTTGTTTTCGGATCAAACGCAACCAAGGTTTGCACTGCCTTAGCTGAAGGGAATTCTCCTTTTTTATTGGTGGTGGTGATGATTGATTCAAAGGTGAAACTCTTGTTGCCCAATTTTGCAATTCGAGTGTATACTTTTACTTTTTCTTCAAAAAGAATGGGCCTCATGAAGTCGATTTCAACTCTTGCAACCAATACGTTGAGTTCTTGAATGGAATTGTAAGTATTCAGCAAGTCTTGAGAATATGCAATTCTTGATTCTTCTAAAAAATTTAAATAGCGAGCATTATTTACGTGCTGTAAAGCGTCAATATCCATAAATCGAACAGGGATTTCTACAGAATGGCGGTAATTTTTAAGTTGAATTTCGTTCATCAATTTTTTTTCAAAGTTCTGCATTAATCTGGAGAATGTTGAGTGTGCAGTGAGGAATGTAGAACCGTGCCTGCGGCAGGCAGGTGAGGAATTTGGATTGAAGATTCCGAAATGGTCATAGATTTTAGAATGATGGCAAAAGAAGCAAAGTATGAATGACAGATGTCAGAAGCTTGTGAGGCAGAGTGATTTTGTGACTGAACTGAAAGGAAGTTGCAAAAGAGTATCGAAGCCTAGACATGAATGTGGAGTGTGTTGCGTCGAAACTTCCCTCTACTCAGTGGTGCTCGAAATTGAGGTATGGAGCAAACCTAGTGTGCTTTGTGCCTTTGTGGCGAAAGAGAAGAGTGTAAAAAAAGAAATTTCAAAATCATAAATCTATGAATCAACACTTAAATTGAACAACTGCTCGATACCGTTTATCATATTTTTTCCAAATCATTTGAAAAGCGACGTATAATTGTGATATCAATTTAATATCAAACTAAATCTTAAAATTATGTCAAACGAAAAAGAAATGAAGCCCTCATCAGGTTATACGATGATCTTTTTGATTCTCTTAACCATTGTTGCTGGAATAGCAGGTATTGTGCTGTTTCGCTCACCTTGGTTCGCATTGCTAATATTAGCGGCACTTTTTCTAAGTATAGGTTTTTTCTTTGTTTATCCCAATGGCTCGCGAGTAATGACACTTTTTGGAGAGTATAAAGGAACAGTAAAAGAACACGGATTTTATTGGGTCAATCCATTTTTTGTGCGAAAGGCAATTTCGTTACGTGCTCGAAATTTTGACAGTGAGCGGTTGAAGGTAAATGACAAATTGGGTAACCCAATCAACATAAGCGTGATTTTAGTGTGGCGAGTGAAGGATACTTATAGAGCAGCATTTGAAGTTGACATTTATGAAAACTTTGTAAGAGTTCAAACTGATGCGGCAGTAAGAAAATTAGCTAACATGTATGCGTACGATAATTTTGATGACCATGAATCTGAAGTAACCTTAAGAAGTGGAATGGAGGAAGTAAACGTAAACTTGGAACGCGAAGTTTCTGAACGCTTGCACATTGCTGGAATAGAGGTATTGGAAGCAAGAATTGGCTATTTGGCCTATGCTCAAGAAATTGCAAGCGCTATGCTAAGAAGGCAACAAGCTACAGCTATAGTAGCTGCAAGAATGAAAATTGTAGAAGGTGCGGTTTGGATGGTGGAAGAAGCAATCAATCAATTGAGCAAAAGAGAAATTGTGCATTTAGATGAAGATAAAAAAGCTGCAATGGTGAGCAACCTGCTTACTGTTCTCTGCGCAGACAAAGATGCTTCGCCAGTAATTAATACGGGTACTTTAAATCACTAGGCATATGACAACATATAAAATTGTAACAAAGGGTGTTTTTGAAAAACAGCAAAAATTTGAAGAAAGGCTAAACTCACTTGCACTTGAAGGTTGGAGAGCTGTTTCCATAGCAAGTGACAGTGGTTTAGTAAAAGTGTTAATGGAAAAAACGAGATAGCCTATGGCTAAGAAAAAGGCATTTGCATTGCGCTTAAATGAAGATTTAATGAAAGCGGTTGAGAAATGGGCTGCGGATGAATTCCGCAGTACCAATGGTCAACTGGAATGGATTATACAAGAGAGTTTAAAAAAGGAAAAGCGGTTGAATAATAATAGCTTAAAGCGAAAAGACGAAGATTGAAAGTTTAATGCGCAAGAAGAATGACTTAAGAACTTTCAAAATCTGGCAATCTCAAAGTCTTGTAGTCTCCCAGTTTTATGGTCTCTTAGTCTTGTGGTCTATCAGTCTTATGGTCTCTCAGTCTTGTAGTCTCTCAGTCTTATGGTCTCAAAGTCTTGTATTTTTCTAAAATTAAACGAATTGCGCTTTTGGCACCACTTTTGAATTGTCTAGGTAAATAATCATTTAAAACCTAGAAATCATGGAAGCAAAGATTTTAAAAACAGTAAGTCCATTTTTATTGGCAGTGTTAATGGTATTAGCTATTCTTCCTGCAACAGCTCAAAGAGGCGACCGAAATTATGGAAACCAACAACAGCAGGTTCGAACTGCAGGAAGCCGAGTAAATCCGCAAATGGCAAATTATTCAAATCAAGCTAGGTTTAGTAATCACAGAAATGTAACTCGATTTGGAAATTCAAGTGCTAGCATCAATGTTAGCTTTGGAAATACTAGAATTGTGCCTGCTACTTGTGCTCCAGTCATTCGACCAAGTGTAGTCCGAATGAATTACAATAACGGCCATCGAGTTCGTTTTTTACCTCACAATGCAATACAATTCATAGGAATGAATAGAGATTACTTTTTAGTAAGAGGTCAATTTTATACTCCAACGCACCAAGGCTATGTGGCTACAGTTGCTCCAGTTGGAATTCGAGTAAACTATTTGCCTCAGAGCGCAATAAAAGTATTTTATAATAGAAATGTTTATTACCAAGTAGGCAATGTATTGCTTGCACCAATAGTTACGCAAAGAGGTAGAGTTGTATACGAACTTGCAGGATACATTTAAAACTCCATCAAATTTATTGAGAGTCGATTCTAATTAAGAATCGACTTTTTTATTTTTAAACTGCTGCTAAACGAAACTAATAAAGGTTATTTTAGAACAGAAAAAGCATAAAAAAAGGCCTTCTCGTTTTGGAGAAGGCCTTACTCTTAATTCTATTATTACTTAGTTAACCTCTACTAATTCAATGTCGAAGATTAAATCTTTTCCCGCTAAAGGATGATTTGCATCTAACACAACTTCAGTTTCCATTACTTCAGCTACAACCAATACTTGAGTTCTACCGTCTGGTTGAGACGCTTCTAACTGCATCCCCACTTCAGGGTTCATTCCTTCAGGTAACTGTGTTTTAGCAACCTTAATCATTGCTTCTTCGTTCTTTGGTCCATAAGCCTCAGTGGCTGGTATGTTTACCTTTTTAGACTCACCAACTTTCATTCCTTCCACTGCTGCATCAAATCCGGCAATCATTTGCCCTGCACCAACTTCAAATTCAATTGGTTCTCTTTGTCTTGAACTATCGAAAATTGTTTCGTCAGTTAACGTTCCTGTATAATGAACTTTTACTTTACTTCCTTTTTCTGCTTGAGACATACGCTCTTTTTTAATTAAAAAATAATTTTTCACAAAAGTAAGTTTATCATAAAAGTTAACCTAAAATATTGGCTATTAATGTGCATTTTTCACACAAGTCTTGCTCTTAGGGCGTATTAACAAACTCTTTCAAGCAGTTTTTTATGTGGGACTTACTTTTCTCGACTCGACCCATTTTTCTAAATCTTGGCTCAAAGGAGCAATTTCGTTTTAAATCTTTTCTTTTAGAATTTGACTTTCTTCCATTTTCATTCTATAGATTTGAAGAAATAGATTTTGAAATTATGAACGTCGATAAATTAATTGAAAGTGCTAAAACTTCGAGATGGGGACTATTTAAGTTAAACTTTTTGTTGCAGCGGTTCATCCCTTTTAATCGTCCACATGGATTAAAAGTTGTTCATATTGCTGATGATGAGGTAAAGGTTAAGATTCCGTATTGGAGAATTAATCAGAATCATTTAAAGGGAATTCACGCATGTTGTTTGGCTACAGCAGCTGAGTATTCTTCTGGTTTTTTATTGTTGCATAAATTGGGTATGAAAAATTACCGAATCATAATGGAATCGATGGAAGTAAGCTACAAATATCAGGGTAAGTCTGAATCGTACGCTACATTTACGTTAGATGAGACTGATTTTAAAACGAGTGTTTTAGCTCCTTTAGAAAAGGATGGGGTAGTGTACAAGAAATGTACAATTGAAGTCCATGATAAAAACCAAAATTTGTTGTGCGTGGCCACTACGAATTGGCAAATAAAAACGTGGAAGAAGGTGAAGACAAAAGTGGACTAACCGAGAAATTCCAAGTGCAATGTGAAAATTTAACTCTTTTGCACCTATTTCATTTTATTAAGGATAAAATAGCAAGAGTTGAGCGCTATAGTATGAATTATTTTGCACCCTGCTCCAATTTCTCCTGTAGGGAAATCATCTTTATTGCCGTTACCGCAGCTTCATCTCCTTTGTTGCCAAGTATTCCGCCACTTCTATCAATGCTCTGCTGTTCTGTATTGTCGGTTAAAACGCCAAAAATAACAGGAGCATTAAATTTTAAGCTTACGTCTTTAATTCCTTGAGTCACTCCTTCACAAACAAAATCGAAATGTTTTGTTTCTCCTTGAATAACGCAGCCCAAGCAAATTACAGCATCTACAAGTGTGTTTTTTAACATGAATTGCGCTCCCAAAGGCAATTCAAATGCTCCCGGAACAAAATTAATTTTGATGTTTTCTTCTGCAACACCGTGCTTCAAAAGAGTGGCTTTTGCACCTTTTAAAAGTCCTAATGTTATTTTGCTGTTCCACTCAGAAACAACAATTCCCAATGTCATTGCTGAGCCATTGGGAACGCTGTTAAAATCGTATTCAGAAAGGTTATTTCCTTCAGTTGCCATGTTTAAAGTTTAGCTTCTGCTCTGGCAATAAATTTCTCAATATCACTTCCTTCAGGAGATGTTTTGTATTCTTCTTTAATCTTTTTGAAATTCTCAGCAGCTCCTTTATAGTCACCCACCATTTCCTGAGCTCTAGCAGCTTTCATTAGGAAAACAGGAGTTGTGAATTCGTTTGCGTTTCTGCTAGCAGCTTTCTCGTATTGTTCAATCGCTTTTTCAGTGTTCTCTAATTCTAAGAGCGCATCACCTTTAGCACCAATTGCTAGGGTTGCAAGCATTTCATCATCTCCATCGAACTGATTCAACGCATCAATTGCAGACTTAAATTCCCCAAGGTTTAAAAAAGACATCCCCAAGTAGTAGTTTGCTAAATCTCCTGCTTTTGTGCTACCGTATTTATCAGCAATTTCAATAAATCCTGCAAAATCTGCTCGTCCGTCAATTGCTAGATTAAATGAATCTAACTTAAAGTACTTCTCAGCCATAAACATTTCCTCTCTAGCTTCATCCTCTAAAGGTGCTAAGTAAAAACTGTTGTAAGCAAAGTAACCTGCAATTAAAACAACTAATCCACCAATTACTGAGGTGATTATGCCTTTGTTATTATCAATAAACGTTTCCGTTTTACTGTAAACCTCTTGAACGTCTACGATTAACTCTTCGTTTTCTGCTGTTTTTTTAGCCATTTTTTGTTCTTTTTACGAATCGGCAAAAATAGGTTTTTTTCACTCAATTCAAATTAATTCTTTTTAGCATTTTTCGCACTAGCTTTGGGTATTTTTGTGAAGAGATGTATCTAGAAAAATTACAACTGTTAAACTTTAAAAATTACGAAGAAGCCGAGCTCGAGCTTTCTTCTGAAATTAACTGTTTTCTAGGGAATAACGGGCAAGGCAAGACCAACTTGTTAGACGCTATTTACTACCTTGCTTTCAGCAAAAGCTTTTTTAATCCAATCGACTCACAGTTGATCCGCGATGACGAAGCCTTTATGACCTTGACAGGTAATTTTGTGCGTGAAAAGGAATTAGAGAAAATTTATGTAGGGCTTAAGAAAGGTCAAAAAAAGCAGGTTAAAAGGAATAAAAAGCTTTACGAGCGAATTGCTGACCATATAGGGCTTATTCCGTTGGTGATGATTTCTCCATCTGACTCATTGTTGATCATTGAAGGGAGTGAGATTCGCAGGAAATTTCTGGACCTAATTATCTCTCAGTTCGACAGAAGGTATTTGGATGACTTGATTCAATACAATAAAGCATTGTCTCAAAGAAATAGGCTCTTAAAAAAGTTTATGGAAATTCGGCGTTTTGATGAAGAAAGTTTGGTGATTTGGGACGAGCAGCTAATCAAATACGGTGAGCCAATTTTTGAAGCTCGAAAAAAGTTTATCGAAGACTTTGTTCCTCTTTTTCAAAAACATTATGAGTTCATTAGCGGAAACAAAGAAGTGGTTGAATTAGATTACTCTTCTCATTTAAATGAAAAAACATTCCAAGAAAACCTGCAAGAAACTCGAGATAAGGATAGGAGACTAACCTACACTTCTAGTGGAATACATAAAGATGATTTAGGATTTAATTTAGGAGATAAGCCGCTGAAAAAATTCGGTTCTCAAGGCCAACAAAAAACGTATTTACTTTCGCTAAAATTAGCTCAGGCAGAGTTTTTAAAGAATCATAAAAAAATTACTCCAATTTTATTATTAGATGATATTTACGATAAATTGGATGAGGAACGGGTAGCAAAATTGATGGAAGTGGTGCAGAAAGATTGGTTTGGGCAAGTTTTTATAACCGACACGCATTTAGATCGTTTACCTGAGTTATTCACTTCGTTAAAGGTCGATTTTAAGGCATTTGCTATTGAAAAGGGGGAGGTTAAAAATGTCTGATAACAAAGAGAAGCCGTTAAAGGAATTGGTAGATAAAATGCTGCGATCATATGGATTAGGCGATCGATTGGACGAAATGAGTCTGGTGACGAGTTGGGAGGAGTTGGTAGGTAAAATGATTGCTAAGCACACCAAAGAAATTTATTTTAATAAGGGTACATTGTTTGTTCAACTTGATTCTTCAACTTTGCGACAAGAGTTGAGTTACGTTAAAAGCGATTTGATTCAACGCTTAAACGATAAGGCAGGTAAAATAATGGTGAAAGATATCCACTTGAAATGATACAATTCATTGCTGAAAAGTATTTAGCGCAGAAGCTGAAAAATGTAAAGCGAAAGGTTGGCGCCATGAATCTATCAACGGCTAAAACCGCACTATTACTTTACGATTCAAGCCTTCCAGAAATGGAAAAAAAGGTTCGGAATTACGCCCGTTTTCTGAAAGAAGAAGGGGTGAAAGCAGATACATTAGGATTTTACAAGCTAAAAGGAAAAGAAGACCAACGCCCACAAGATGAATTGGGTTATATTTATTTTGATAAAAAATGTTTAAACCGACTCGGCTTTCCTAGCGACAGTAGAGTTTTGAAACTGATTGCCAATGAATACCATTTGCTCCTCGACTTGAATTTTAATTCAATTTTTAGTTTGAAAGTGGTTTCAACTTTATCAAATGCCAATTTTAAAATTGGGAAGGCTTCAGGGTATCAAAATGATAGTTGCGATTTAACCATTAGTACCCAAAACAAAGAATTAGACTATTTTTTAAGTCAAGTTACAACCTACTTAAAAATGATAAACAAAAAATAACATGGAAAATATTAAAGGTACTGGAGTTGCATTGGTTACTCCATTTTTAGCTGACGGCGACATAGATTTTAATGGACTTACTAATTTGGTAAACCATGTTATAGATGGTGGCTTGGACTATTTGGTAGTGTTAGGCACAACGGGTGAAACAGCAACATTATCGACTGCTGAAAAAGATGAAGTTTTGGCACACGTTAAGAAAGTAAATAATGGTAGATTGGCTTTGGTTATTGGAATAGGAGGTAACAATACTTCGGCCATTGTGGAAGAGTTTGAACGAGTTGACTTAACAGGTGTTGATGCAATTCTTTCTGCAAGTCCATATTACAACAAACCTACGCAAGAAGGTATTTACCAACATTATAAAGTATTGGCTGAACACTCTCCGTTGCCGTTAATATTGTATAATGTACCTGGCCGAACAGCATCAAACATGACTGCTAGTACAACGCTGCGCCTTGCTCATGATTTTGAGAATATTGTAGCAATAAAAGAGGCTTCGGGTGATTTGAACCAGGTGATGGAAATTGTAAAAGACAAACCAGCGGATTTCATGGTAATTTCTGGCGAAGATGCCTTGAATTTTCCAATTATTACTTGCGGAGGAGTTGGCGTAATTTCTGTGTTAGCGAATTCGCAACCTAAATTAACCGCTGATGTAGTGAACTTGGCTTTAAAAAATGAAAATGAGTCTGCTCGTAACTTACATTATAAGTCGTTAGATTTTATCAATTTGCTTTTCGCAGAAGGTAACCCTGCAGGAGTAAAAGCTGCGTTGAAACTACAAGAAATATGTGGCGATGACGTAAGAATACCATTAATGAAGGCGAGTGAAGGGTTGATGGGAACTTTAAAGGCTGAATTGGCAAAATGGTAAAGAATCAGTAAAGAGTTATCTAAGATTAACCTAACAGGTTTATATACTGTCTGTAAATAACCTGTCAGGTGTTAAATTCTCTATTTGCAATAGCTTCGAAGTAAATTGGCCTACCCAGTTTTTAACTAAACAGATTCATACCTTCTTGAACCCACTCTTCAAAAACTTTCCAAAAGATGCTCTCCCTTCTTTCGTGCTCAAAGATTTTAATTCCGTCCAAAGGCTCTGATTTTTTCGTTCTTCTTCAATTTCCTTTTGAATGTTTCTTGCTTCTAACGGTTCACCTTTAATTCCCAAGTCCGTATTTCCTTTTGGGTTTTCCATCAGGTCGTCTGCTATGTCAAAACGCTTTTTTGCCTCTTTTTTGTAGCCCAACTGCTCTTGCAGCATGCCTAAATTATTTTGAGCTACAGCATCTTCGGGATCTAGTTCAATGCACTTCTCATAATCTGCAATGGCTTCTTGCGTCATTTTAAAGTGACCACGAATGTATGCTCTACTTGAATATCTGTAGGGTTTCTCAGGCTGTAACCGAACAGCTTCGTCCATATCTGCGAGCGATTCTTTTTTCTTACCCAAGTGAAAATAAACGACCCCACGCTCGCTCCAATATTCCGCGTTATTGGGTTGTTCGTGAATTAAGTTGTTGAATATTTTGAGTGACTTTTCAAAATCTCCTGCTCTTAATAATTCAACTCCCTTGTCAAACTTTTCTTGGTAATTACTCATATATATTTAACCCTAAAGGCAATCTATTGTTTAACTTGGATGCAAATTTAAGTTCAAAAAATGAGTCAAAATCAAACCGCCTTATTATTTGGAGCAACTGGTTTTGTCGGTTCAAAACTCCTAGAGTTACTAACTGAAGATGAGCGTTACACAGAGATTGTTGTTGCCAATAGAAGTTCAAAAAAATACAATAACCCCAAGATAAAAGAGGTCATAGTTGATTTTTCTAACTTGAAATCCTCTGCAGGATTGTTCAAAGTAGATCATGTATTTATTTGTCTAGGCACAACCATCAAAAAAGCAGGCTGTCAAGCTGCCTTCGAAAAAGTAGATTTAGAATACCCTCATCAAATTGCTACGTTGGCGAAACAGACGAATGTGAAACAGTTGGTCCACATTTCAGCGATAGGGGCAAATTCTAATTCGAGTAATTTCTACACCAAAACAAAAGGAAAAGCCGAGGAAGAAATTTGGAAAGATGGACCTGAAAATTCATACGCTGTAAGACCTTCTATGCTTTTTGGTGATCGGAAAGAATTTCGTTTAGGAGAAAAAATTGGAATTGCTTTGATGAAGACTTTCGGCTTTTTATTGATTGGTGGTGCAAAAAAATACAAGGGCATTTACGATGAAGAAGTTGCTCAGGCCATGGTTTTTATTGCCAACTCTTGTCCCAAACAGAAAGCTTTCAACTCAGATGAATTAAAGTCTATAGCCACCAACTTTTAATACTCGAAATGATGAATGTACCGAATAATGAATATAAAAGAGTTGTAATTATTGGTGGAGGTTTTGGCGGTTTGCACTTGGCAAAGGGCTTGCGGAAGAAAGACTTTCAAGTGGTGATGTTGGATAAAAACAATTACCATACGTTTCAGCCGCTCTTGTATCAAGTGGCAACTTCGGGCTTAGAACCTGACTCGATTGCTTACCCAATTCGCAAAATTTTTAAAAATCAACCGCGGTTTCACTTCAGAATGGCAACGGTTGAGAGAATAGACACTGCTGCTAACATTGTTGAAACCAATATTGGCACTATTTCTTACGACTATTTGGTCATCGCCACCGGAACTACCACTAATTTTTTCGGAATGAAAGGGGTAGAAAAATATCCCATGACCATGAAAACGGTCTCAGAATCGCTTGACCTGCGAAGTTTGATTCTTCAAAACTTTGAAAAGGCCTTATTGGCAAATGAAGAGGAACAAGAGAGTTACATGAATTTTCCTATTGTTGGTGGAGGTCCTACCGGTGTTGAGTTAGCTGGCGCATTGGCGGAATTGAAAAACCACATACTTCCTGCTGACTATCCCGATTTAGACATTAAGCGAATGAAAATTCATTTAATTGAAATGCAGGACGAAGTGCTAAAACCAATGTCCGACAAAGCCTCTGAAAAAGCCCTGAAATATTTAATTGAATTGGGTGTTGATGTAATGCTAAATAAGTCGGTTGCTAGTTTCGACGGCGAACAGTTGGTGTTTAAATCAGGGGAGGTTTTTAAAAGTAAAACGTTAATATGGGCAGCTGGTGTTCGCGGTAATATAATTGATGGATTTCCCGAATCTTCGATAGATCGAGGAAGATATGTTGTCGATCGAACTTCGAAAGTGAAGGACACAGAAAACGTTTACGCTATTGGCGACATTGGGAAAATGATTACTCCTTTGTTTGAAAATGGTTTGCCACAAGTAGCGCCAGTTGCTAATCAGCAAGGTGATTTTTAGCAAAGAATTTGGTACGAATATCAGTTGGGCAGCAACCTCTTTTGTTTGAGTATAAGGATCAAGGCTCAATGGCAACCATTGGCCGAAATAGGGCAGTAGTGGATATGGGAAAGATTAAATTTCAAGGTACCGTAGCTTGGTTTGTTTGGATGTTTGTTCACCTTATTTCTTTGGTTGGCTTTAGAAATAGGGTCATCACCTTTTTTAATTGGAGCTACAATTACTTCAGCTTCGACAGAGGCGCTCGTTTAATTATTCGAAAATTTCAGCGGAATTAACACCCAATGTGAAAAACTGCATCACCCTGATTTACCAATGGCGAATTTGTGTGCCCAATGATAATTCCATCTTGAGGTGCTTTAATTTTAGTTTGAAAATTCCCGAAGGGGTCTGTAATTCTCGCGATTACTTCTTTCTGATGAACTCTTTCGCCTGAGGTCTTTTCAATGTATAAAATACCTGAACTTTTAGCTCTTACCCACACACTCTCTTCACAATGGGTTGAGTTTTTATTTTCTACTTCAAAATCGATCATTTTAAAATGAGCCAATACTTTTTGTGCTCCTAAAATACCTTGCTCTATTGAGTTTTGATCGAAACGCATAGACTCACCAGCCTCGTACACAACTATAGACTTACCCATTCTATTGGCTTGTTTTCTGAACGACTTGTCGATAAATTTAGATTCTAAGCTAATTGGCGCATTAAAAATTTCAGAAATTTCTTTCGCTTTTTCGTCTGATGGATCAAATCTGGTTTGCGGAAAGTTGTAACGATTGGCACCGCCTGTATGAAAATCGATTCCAAAATCAATTTCTTGTAACACTTTGTGCGTTAAATTATAAGCAACTCTAGAAGCCAAAGATCCTGTTAAAGATCCTGGAAAACTTCTGTTGATGTCCTTCCCATCAGGCACTTCTCGTGAAAAGTTTAAAAAACCATAAATGTTCATTACGGGAATGGCAATTACAGAACCGCATTTCAGCTTATCAAAAACCTTCCGTTCAATCATTCTCCGAACAATTTCCACTCCATCAATCTCATCCCCGTGCAAACCTCCACTTAATAAAACGGTAGGCCCAGCATTTTTACTTCGATAAACGTAAATTGGCAAATCAATTTCGGTTCCGGAAATTAGACGGGCAATGTTCAAATTAATAACCGCCTTCTCGCCGTATTTTATTGATTGATTGTTGATGGATAGTTTTCTGTTCATTTTAAAAAAATTATCAATTAATAATTATCAATTAGTAATTTCTTTTAAACACCAACCTTGTCTTTCAATTTTCCTTTAACACCTGAACTTCTTTCGCAGTATTCAATAATTTTACTAGCAATATCAATCTTTGTCGATTTCTCAATTCCTTCTAAACCGGGCGAAGAGTTCACTTCTAAAATCAATGGACCTCTTGAAGATTGTAACATGTCAACTCCTGCTATACTTAAGCCCATCGATTTTGCTGCTTTAATAGCTGCAGCAGTTTCGCTTCGTTTTAGTTTAATCATGCTGCTTGTGCCACCGCGGTGAAGGTTCGATCGAAATTCTCCTTCTTTACCTTGCCGTTTCATGGCACCAACCACTTTTCCATCCACCACAAATGCTCGAATATCTGCACCTCCTGCTTCTTTTATAAACTCCTGAACCAATATGTTGGTATTCATTCCCATAAAGGCTTCAATAACCGATTTTGCCGCCTTTTGAGTTTCTGCTAATACAACGCCTAAGCCTTGCGTTCCTTCTAATACTTTTATAATGAGTGGAGCACCCCCAACAGTTCGAATTAAATGAGGAATATCATTCGGGTGTTTTGCAAAAGCTGTTTTTGGAATTCCTAATTCTTCTCTAGACATAATTTGCAAACTTCTGAGCTTGTCTCTAGATCTTGTCAAGGCAACCGATTTTACGGTTGAAAATATTTTTTGAACTTCAAACTGCCTGATAATTGCTGCTCCATAAAAGGTTACAGAAGCACCGATTCTTGGAATTACAACATCATAACCCTCCACTTTCTCATTCCCATAATACAAGTTTGCTTCTCCGCTTTCATTCACCATATATAGTTTAGTATGGTCAAAAACTCGAACCTCATGTCCTCTGTTTATAGCAGACTCAACAAGCCTTTTTGTTGAATAAAGTTCCTTGTTCCTTGATAAAATTGCAATTTTCATAATTCTTTACTTAGTTTTTGTGGAGTTCTGAAGTGATACATCCACAAGATAACCTTTCGCCAGTACTTTTCGACCGACAAGAACAGGGTATCTCATTTTTTCTCTATTGGTTAAACTCAGGTGGGTTGTTCTTAATTTGCCACCAAGCCTGATTTTTGTTTTTAGAATGAAGCGTTCTTCCATTCTTCCATTGCTGCTTCTTACCTTTTTTCGGTAAAAGTTGGCAGTTTTATAAATTCGATTTACAAATTCTTCTTTCGACGGGTCTAACAATTGAAAATACAACTCCTCAACACCTTCTCTTGTTTCGGTCCAAAATTTATGAGCATGTATCGCTGTAGAATAAGCACCAGTGTCAATTTTTGCTGTAATATTTTCAATTCCTAGGTCTGGAAAAGTAACAATTTCGGTTCTTCCTAAAGTTGTTTTTGCCTTGTTCAAATTGTTTATAAATAGTTTGGTCAAGAATAAGAAATAATCGCAGTATTGTAAGGAGAAACGGCAATAAATTCACAAATTTGTTGAAACTTTAAAATACACTTAATGTCTGACGATAAAAAGATAATTTTTTCGATGGTGAACTTGACAAAGTCGCTGCCATCGGGAAAACCCATACTTAAAAACATTTACCTTTCATTCTTTTATGGAGCTAAGATTGGAATTATTGGATTGAATGGTTCAGGTAAATCAACCTTATTGAAGATCATTGCAGGAGAAGAAACCTCTGGTTATACCGGTGATGTTGTCTTTTCCGATGGCTATACGGTAGGTATGTTGCATCAAGAGCCAAAGCTAGATGAATCTAAAACAGTTCGAGAAATAGTGGAAGAAGGAGCGGCCGAAACGGTTGCTGTTTTAAAAGCGTACGAAGAGTGCAACGAAAAATTTGGTGACCCGGAAGTGTTGGAGAATCCAGATAAAATGGAAGCGTTGATGAAAGAACAAGAGCGTCTTTCTAATCAAATAGATGCGCTGAATGCTTGGGAGTTGGACACAAAACTTGAAAGAGCCATGGATGCGTTGCGTTGTCCTGAGCCTGATGCTTCTGTTGCGAACCTATCTGGTGGAGAAAGAAGAAGGGTGGCACTTTGCAGATTACTTTTACAAGAACCAGATGTTTTGTTATTAGATGAGCCGACTAACCATTTAGATGCTGAGTCAGTTTATTGGTTAGAGCAACATTTACAACAATATAAAGGAACGGTAATTGCCGTAACTCACGATAGATATTTCTTAGACAATGCTGCCGGTTGGATTTTAGAACTAGATAGAGGACAAGGACTGCCGTTTGAAGGAAATTATACTTCTTGGTTGGAGCAAAAATCGAAACGCTTGAAAGCTGAAGAAAAATCAGAAAGTAAAAGAAGAAAGAATTTAGAGAAAGAATTAGAGTGGTCTCGGATGAATCCAAAGGCGAAGCGAAGCAAGTCGAAAGCTCGTTTAGCTAACTACGACAAGCTGATGGAGGAAGGAGGAAAAGAAGCCGTTCAGCAATTAGAGATTCCAATTCCAAACGGGCAACGATTAGGTAATGAGGTTATTGAGGCTATTGGTGTTTCAAAGGGTTACGGCGATAGATTGTTGTACGAAAACTTAAACTTTAAGCTTCCACCTGCCGGAATTGTTGGGGTTATTGGACCTAACGGTGCAGGTAAAACCACGCTATTCAGAATGATCATGGGCGAAGAGACGCCGGATACGGGCGATTTCAAAGTAGGCTCTACTGTTGAGTTAGGCTATGTAGATCAGGCTCATGAAGATTTAGACCCTGAAAAAACCGTTTTTGATGTGGTTGCCGATGGAAACGATCAAATGGAAATTGGAGGTAAAATTGTCAACTCAAGAGCTTATCTGTCTCGCTTTAACTTTAACGGGGGCGATCAGAACAAAAAGGTAGGCGTATTATCTGGTGGAGAAAGAAACCGTCTGCATCTAGCCATGACGCTGAAAATTGAGGCAAACGTTTTATTACTCGATGAGCCAACCAACGACATTGATGTAAATACCTTAAGAGCGTTGGAAGAAGGAATTGAAAACTTCGCTGGATGTGCGGTGGTAATCTCTCACGACAGATGGTTCTTGGATCGTATTTGTACGCACATTTTAGCCTTTGAAGGCGATGCAAACGTTTATTTTTTTGAAGGCGGTTACTCAGAATACGAAGAGAATAGAAGAAAACGATTAGGCACAGAGCCTACTAAGTTTAAGTATAGAAAACTGGTTAAATAATTACTAATGAATAATTTCTTAATTACTAATAGCTGAGACATTGATTGTTTTAAAGAGTTTCGGGTATTGATAATTAGTAATTTGTCATTAATAATTGGTAATTAAAAAAGAATGAAGGTATCTATCCCAAAAGGAATGCGTGATTTTTCGCCGGCAGTAATGGCGAAGCGGAATTATATTTTTGATACGATTAAAAAGTCGTTTCAAACCTACGGTTTCGAGCAGATTGAAACTCCAACGATGGAGAACAGAGAAACCCTAACAGGGAAGTACGGGGATGAGGGAGATTCTTTGATCTTTAATGTGATGCAGAGAGGTGATAAGCTTGTTAATGAAGTTATAGCGTTAAAAAATTTAGATGAATTAACGTCATCTGAATTAACTGTAAAAAATTTTAACCCTAGTGTAAAAAATAAAATCGTAAATAATTTCACTGATGGCGCACTCCGTTACGACCTAACCGTTCCTTTCGCACGTTACGTTGTGCAACACCAAAACGAAATTTCATTTCCGTTTAAACGCTACCAAATTCAACCAGTTTGGAGGGCAGATCGTCCGCAGAAAGGCCGTTACCGTGAATTTTACCAGTGCGATGCTGACATTATTGGTTCCGATTCATTGCTGAATGAGGTGGAATTGGTGAAACTTTTTGACGAAGTGCTGACCAATTTGGGAATGAAAGACTTCTCCATTAAACTCAACAACCGCAAAATATTAAGTGGCATTGCAGAAGTTATTGGAAGACCCGAAATGATTATTCCCATTACGGTAGCCATTGATAAATTGGAGAAGATTGGCTTAGAGAAGGTAAACGAAGAACTGACGCAGCGCGGATTATCCGACAATGAACTTCGAAAAATTCAACCGCTTTTTCAAATTGAAGGCTCTAATGCAGAAAAGCTGGCTCAACTAAGTTCATTTCTAAAGGAGTCTGAAATTGGCTTGAAAGGAATTGAAGAAACTCAGTTTATTCTGAATACAGTAGCCGATTTAGGTTTACGAAAAGCAAAGTTAGAAGTAGATGTTACTCTTGCGAGAGGCTTGGACTATTACACAGGAGCAATATTTGAAGTAGTTACCAACGAGGCAAATATGGGCAGTATTTGTGGTGGTGGTCGCTATGCCGATTTGACCGGAATTTTTGGATTAAAAGACATGTCAGGTGTTGGTATCTCGTTTGGAGCAGACCGGATTTACGATGTGATGGAAGAGTTGAACTTATTTCCCGAAAGTGCAAATACGGCAACACAAGTCTTATTCATCAACTTTGGAGACAAAGAAGCTGCATTTGCATTGCCTCTGGTTTATCAATTAAGGGAAGCAGGAATTAGAACGGAACTATATCCTGATGCAGCAAAAATGAAAAAGCAAATGAAATTTGCCAACGACAAACAGATTCCATTTACAGTTATGATCGGAGAGGAAGAAATGATTTCAGGAAAATTGAGTGTAAAAAACATGGAAAACGGAGAGCAGAGCACAATAACGGTGGAGGAATTAATAAAATCGATCAATTAGTAATTACTAATTATCAATTACTAATTAAATTATGATACATCAAATCACATCAGACTTTTTAAGCTTAGCAGACATTAAAAGCATACTCGAGTCAAATTCCAAATTAGAATTAAGTAATGAATCGGCAGATAAAATCGTTGCTTGCAGAGCTTATTTAGATGAAAAAGTAAAGCGTAGTGAAGCTCCAATTTATGGCATTAATACTGGTTTTGGTTCACTTTGCGATACAGAAATTGATCAGCAAGACTTAGAGCAGTTGCAATGGAATTTAGTAACCTCGCATGCTTGCGGAATGGGCGATGAAGTGCCAAAGGACATTGTGAAGTTGATGATTTTATTGAAAATTCAAGGATTATCTCAAGGGCATTCGGGTGTTCAGTTGGTTACGGTTCAAAGATTAATTGATTTTTACAACGAAGGAGTTTACCCAATTATATACGAGCAAGGAAGTTTAGGCGCATCGGGCGATTTAGCTCCTCTGGCGCATTTAAGTCTGCCACTCTTAGGTGAAGGCGAAGTGGAATTGAACGGAGAACGAATTACAGGAGCAGTGTTGAATCAACAAATGGGTTGGGGGCCAATTAAGCTGCAATCGAAAGAAGGATTGGCCTTGTTAAATGGAACTCAATTCATGTCGGCTTATGCTACAAGTTTATTACTTCGATTAAAGAACTTAAAAAAATGGAGCAATTTGGCCGCTGCCGCGTCTTTAGATGCTTACGATGGAAGAATAGAGCCGTTCGACCAATTAGTGCATCAAGTTCGGCCGCATGCAGGGCAATTGTCTACTGCAAAAACAATGTTGGAGAATTTAGAAGGCAGTGAAATGGTAAAACGTCATAAAACACATGTCCAAGACCCGTATTGTTTCCGTTGTGTTCCACAAGTTCATGGTGCTTCTTCTGATGCTATCGACTACGCTATTGGAGTAGTGGAAACTGAGATTAATTCAGTAACTGACAATCCTACCATATTTATAGAAGAGGATAAGGTGATTTCCGCAGGGAATTTTCATGGTCAGCCATTGGCACTGGTGTTAGACTTTTTAGCCATAGCTGCCGCAGAATTAGCGTCAATTTCAGAGCGAAGAGTGTATAAATTGGTTTCTGGAACAAGAGGTTTACCGGCGTTTTTAGTGAAGAAGCCAGGGTTAAACTCTGGTTTTATGATTGCTCAATATTCTGCTGCTTCAGCGGTAAGTCAAAACAAACAGCTGGCTACACCAGCTTCTATTGATTCTATTGATTCTTCGAACGGACAAGAAGACCATGTAAGCATGGGAGCAAATGCCGCTACTAAATTAAAGAGGGTAGTGGATAACCTTGAAAAAATTATTGGTGTAGAATGGTTCACCGCTTGTCAAGCATTAGATTTTAGAAAAGAGAAAAGTTCTGAAAGAGTTGAGAAGCTTAAAGCGGAATACAGAAAAGTTGTTCCTTTTATTGAGGAGGATTTGGTGATGTATCCGCTGATGGCTAAGAGTAGGGAGTTTATAGTAGAGAACTAAAACTTATTGAATGACGATCTTCTTTGTTGTTTTTGAATGTTCTGTTTCTACGATTAGATAATATAATCTGCTTTTAAATTCTTCAATTTTAATTGCACTAGAGCCGTTTAACTGCTTTCTCAACTACAACTGAACCAAGCTATTAAACAGTTCAACTGTTACAAGCTTTTCCGTTCCAATGTCAATGTTAATTAATGCCGATGCAGGGTTAGGGTAAACACTTATCATATCCAAAGAGTTGTGTTCAAGAGCTCCGGTTGTAATGCCATTATCCCAGTGTAATCCATAAATAATTCCCGTAGAATTGTCGATTTGTAATTCTGTTACATTATCATTAGTATCTGCTAATACCGGAAATATAGGACTTGAGACTAAATTTGCAGTAGTGACATCATAGCTATAAAGTCTAGTATTTGAGTTTTGATCTCTAGCCTCGAAGGAGTATAAATTGGCTGATTTATTATAAATGGAATTAAATGGTACGTAATTAGAGAAACCACGTAGTGTGTCAATAAAGGTATGTATCCCGGTTGTTTTATTTACAGTTACCAGCTGATAAATATTAGAATTAAATGCGTTAAAAATCCCAATTAGATTATTTAGTGAATCCTGTTTTAAATTAAAAATATCATCGAATTGGTTAGTTGAGTTTGGGAAGTTAGAACTATAAAGTGTAGAACCTGTTACAAGGTCTACAGTGTAGAGCTTAGATGTAAACGTAATTTGATTAAGACCAACAAAACTATAAGTTTGGTTAACATCATCAATCACTTGAGTTCCTGAAAGGATAGATTGGAATCCTGGTATACTATCAATTAGGATATATGTCCCAGTACTGGGATTTAACGATACTAAGTAATTCAATTGACTAGTACCTATGTATAATAATGCGTACAAGGTACTGTCGCTGTTGTTAAAAATAAGGCTGCTTAAATTGTCATTTGGGCCAAGTCCAAGTGGAAATGGAACTCTAGTAACTATATTTCCCGAACTTACATCAATTGAATAAAGCGAATCGTTGAAATTACCGTCAGCGCCTACAATAATGAATCTACCGTTTACTTCGTCAAAGGTGCTTCTACCAGAATTAATATATTGCACAGTTGGAATACTAGATATTATGCTATGGGCTCCACTAGTTGGATTGATGCTTACTAAATATTGGGTTTGAGCGAAAATACTGTAAGGCAGTACGAAAAATAGGGCGTATAAAAAAATATTAAATAGTAGTGAGAAGCTCATTCTATGGTCAATTTTCGCCGTTATTTTTAGTGTACCTCTCATTTAATTCAAATTTATCTTTTTTATTGATCTGGTCTGCAGGAATAAGAAACCAATATATACTTTCAAATTCACCTCTGCAATCGCCGTTTTTGGCGAATTCAATGTTCAAAGTAATTACATCTTCAAACTTTAAAAACTCGTATTTGATTTGAGGTAAATCACAACTTTTAATAAACTTCCTGACACCTACGAGGGCACTTTGCTTGAAATCAATTTTTGGGTAATTGACTTTTTTACAGCTTTCATTCTCCCAGTCTATTGCTAGGTCTTTCATCTCCTTTTTATTTTGTATCACATAAAACTCACTCAAAGGCTAGAGACAGGGATAGTTAACATTTTGAGATGGGATTCTAGAAGTCAAATTCTCTTCAGCTTGGGCGCTAAGGTTCTCAATAATGAATGTTGAAATCAATAACAGTAATATACGAACGATATACATCCAAAAGTAATTGTTTGAAACTCTTTAAAAAGGGAGTAGTAGTTTAAAGGAGTAGGTGTGAAAATAAAATTCACAGCTACTCCATCACTAGTTTTTTTATGAATAAAAAATGAGTAAACTCTTACAAATCATCAAAACTAACATCAGTAAATCCACCTGCAGGTTTCACTTCTTCAGTTTTAGGTTTCTCGGTTTTTTCTTCATTTCCTTCAGCTGCTTCTCTTTGTTCATCAAGCTCAGCTCGGCTTACAATTTCTTTTCCTCCGTTTAACTCAGAAATTTTATCAAGTGTAGCTTGTAAGTTTTCTTGGAAGCTAGCAAAATCCTCAGGATATAAAAACAACTTGTGCTTCTCGTAAAAGAATTTACCATTGTCGTTGTTAAACCTTCTTTTACTTTCCGTTACGGTTAAGTACAAATCATCAGATTTGGTCGACTTTACATCAAAGAAATAAGTTCTATTTCCTGCCCTCAGCGATTTTGAGTAAATATCATCGGTTCTTCGCTTTGAACCTTCGTGCTCATTATCCATCTTCAAGTGTAGTTTTTTAATCTATAGTTTTTGCTTTTTGTTAACCTAACAAATCTAACAAAAAAATGAATATACCGTAAGTTCAGAACTAAGGGAGTAATTTGGTTGTGGAGAGTAGTGTTTAAATTTTAGTAATCAGAAAGATAAAAATGGTTGTTTTAAAGTTTACTTATTGTAATTTGTACGATAAGCCTTCGTTTTAAAGCTTTTTTTACGACTTTATCGCAATCGGAAGATTTTTTATTTCATCTTCCTCACCGGGCATTTCGAATTGCACTACGCAACCTTTTTCTCATCTTCTAACAGCTGCTTTTGATACGTTTCGTAGTACAAACCTTCTGCTTTGATCAACTCTTCATGGGTTCCTTGCTCTGCAATGCGTCCTTCTTCCAAAACTAAAATTTTTGTAGCATGTTTTACAGAAGATATTCTATGGCTGATAATTATTGAAGTAGAGTGCTTCATGAGTTGCTTCAAATTACCCAGAATTTCTTCTTCCGTTTCCGTGTCTACTGCTGACAAACAATCGTCGAAGATTAAAATTTTAGGATTATCAATGATTGCTCTTGCGATAGAAATACGCTGCTTTTGACCTCCTGATAGAGTAATTCCACGTTCGCCAAGTATCGTTTCATATCCGTTTTTAAACGTTTTAATATTAGCATGAATTGCTGCATTCTTTGCCGCTTCTTCAATCCGTTCTTGTGGAATATTTTGATCGTGCAGTCCAAATGAAATGTTGTTGTTGATGCTTGTTGAGAATAGAAAAACCTCCTGAGGTACATACCCAATCTCACTTCTTAAGTTGTTTAAGTTTATGGTGTTAATGTTCCTTCCGTCAATTAGTACTTCACCTGCTGTTGCATCAAACAACCTGCATACCAAGTCTGCTATGGTTGATTTACCCGAACCTGTTTTTCCAATAATGGCTAAGGTTTCGCCCTGAGAAATTTCAAAGCTCACTTGCTGCACAGCCTTAGTTCCGGATTCAGGATAGGTGAACGATACATTTTTGAATTGAATCTTGCCTTCAATTGGAATATTGGTGTCAGCTGGATTAGTAATGTCGGGCACAGTTTCTAAAAACTCATTTATTCTTGTTTGCGAAGCTGCTGCGCGCTGCACCAAAGAGGTTACCCAGCCTAAAGCAGTAACCGGCCAAGTAAGCATGTTTACATAAATAATAAAAGCTGCAATGTCTCCAACCGAAATGGCATTTTCCATGCCCCTTGTTTCAATGACTTTTAAACTCCCCATGTAAACTGTCAAAATGGTGCTTAATCCAATTAACATCATCATAACAGGAAAAAAGAACGCTTCTAATTTTACCAAATCAAGATTTCTGTCTTTGTATTCTTCCGCCTCTTTTTTCAGAATTTGATTCATATATTTCTCTTTCACAAAAGATTTAATGATTCTAATTCCTGAAAAGCTCTCTTGAGAAAAGGTAGAAAGAAAAGATAGTTGGCGTTGAGTTGCTTCACTCTTCTTATTGATTTTACTAGAAATGATGTAAATCAAGATCGATAAAATGGGCAGTGGTGTTAAGGCGTATAAGGTTAATTCCACACTTTTCGAAAGCATCACTGGCACCACCATTCCGAAAAGAAGAATCAAGTTGAGCGTATACATGATTCCGGGTCCCAAATACATTCGCACCCTGCTAATGTCTTCAGAGATTCTGTTCATAATATCACCAGTATTGTTCTTTTTATAAAAAGACATGCTCAGTACTTGGTAATGTTCGTATATCTCATTTTTTAAGTCATATTCCACCAATCGCGACATGACAATGATTGTTTGTCGCATAAAAAAGGTAAAAATTCCCTTTAACAACGCCATAATTAACACTAGGCCTGCAAATACAAGGAGCTTTGTTTTTAAGGAGTAATCTTTAATGTAAGGTGTGAGAAGTGTTTCTCTTGCGGCATTTAATTTTTGAGGCAATTCTTCATCGCCAACAACCTGCTTAATTTCTTCAGAATTGGCAACTGCGTCAATTGCTTCACTTACGATTTGAGGCGGGTAGATGGCAAACACATTTGAAATGGCAATAAATACAATTCCCAACCCCAATCTGTATCGATACTTCCATAGGTATTTGTTTAGGTATTGTAGTGATTTCATATGCGTTTTAAAGGCTTTCTAAACTTGATTTTTATAGGTACTTTTGCGTTACGAATTGCAGGGCTCATTGCCAAGCAAATTTAGGATAATCTATTTTGTTAAATCAACATAATTTGAAGGAATGAAAGATGTTTTAGATAGACAAGAACTAGCGGTTGATATGAATCCGGTTATTTCTAAGATGTTCAACACCGAACATGAGCAAGTTGTTTTTTGCCAAGATAAGGCAAGCGGGTTAAAAGCAATTATTGCAATTCACAACACCACATTAGGACCTGCATTGGGTGGAACAAGAATGTGGAATTACAACAATGAAGTGGAGGCGTTAAACGATGTTTTGCGTCTTTCAAGAGGGATGACTTTTAAAGCATCAATTAGCGGATTGAATTTAGGAGGAGGAAAAGCAGTTATAATTGGCGATACATACACTCAAAAATCAGAAGCACTTTTCAGAAGATTTGGAAAATTTGTAGAAAGCTTAAGCGGAAAGTACATTACCGCAGAAGATGTCGGTATTTCCCCAAAAGACATGGAATGGGTAAACATGGAAACGAAACACGTGAGTGGTTTGCCTAAGACACTTGGCGGAAGTGGAGACCCTTCTCCGGTAACGGCGTATGGAGTTTACATGGGTATGAAAGCTACTGCAAAGAAACAATTTGGTTCAGATTCATTAGGATGCAAGAAAGTAGTTGTGCAAGGAGTTGGTCATGTTGGTGAAACCTTGGTGAAACATTTGTCGAACGAAGGTGCTTTGGTAACCATTGCAGACATTAACCAAGAAAGAGTTGCAAGAATAGCGAAGGAATTCGGAACTCAGGTTGTTGAAGGAGACGCAATTTACGATGTTGATATGGATATTTATGCTCCATGTGCACTTGGTGCAACCTTGAATGACAATACCATTGAGCGACTAAAATGTAGTGTGGTTGCCGGTGCAGCGAATAATCAACTTCAAGATGAAATTGTTCACGGTAGAAGATTAATGGAGAAGGGAATTTTATACGCTCCAGATTTCTTGATCAATGCAGGTGGTTTAATTAACGTTTACCGTGAGGTTGTTGGTATTTCAGAAGCAAGAGCTATGGAATTGACTGAAAATATTTACCAAACTACAGGCGATATTTTTACCAAGTCAGATGCAAGTGGCGTAACACCGCAAGAAGCAGCTATGGTAATAGCACAAAATAGAATAGAAGCAATAGCAAAAATCAAAAGTGTACTCTAGTAAATGCTAAATAGAAGAATACTTCGAGTTAAGGTCTTACAATCGTTATACGCTTACTTTCAGTCAGATGGTTCTGATTTGGCGAAGGCTGAAAAGTCTTTGAAAATGAGCATTGAAAGAGTGTATGAATTATACTTACACTACCTGATTTTACCCGTCGAATTGGCAAATGCTGCTGAGGTTCAAATGGAAGAATCGAGAAATAAAGCCTTACCAACCGAAGAAGATAAAAATCCGAATAGAAAGTTTGTAGACAGCTTTTTAGTTGAAGCGCTAAGAACTAACCCTGCATTGCAGCGAAAGGTTACCGATTATAAGGTATCTTGGAGTGCAGATACAGATTTAGTTAGAAAACTTTGGAAGAAGTTAAAAGATAGCAAGTTGTATCAAGACTTTTTGGAGGAAGAAGATAATTCAGCTTCTCACAGAAAGTTTGTTGAGAAAATCTACAGTCAGTTTATTTTAGACAATGATGACTTCTACTCTCACTTTCAGGAAAGAAGTATTTTTTGGGATTTTGAAGACAGTGACTATTGCATTAACATGGCGATTCGTTACGTTGGAAAAATTAAATCTACCGAGAAGTACAAGCCTTTGCCAGAAATGTATAAGGATCCTGAAGAGGATGATCGTTTCGTGAAAAATTTGTTCCGCAAGGCAATTAACAATAATAAAGAGAACTCCAAGCTTATTGAAGATAAAACTCAAAATTGGGAAGTTGAGCGAATTGCAGTAATGGATGTTTTGCTGATGAAAATGGCGATTACTGAATTCTTAAATTTCTCTTCGATTCCTGTAAAGGTAACCATGAATGAATACATTGAGTTGTCGAAACAATTCAGTACTCAGAAGAGTAAAATATTTATTAACGGAGTTTTAGATAAGCTTTTAGCTGAATTTAAAAGAGAAGATAAACTTAAAAAGACCGGAAGAGGTTTAATGCAATAAAAACAAATACCATGAAAAAAATAGCAATTTTCGCAATGAGCATTGCACTTGTAAGTTTAAGTGCTTGCACCAATGAAACAAAACAAGAAAATCAAGAGGCTGAAGTTTCAGTTGACTTAATCAACAACAATGCAACTGCCGCAGATGGAGCAGTAACTGTGGATGCTGAAAATGCTCCGAAGTTTGAATTTGAAGAAGTTGTAATGCAATTTGGTGAAATTTCTCAAGGAGAGAAAGTAAAGCGCCTATTTAAATTCACCAACGTTGGAAAATCAAACTTGATTATTTCTGATGCAAAAGGAAGTTGTGGATGTACCGTTCCATTGTGGCCAAAAAATCCTATAGCTCCAGGCGAAGAAGGAGAAATTGAAGTAGTATTTGACAGTAACGGAAAGTCAGGTCATCAAAAGAAAACAGTTACATTAATAGCCAACACGGTTCCTAACACAATGGTACTTGCCATTGAAGGAGATATAATGGTTCCAGAAACACAAAACGCAGCGCAATAATGAAGTTACTTAGCATATTTTTAATGGCACCTGGAGCAGGTGGCGGAGGTATAATGGACTTTATTCCATTGATATTAATTATAGTAGTTTTTTACTTTTTCATGATTCGTCCGCAATTGAAGAAGCAAAAAGAAACGAAGAAGTTTAGAGAAAGTCTAGCAAAAGGAGATAAAGTAGTTACCATTGGAGGTGTTCATGGTAAAATTTCAGAATTGAAAGAAAACACCGTGATACTTGAAATTGCAAATGATATTAGAATCACAGTAGAGAAAGCTGCAATTTCTTCTGATTTTGCAACTGATTCAGGCATTTCGAGAACTGCAAAATAAATACAAGACTTAACTTTTGTATTTTCACAAAAAGCTAAAGTCAAGTGAAAAATAAAATCAAAAACTTAATTTTTGATTCAAATAAAGGGAAGATTAAGCTCAATGAACGAGCTTCAATCTTCTTTTTTTGTTTGTTATTGGCTACCTTTTTTTGGTTTTTATCCTCTCTTTCTAAGCAGTATACCACCAACCTGACCATCCCTATTGAGTATACTTCATTTAACAAAGACTTTATTCTCGTAGAAGATCCAGTAGAGTATGTTGAAATTCAAGTTTCCGGAAATGGTTTTGAATTACTCGGGGAGCAAATGAGTCTAAATAGAAATAGCATAACGGTGAACCTTTCCGAAGCGATGAGGTTGGGGAAAAACCGGTTTGGAATACCTACTTCTAAATTAAAAAATGAGATTTACGAATACTTGGATAAGGACATTCGTTTTGAAAGAATTACTTCAGATTCAATTCTTTTTAAAACAGACAAGCGAGTAATTCGGGAGTTAAAGGTAATTCCAAAAGTTGACCTTTCTTTTGAGAGCAGCTATAATTTAATGGGCGAAATTTCCTCCAATCCAAACTATGTTGAGGTTTCAGGTCCACAAGGTGAGTTAGACTCGCTGCAGTTCATTTCCACCGAAGTTATAACTCGAAGCGATGTGAACGATTCTTTGAACATCACGTATAGTTTTGCAAAAGATCAGCGATATCAATCATTGGACATCGTTCCAGATGAAATTTCTATTTTAGTGCCTGTCGATAAGTTTACCGAAAAATCCTTTGAGGTTCCTGTTACATGGAACAAAGACATTTCAATTCGAACTTTTCCGAATAAAGTGAAGGTTGTTTTTCTTGTGCCATTGTCAAATTACGAGCAGTTAACGGAGCGAGATATTGAAGCTAAGGTTAATTTGGAAAAAGGTTATGAAAAAAAGAAAAGGTTGAAGATTACTGTTGAAGGTGTTCCATCGTTTGCAAAACTATTGCGCACTGAGCCTGAAAAAATTGAATTTATCATAAAAAAATAGCATATGTTGAAAGTAGGAATTACAGGTGGAATGGGAAGTGGTAAGTCAACAGTTTGTAATATTTTGAAAAATCTTGGTGTACCAATTTTTACTTCAGATGATGTTGGAAAATACTTGTTAGACAACGATGATTATTTAAAGGATGAAATCAAAAGGACCTTTGATTCTGATATGTATACATCTACAGGGAGGTTAGACAGAGAGCGAATGGCGAAACTGGTATTTAATAATCCAGATGAGTTACAAAGAATAAATGCTATTGTGCATCCAAGGGTGAAGGCCGAATTTGACAGTTGGTGTAAAAAGAATGAGAAAAAGCCCTATGTGGTGAAAGAAGCAGCAATTCTTTTTGAAACAGGGAAGCATAAAGAAATGGATAAGATGGTCACTGTTTTTTGTCCAAAAGAAGAACGGATTAATAGGATTATTAAGCGCGACGAAGCGACCAAAGAAGACATTGAGAAACGAATGATGCACCAATATTCAGATGCAGAAAGGAATGCGTTGGCCGATTTTATTATAATCAACGATGGAAAGGAAGACTTGCTGCCTCAAGTGATGGAGTTGCACGAACTTTTGTTGAATGAATACACGAGGGTAAAAGCTCTTTTTTAATCGTCCAACTCTCTAATGCCTTGGCGAATAATCTCAGGGTAACCGGCAGTTAAATCGACAACAGTAGAAGCTTCATTGTTTCCAAAACCTCCATCAATTACTAGATCCACTTGGTCTTGGTACTTTTCGTAAATTAATTCAGGATCAGTAGTATATTCTATTACTTCATCGTCATCATGAACAGAGGTAGAAATAATAGGAATTCCAAAATGTTGAACAATTGACCTGCAAATTTCATTGTCGGGGATTCGAATTCCTAACGTTCTTTTTTTGTTTTTGAATAGCTTTGGAATGCTATTGTTTGCCTCTAAAATAAAAGTAAACGGACCCGGAAGGTTTCGTTTTAAAAGCTTGAAAGTAGCAGAGTCAAACTGCTTGGTATATTCTGAAATGTGACTAAGGTCATAGAAAACAAATGAAAAGTCGGCCTTATCTGCTTTCACTCCTTTTATTTTCGCTACTCTATCTATGGCTTCTCGGTTATTAATGTCGCAGCCAATAGCATAAACCGTATCGGTAGGGTAAATAATAACCCCTCCGGCTTGAAGGCATTCTGAAATGCGCTTTAAGTCTCGAGGGTTGGTATGATCTGAATAAAGCTTTAACAGCATTATTTATTAGATTTTTCGTGGTCTGCTAAAAATTGAGCTAAACCAATGTCGGTTAATGGGTGCTTTAACAATGCTGTAATTGCACTTAATGGACCGGTCATAACATCTGCTCCAATTTTTGCGCAATTAATAATGTGCATTGGATGACGGATGGATGCTGCAAGAATTTCTGTTTCGTAGAAATAATTGTCATAAATTGTTCTAATTTCTTCAATAAGGTTTAGACCATCTGTTGAAACATCATCCAGTCTTCCTAAAAAGGGAGAAACATAAGTAGCTCCAGCTTTTGCTGCTAGGAGAGCTTGTCCTGCACTAAAAATCAAAGTACAATTAGTTCTAATTCCTTTCGAAGAAAAGTATTTGATTGCCTTAATACCTTCTTTAATCATAGGTACTTTAACAACAATCTGCTCGTGAAGGGCAGCTAGAGCTTCACCTTCTCTTACCATACCTTCAAAGTCGGTAGATATTACTTCAGCGCTAACATCGCCATCTACAATGTTGCAAATGTCAATGTAGTGTTGTTTCACTTTCTCATCACCACTAATACCTTCTTTAGCCATAAGCGAAGGGTTGGTTGTAACACCATCTAAGATTCCCATGTCTTGGGCTTCTTTGATTTGGTCGAGATTAGCTGTGTCAATAAAAAATTTCATTCAGTTCCTTTTTTAGTTTGTGCGAAGTTAAATAGGGGAGAAGGCCTGTGCAAATAAAGATTTGAACAAATATGATAGAATGTGAATTTCGTGGATTCAAGAAAAATAAAGGCACAAAAAATGGGTAAGCTACTTACATCGCACCGCTACAACCATCTACCCTTGCTGTCTTCCGACCCTGGGGGATTCAATAGGAGCTGGTCGTATAAGACTTACCCGCGGCAAAGGTAACAATACTTTTAATGAGAGGGCAAATTATTTTAAATAAAATAGAGTGCTAGACCTTAGTTTTTCTATCTTTGTTTGCAACCAAAAAAAAATACAATGACTGAGACGACAAACTATGATATGAACCAACAGGAGCCTTCAAAAGTGAAGAGCGCGTTAAATTTCGGAGCAATTTTAGGTCTGGTATTGTTGGTTATTAATCTTTCAAGCTATGTTTTTGAATTAGTAGAGAATAAATTATTCACCTTTTTAACTTGGGGTATAATTATCGGAGGAATCGTTTATGGGATTAAGAAGTTTAGAGATGGAGTACTTAAAGGATTCATATCATATGGCAGCGCATTAGGATATGGTGTGCTGATAAGCTTATTTGCTTCAATTATTTCAAGTTTTGCAAGTTATTTGTATTTGAAATTTGTTGACGACTCTATATTATTGAGTTTGCTTGAAAAAGCCGAAATAGAAATGATAGAGCAGGGTCAGCCTGAACAAGCCATCGAAATTGGTATGAAAGTTTCTGAAGCTATCTACTCTCCAATGGGGATGTTTTTGCTTGGAATTTTAGCAACAACATTTATGGGGTTGATCATCTCATTAATTGCTGCAGCATTTTTGAAAAATGATCCTGACTCGTTTGAAAATTCTTAAGACTCACATTACTTGAAAAAAGATATCTCCATAGTAATTCCACTTTTAAACGAGGAGGAGTCTCTTCCTGAATTAAACGAGTGGATTAAAAAAGTAATGACTGAAAACAACTTCAGTTATGAAGTGCTCTACATAGATGATGGTAGCACAGACCAATCTTGGTCAATTATTGAAGAATTGAACAAGAAGGATGATGCGGTAAAAGGAATTAAGTTCAGACGTAATTATGGCAAATCTGCGGCCCTAAATGTTGGCTTTGAAGCGACACAAGGTAATGTTGTGTTTACGATGGACGCCGATCTTCAAGATAGTCCTGAGGAACTGCCTGAGCTTTACAAGATGATAACCGAGCAAGGTTTTCACCTTGTGTCTGGATGGAAGAAAAAACGCTACGATCCTCTTTCTAAAACAATTCCGACAAAATTATTTAACTGGGCAACCAGAAAAATGACAGGAATCCAATTGAATGATTTTAACTGTGGGTTAAAAGCCTATCAAAGTGAGGTAGTTAAAAACATTGAGGTGTACGGCGAAATGCATCGCTATATTCCAGCTATTGCAAAATGGGCGGGCTTTACTCGAATTACTGAAAAGGCTGTTGTTCACCAAGAACGAAAATACGGAGTTACAAAGTTTGGCTTAGAGCGTTTTATCAATGGATTCCTAGATTTACTGTCAATCAATTTTGTAGGGAAGTTTGGAAAGCGACCGATGCACTTTTTTGGAACTTTCGGCACACTCATGTTCTTTGTGGGTTTTGTAATGGTGTTGTACGTTTTGGGAGAAAAAATATTCTATTTATACGAAGGCGTTAAAGCTCCACTAGTAACAGATAAACCTCATTTTTATGTAGCTCTGACTTCTATGGTAATTGGTGTTCAACTATTCTTAGCGGGTTTCTTAGGCGAACTTTTGTCGCGTAATTCACCCAACAGAAACAACTATAAAATCGAAAAGGAGCTTGGGTAATCAGCCAAAAAAGGTCGTTATTTTGGGAACAGCTTGGCCATTTAGAGGAGGTTTATCTGCTTATAATGAGCGACTGGCTAATGAATTAGAGAGCCAAGGAATGGCAACGGAAATTGTCACATTTACGGTGCAGTACCCGTCTATTTTATTTCCCGGAAAAACCCAATACTCCGAAGAGCCTTCAACGTTTGAACCTATTCGACGAAAGTTAAGCAGCATTAACCCTATATCATGGTGGAGAACTGCCAATTACATTAACGCACAGCAACCAGATTTAGTAATCACTCGATATTGGATTCCTTTTATGGGTCCTTGTTTGGGAACGGTTATTCGTTTGTTGAATAAAAAAATTAAAGTTATTTGTTTGTTAGATAATGTTATACCGCACGAGAAGCGCATAGGAGATTCATTATTTACAAGCTATTTCGTAAAGCCAATTCAAAAATACGTTGCCATGAGTCAGTCCGTTATGGACGATTTATACTCATTTAAAAAGACGGCAAGTTGTGCCTTAAACCCACATCCAGTATTTGATAATTTTGGTGAAAAACTAGATCAAGCTGCAGCAAAGTCTGAACTGAATTTAGACGCCAATAACGACTACGTATTGTTTTTTGGGTTCATTCGAAGGTACAAGGGGTTAGATTTAGCAATTCGAGCATTTGCCGAATGGAAGGAGCGGCTGCCCAATAAAAAACTTTTAATTGCAGGTGAGTTTTACGGCGATGCTGAGTTTTATACTTCGATTGCTGAAGAATTAGGTATTAAAGATGATATAATTTGGCATACCGATTTCATACCAGACAGTAGAGTGAAGTACTATTTTTCAGCTTGTGATATTGTTTTGCAACCATATTATTCTGCCACACAAAGTGGGGTAACTCAAATAGCATATCAATTTGAAGTGCCCATGATTGTTACAAAAGTTGGAGGTTTACCTGAATTGGTTGAGCACGGTAAAACGGGTTACTTGGTAGAGCAAGATCCGACGGATATAGCAAATCATTTGGTTCAGTTTTATGAAAAAGGAAGAGCAGCTTTTGACGAAGATATGAAACGAGCAAAGGAACAATTCTCTTGGAAGAACTTGGTCAATAACTTTGTGAAGCTTTACCAAGAAAGTTAATACTTTTGAATCATGAACAATAAAAAGGAATTAATAGCGGAAACAATTGCGGCATCCATTGCCACGAAACAACGATTGTTGAGTTCTGATGAGCTACTTTCTAGAATTGAAGCGTTTGCGGAAACCTTAGTAAGCTGCTTTAACAACGACGGGAAAGTATTTTTTTGCGGAAATGGTGGATCTGCGGCAGATGCCCAGCACATTTCTGCGGAGTTAACTGGCCGGTTTTATTTAGATAGAAAACCCTTGTACGCTGAGGCATTTCATGTTAATTCTTCATACATGACTGCTGTAGCGAATGATTATGGCTACGATAAGGTGTATAGTAGAATGGCAGAAGCTTGTTGCAGAAAAGGAGATGTTTTGGTCGGTATTTCAACAAGTGGGAACAGTACGAATATTATTGAAGCATTAAAAGTTGCTAAAAGTCAAGGGACTACAATAATCGGTATGACCGGTGAAACGGGTGGTAAAATGGCTGATTTGGTGGACGTTTTGATTAATGTTCCTTCTTCAGATACTCCTAGAATTCAAGAAAGCCATATTTTGGTAGGGCATATTGTTTGCGACATTACAGAGAAAACACTTTTTGGTGAATAAAATAGTAGCCCTTCAAATAGACAAAACTTGGTCGCTTTTTTTAGATCGAGACGGAGTGATCAATAAAAAATTGGACAACGACTACGTTAAAACCACAGAAGAATTTGAATTTATTGAAGGAGCAGAAGTAGCTCTTCAAGAAATGAATGAAATTTTCGGAAAGTTGTTTGTAGTGACCAATCAACAGGGAATTGGAAAAGGAATCATGTCTCACGCCGACTTAAAAGCGGTGCATGATTATATGGAATTAGGACTTAAGTCTGTAGGAGTAAAATTTGAGGCCATTTATTATTGTCCCACTTTAGCTGCCGAAAATGCTCCCTGTAGAAAACCAAACATTGGAATGGCCTTGCAAGCCAAAGAAGAATTCCCTGATGTAAATTTTTCAAAATCAATTTTAATTGGCGATTCTGTTACCGACATTCAAATGGGAAAACGCGCGGGAATGAAAACGGTTTATATCAATGATTCTCTAAATAATCCTGAAAATGCAGATTGGGTGGTGAAGAGTTTGGTTGAGTTTTCTGCTATTCTAAAAAATTGTTAGGTACGGCTGTAGTAAAGCTTGATACTCTTCGGTATAATGATGCCTTTCTTTTTCAATAATTAAATGATTTTCTTCTACTATTTTAGGCTCAAAACCAAACTCTACTAATATTCTTTTTACCTCTGTTTTTGCGTTTCCCTTAATGTAGCAAATTCGTGACGGGAAAAGTTGAACTTGCTCAGCGATCAACATCAATTCATTTTTTCGATTACTTGGAAAAATAAGTGAAAACTTGCCTTTTTGTGCTAAGAGTTGACTAACGCATTGTAATAATTCAACGACATTTAATTCTTGTTCACTTCTAGCTGTACTTCTCTTAGTTGTTTCTTTTTGAATGGAGTAAAAAGGAGGGTTGCTTACAATTAAATCGAATTTCTCTGCATTTAAGGAAGTAGAATAGTGTTGAATGGAGTAGTTCACGCACAGAAGTCTTTTGCTCCATGCAGAGTTCTGAAAGTTTTCTTCGCTTTGTTTGGCAGCATCTGCTTCAATTTCAATGGCGGTTATTTTAGCAGTACAACGTTGGGCTAACATCAATGAAACTACTCCTGTTCCGCTGCCAATGTCGAGAATTGAAGTTGCGTGATTACAATTTGTCCATGCGCCTAATAGAACGCCATCTGTGCCAACCTTTAATGCAGATTGATCTTGGTGAACAGTAAATTGTTTGAAATAAAAAGGCTTAGCCTTCAAGGTAAAGATCTATTAATCCTTCAGGACAAACTACATGAATTTCTTCCGCTTTTTTATCCACCTTAATGATGGTTTCGTCTGAAATAGGGATGAGTATTTCTTTATCTCCTACAGGAATAGAAAATAGGTTAGAGGTAGAATATTCTAATACTTTTTCAATTTTTCCTAATTCTCCTTTTTCTTGATCAATTATTTTATAGCCAATAATCTCATGGAAATAGAATTGATTCTCTTTTAGAGGAGGTAGGTTTTCTTCTAGCAGGTACAACGATTTTCCCACTAAACTTTTTGCGGTACTTTGGTCGTCTACACCTTCAAACTTACAACGCAGTAAGTCGTTATTTTGAATTTCTGCTTTATCTAGAAAATAGGGAACTAGTTGCGTGTCTTTAGGGCTAATTTGAACAAAAACAGCATCTAATCCATGATATGAAGAAGGGGAGTCAACATCCAGCTTGAATGCTAACTCCCCTTTGGTTCCTATTGTTTTAGAAATATATCCTAAATAAAAGCAATCATCGATTTTCATCAGATGAAACTATTATTAAGCTTCTTTGTTGTCTTCAGCAGAATCATCTCCTGTAACAGCATCAGCAACTGCTTCTGCAGCGTCAGAAACTGCCTCAACAGCACCTTCTACTGCTTCTTCAACAGCATCAGCAACTTCTCCTGCTAATTCAGCAGTTTTAGCAGCGATAGATGCAGCTTTCTTAGCGTTTGCTTCAGTTTCAGCAGCTAATGCTTTTTTAGCAGCAGCTTCTTTGTCTGAATCTAACTTGTTTTTCTTTGAGTCGATTTTAGCTTCTTTCTCCTCTAACCAAGCTGCAAACTTCTTGCCAGCATCTTCTTGAGTGAAAGCTCCCTTAGCAACTCCTTTGTCTAAGTGATTCTTGTAGATCACTCCTTTGTAAGACAATAAAGCTCTAACAGTATCTGTTGGTTGAGCTCCTTTTTTCATCCAGCTTAATGCGCCATCGAAATCGATGTCGATAGTTGCAGGATTGGTGTTCGGGTTATACGTACCTAATTTTTCAATAAATTTCCCATCTCGTGGGGCACGACTGTCCGCGATCACAACATGATAGAAAGGATATCTTTTCTTACCATGTCTTTGTAATCTAATCTTTGTAGGCATTTTACGTTGTTATTAATTATAAATAAATTTTAAGCCTGCAAATGTAGTACATTTTTCAAACAAAAGAAAGGAATATCTTGATTAGATTTTTAGACCTAAAATATTGTTCTTGAATATTCTGAACGAAATTCCGTTCAATATTTGTGCATCTTACTGTATGAGATCATAGAAATCTCGTCTTCTATTGAGTTTTAGGTCTTGCAAAACAGCTGACTTCACATTGAGTGTAATGTTGTAGCTCTGTCTTGGACCAAATGGAATCCAGTTCACAGCCAACTGCCAACAGTGTAAGTCTCTATTGATGTTTAATGAGGTGTAACTAAAATCATTATTGGTAAAATCCCAACCTGAAGTAGCACCAATTTTCCAATTATCCGTTAAACTTAAGTCACCGTTAAAGTTTAAGGTTTGAGTTACATTACTGGTTTTGGTAGGTTTGGAGTACCTAATGTTGTAGCTTACATTTAATGACCAAGGGATGCTGAAGTCAATGTATTGATCAATATTGGCATTAATCATCTCCATTTCTTCATCTGTTGCGTATTTACTCTTTTTAGGTTCGTTGGCTTTTTTTCCATCTTTCCCTTTTCCGGTTAACCTAAAGTTAAAAGCAACGCTTCCGTTTGTTAATCTAAGCCATTCGTCTTGAGTTTCTTTTGAACTTCTGTTTACTCGAGTTTGTCTACCTGTTGAGTCGGTAACAAAACCATAAGGGTCTAACGTTCCGTTAAACTGAAAACTGAGAAACTTGCCAATTCTGGTTCTACCATTGGCAGAAATTGGCGCCCAATTTAATGAGTCCGCGCTGAGATCATAACTGGTAGAGAAGCCTAAGTTTTCTAACAACTTTATTTTCTTTAGTCCGGTGCTGTCTTTGTCTGTTCGAACCTTCATTTCAAGGTTGTTTAATAATCCAAAGCCAACTCTGCCGCTTCTTCTACGGTCAGGTTGTCCGTAAATACTTCCTTCAAAAATTGAATATCGATTTACAACTCCATTGGTGTCGGTGTAGCGTTGAATACCGTCAGAAATTTCTGGTTGAAAGTTGAATGAAATAGACGGGGTCATTACATGGCGAATTGCTGCCACTTTTCCTTTTTTATATTGGTAAAGGCTATACAGTTTTGTATTCAAAGCAGCGTTGAAATTTGCCGAAGCCGCTCTTTCAAAACCAACAACGGTGTCTCTTACCAGAATCCCCTCTTCATTCACCGTTTTGCGGATTGAACTTAAAATCCATGTTTCACTAAAGTTTACCGAAGGACTAACTGTTGCATGCTTTAATAACTTAAAAGAAGTAGATAAGGGAACATTGTGCCTAATTCCATTTTTAAATTCTTGGCTTAATTCCCCAAACTCTGATATCCTTAATTTGTTTTCTTGCACCGTCAATCGATTGGTTGCTTCCGACCTGAAGCTGATGCCTAAATTCTTGTAGATACTTCGCCACCATTCATTTCCAATTTTACCAACATTCTTAAAAGGAAATTGCCGTGAAAAGTTAAAGGATACATCAGGCAAGTTAATGTTGAACTGCTCGCTTTGCGTGTTCTGGCTGTGCCGTGCGCTTAATGTAAGGTTGAACGGTTTTGTAGGAAATGAATTGGTATAGGTAATAGATGATTGAAAGGTGTTCGTTAAGTAATCATTTGAAAAGCTATTTAAGTTGTTTCTAAAGTTACTGCTACTTCCTAAATTCACATTAGCAGAAAAACGACTTCCCGGTTTTGCTTTTGAATCTTGAGCATGGTTCCATCTAAGAAACATGTTATTAATTTCTTGATAGGTGGGTAATTCCTTAAAGCCTTCTTTTCGTTTGGTGTAGGAAAGGTTAACATTGCCATTGTACTTGTATCTTTTTTTATACCTGCTAGTTACAGCGGCTCCCCAGCTTCCTAGTGAGTAAATATCTCCTGTAATGGTAGCGTCGAAGTACTCGTTTATGCCCCAATAAAACCCGCCATTTCTCAGAAAGAACCCTAGCGCTCTAGAGTCTCCATAGGTTGGAATTACAATTCCAGAAGAACGACCTTTTTTATTGGGAAAGAATCCAAAAGGTAAACCAAGCGGAGTTGGAATGTTGTCTATTTTTAAAACCGTAGGACCCGTAACAATTTTGTCTCCCGGAATAATTTTAAGCCTTGAGGTAGCGAGCGAAAAATGTGGATCTTCCAAATTACAGGTGGTGTAATAACCATTTCTTATATACATAACATCTGTGCCGCTCTTTTTTACTTCGTTTCCTTTAATGAAACCTTCTCCTTCTTGCGTTCTTACTGAAGTAATTTTTCCCTTCTTACTTTCGAAATTGTAGGTAATTTTTTCAGCATTGTATTCTTGAGGCCCCTCTTTAAAAACTGGCAAGCCAACCATTTTTCCTGTAGAGTCCGGTCTTCCATCGGCGAAAACGGTATTGTTTTTCAGGTCTAACTCAATGTAATCGGCATTGAGTTGAATGTTTTCGTAATTCACTTGGGCAGCTCCATAAAGGAATACTTTTTCGGTAACCATGTCAATTCTCATTGAATCAGTAGCTTCATAGTCTACTCTTGATTCAATGGCGTCTGGAGAAAGAATGGTATCAATTTTGGAAGGTGAGGAAATAATTGAACTGTCTTCTTGTTTTACAGAATCAGGAGTGATAAAGATTGAATCAAGTGGAATTAAAGTTGAATCAGGACCTGGATTAAAATTGATTTTGCCCAACTCTTCATTCGATTGAGAAAAAACATCGGAAAGTGCCGTAACAGTTATTAACACCGTAAAGATGAAAACCCGAGAAAGGAATGGAATAGAGCGCAACCTTATAATGCTATTTTTGTGTAGAACACATCTGTCAAAATCAGTGCCAAAGCTAACTAAATTATTTAAAATTGCCTTTTGCCACCCTATGAAGTTTAGAGTAAATTTATTTTTATTGTTACTAGGAGTTGCAGCCTTTCAAGTGTCTCAAGCACAGACTAAGGAAGATTTCTTTGGAAAATTACGCACGGTTGTTATTGACGCGGGGCACGGAGGAAAAGACAAAGGTTGCCTTGGTGCTGAGAGTTATGAAAAAGATGTAGCACTAGCTATTTCGCTAAAGTTAGGAGGGTACTTAGAAGAAACATATCCTGATTTAAATGTGATTTACACTCGAAAGACAGATGTTTTCGTAGAGTTGCAAGACAGAGCAAAAATTGCAAATCAGGCAAAAGCCGACTTATTTATATGTATTCATGCCAATGCAAATGATAATAAAGGGGCGTATGGCACAGAAACCTTTGTAATGGGAGACGCTAAGTCGGAGGCAAACATGAGAGCAGCGCAGCGAGAGAACTCAGTTATTTTATTGGAAGATGATTATGAATCGAAGTATGAGAATTTCGATCCAAAGTCGCCGGAGTCTTATATTTTATTCTCACTTTCTACAAAGGCACATCAAGCCCAAAGTATTGCGTTCGCAGAAAAAATTCAAGCTCAGTTTAGAGAAAGAGTCAATCGGAAAGATCGAGGTGTGAAAACGGCAGGGTTTTTAGTGCTCCATCAAACCACTATGCCAAGTGTTTTGATAGAAACAGGCTTTTTAACGAATAGAAATGAAGAACAATTTCTAATTTCAAAGCAAGGACAAGATTATTTGGCTTCTGCCATTTACAGAGCATTTAAAGAATATAAAAACGAGGTAGAGTCAGTCTCAAAATCCATTATTGAAGAAAGCGTGGAGCAAGATGCAGAAGAAATTGAACCTGTAAAAACTCAAGAAAAGGTAGAAAAAGAGGTAGCGAAAACGCCAAAGAAAGAAGAGGTTAAGAAAGACCAGCTCATAGAGCCATCGAAAAAAGAGGAACGAGTTAGTGAAGAGGGATTGTTGTTTAAAGTTCAAATAGCCACATTTGCAAGTGAAGTAAATGCCTCTCCAGAAAATTTTAAAGGGTTGGAAGACGTTAGTTTTTACGAAGCAGGAGGGTTATACAGATACACATATGGTTCTGTAAAGACATGGGATGCAGCAAATGAATTGCAAAAAAAGGTAAGAGATAGCGGCTACGAAGATGCTTTTGTAGTAGCCTTTCATAATGGTAAAAGGATTGCCGTTGGGGAAGCCGTTAAACTTTTAAAGGAAGATAAATAGTTAATTTTGTAGCATGAAGGTAAGTAAAGAAGTAAAAATTGGTGGAGTAATGTTACTCTGCATCTTCCTTGCTGTTTTGGGGGCAAATTACCTAAAGGGGAAAAACATTTTTGACAACAGCTTAAAACTTTATGCCATTTATAACAATGTAGGTGGTTTGGCAAGGTCAAACCCTGTTATGTTTAATGGTAACAAAGTAGGACAAGTTGAAAATGTTGAATTTTCGAAAGACTTTTCAGGTAAACTAATTGTTCAGTTTTCTGTAACCGAATCATTTATAAAAATACCCAAGGACTCAAGAGCCGCGATATTCAGTGATGGATTTTTAGGTGGAAAAGCCATCAACTTAGAATTGGGAAGTAGTACCGAGCTTGTTACTGAATCAGATACGCTTACTTCTTCTATAGAGGCTTCGCTTCAAGATGCAGTTAACCAACAAATTGCTCCATTGAAAAATAAAGCAGAAGATTTGATTGGGTCAATTGATTCTGCAATAACTACGGTAAAGTCTATATTCAACACCCAGGCACAAGAAGATATAGGGTCTAGCATTACTAACATTCGCCAATCCTTAGCCGTTTTCAAGCAGACTATGATAGATGCTGATGCTATGGTGAATGAAAACAGACAAAGTTTACAACGAATTTTTTCAAATGTTGAATCGATTACGAAGAACTTTGAAAATAACAACGAGAAACTAGATCAAACGCTGACAAATTTAAAGTCGATCAGTGATTCTTTAGCAGGGGCTAATTTACAACAAACCGTCAACAATGCTTCTATTGCAATGCAACAAGTAGCAGAGCTAATGCAAAAAGTGAACAATGGGGAAGGGTCTTTAGGAGCGCTAATGAACAATGATACGCTGTATCAAAATTTAGAAGCAGCTGCGTATGATTTAGACCAATTAATGCTAGATATGCGATTAAATCCAGAGCGATATGTTCACTTTTCAATTTTTGGCAGAAAAGATAAGAGTGCTAAGAAAGGGGACTAAGCTTTAATTCCTAATTTTACTTCCATGGGCTTAGAAAATATTTTATTTATTGTAGCATTTGCTGCTGCAGTGTTTTTGTTCTCCAAAAATTTAAAAGCGATTATTCGTAACATCAACCTAGGTAAGGATATTGATATATCAGATCATAAACCTGAGCGTTGGAAAAAAATGATTTTGGTGGCCATTGGTCAATCCAAAATGGTGGTAAAACCCATTTCAGGTTTAATGCACATTATCGTGTATGCAGGATTCATCATTATTAACATTGAAGTTTTAGAAATAATAATTGATGGAATTTTCGGAACGCACAGAATTTTTGCAGAGCCGCTAGGTGGTTTTTATGATTTCTTAATTGGAACTTTTGAAGTGTTGGCTTTTCTTGTTTTAATCGCCATTACGGTGTTTTTTGCCAGAAGAAACTTTATGACCATTAAGCGTTTTGGAATGAAAGAAATGCTTGGATGGCCAAAAACTGATGCAAACATTATATTAATTGTGGAAGTGCTACTTATGGGAGCTTTTCTCAGCATGAATGCTGCAGATCAAATATTACAGGCAAGAGGAGCTGAACATTATGTTATTGCAGGTTCTTATCCGATTAGCCAATACTTGGTTCCAATGTTTGACAGTTTATCCAATGGAACGTTGATAATTCTTGAAAGAGCAACTTGGTGGTTTCATATTCTTGGAATTTTAGCCTTTTTAAATTATTTGCCGTATTCTAAGCATTTTCACATCATGTTGGCATTTCCATCTGTTTTTTACTCTAACCTCAAGCCTAGAGCTGAATTTGACAACATGGCTTCGGTTAAAAAAGAAGTTGAAATGATGTTTGATCCAGATGCTGACCCTTATGCCGCACCTGCAGAGCCTGAAGGGCCGGTAGAAAGATTTGGAGCAAAAGACGTAACTGACTTGAATTGGAAACAATTAATGGATTCGTACTCTTGCACTGAATGTGGAAGGTGCACAGAGCAATGTCCTGCAAATCAGACAGGCAAATTGCTTTCTCCACGTAAGGTCATGATGGATACTCGTGACAGGTTAGAGGAAGTTGGAAAAGGAATTGATAAAAACGGCAAAGACTTTTCAGATGGCAAATCTTTGTTGGGAGACTATATTTCTGAAGAAGAATTGTGGGCGTGTACAACCTGCAACGCCTGTGTAGATGCTTGTCCAATAGAGTTAAATCCTCTGTCAATTATTATGGACATGAGAAGAAGTTTAGTGATGGAAGAATCAAAAATTCCATCGGAATTGGCGGGAATGATTACAAACATTGAGAACAACGGAGCACCGTGGCAGTTTTCTCAAACAGATAGAGCGAACTGGATCAATGAAGCATAAAAAAGACATACAACTAAAGGCTGTTGAGCAAGACGGGCACCCGATTAGCCCTGTTCTTGAAGACGGTAAGAAGAATTACTTGATTGATATTGATGGCACCGTTTGCGATGATATTCCCAATGAGGAACCTGAAAGAATGGAAACGGCTAAATTGTATCCTGACGCATTAGAAACCACCAATAAATGGTTCGATGAAGG
>CAJQLW010000012.1 GCA_905479325.1 uncultured Flavobacteriales bacterium
TAATTAATAGCAACGTGAGTATAAATTTCCGTGGTCTTTAAGCTGGAATGACCAAGCAAACTTTGAATCCTTCTCAAATCCGTGCCCTCTTCCAATAAATGGGTGGCAAAACTATGCCGTAGCATATGTGGGGTCACTTTCGTATTAATTTTAGCTAATCGTGCAGCCTTATTTATTAGCTTCAAGATGCTAGCAGCCGTGTATTTTCCTCCTTCTTGTCCTTCAAATAAATAAATCTTCGGACGGTAACTTTTGAAATAAACCCGTAAAAGCCTCAGTAGCGATGAACTCAATGTGGTAAGTCGATCCTTTCTTCCTTTTGAATTGACTATTCGTATAGTCATTCTTTTACTGTCTATATCTGCTACCTTTAATGCTAACAATTCAGACCTTCTTAACCCTGCTGAATACAACAAACCGATAATGCACTTGTGTTTCAAATTATTCGTTTTTTCAATCATAGTAACAATATCCTGTTTACTCAAAACTTTAGGCAAGCGTTCTCGTTTGGGAGGTCGTTCGATATCATAAAATCGATTGGGCATGCCTAATACCATTTCGTAATGAAACTTTATAGCATTAACCATTTGGTTCAAATATGAGTCTGATTTCCCTTGCTCAATTAATACTTTGATGTAATTTCTTATGTCATTTTCATTCAAAGAATCTATTTCAGAACTTTTAAAGTGGTTCACAAACCTTTTGAACATAGCGCAATAGGTCTTTACAGTGTTTTCAGCATACCTTTTAATAAGTAACTTGTCAATGTATTCTGTGGGAACCTCCTTTGGCAAGAATTCTTTCAGTTTATCAGGTAGTTGCTCATTAGCTCGGTTCAGTGGCCGATCGTTAAAAAAATATTTTCCATCAATCCAAGCAACTCCCCTAAACGTATTGAAAATTAGATTTAAATTCTCTTTTGTATTCGGTATATGCACCATTGACAACGTATTGCTCCACCGCACACCCGGTAAACCCTTTACCAAGGCATTCAACACCTTATTCGGATAAAATTGTAAGCCAATCTTCTTCTCGCCCTTAATTAATAAGTGCTTCAGCGTAATTCGATGCATTTTTGGAGAATTCATAATGCATAATTAAATGAAATAAAAAATATAAGCCGATATTTAATCGCATAACATTCGTTACTTAAACGTATAAGTTTCGTATATTACTTGAATAAGAGGTAAAATGAATACTTTTAAAACATGAAAAAGAGGAAATGTCCGGTTTGTGGAGAAATAATGCAAGGCAGAAAAGACAAAGTTTACTGTTCCTTAAAATGTAAATCTACTTTCCACTACGAAAAGGCAAGAGAGCAAGAACAATTCTATTTTGAAGTAGATGCTCAACTCAAAACCAATCGAAAAATATTAAAGCAATTCAACAAAACAGGTAAAACAACCCTACGAAGAGAGGTGCTGCATAAGCTAGGGTTTAACCCAAATTACTTCACCCACTATTGGAAAAATAATAATGGTGATGTTTATTTATTTGTTTACGATTATGGTTTTCTAAAACTCGAAGAAAAGCATGGAGATGAAGTAAAAAATAAATACCTGATTGTGCAATGGCAACCGTACATGAAAAAAAGTATTTAGCTTAAACTAGTAAAGTAATTTTTTCATCAATGAAAAACAATAGACAATACATGATAAATACAACTTTCTTCCTTGTAGGTCATTTAATTACAGGGTAATTAATAAGCGAGTTAACATGAACAATACTCAATTTTGAAAGAGATCTAGGATCGAAGTCGGAATTGCCGCGAGTTGGCAAATAAAATTGAAACAATCCTTTTCTTGATCGCCAAACGTATCATACTATCGGCACTACTGACCCAGAATCTTCGCGTCAATAAAAAATACCGTTTTCACGTTAATTTCATGATCCTGAGTTATGGCCTCATCCGTTGTGGTAGAAAATCGAATAGAAAATTTATCTTTCGTAATGTAATCCTTTAGATTAGCATCAGTGGTATTCAGTCCAAGTAAAGTTAATCCATCGGCAACATTGGTTTCGCTACCTACCGAAACTTCTGGTAAACCTTCAGCTTGCATAAACACTTCAACCGACTTGAAAAAATTAAAATTACTGCCCGCAGGGCTTACAATACTCAGTTGCATTTGTTGTAACTTAATTTCTTCAATGGCTCCTGCACTGGTATTGTTTCCACTAAACGTTGAAGCCGAATTGGTGGAAATATCAGGAATAGAAATACTAATGGGAGTATTGATTACAGCGTTGGCAGGTAGGGTAACCTTGTTGTTGAAGTCCATTGTAAATTGAGTCAACTGATCAACTTCCTCACACGCACTTAGGCCAACTAAAAGTGCAACAATCAATATAAATCTAGTTTTCATCTTTTGCCCCGTCGTTAAAATTTACCGTTGCCTTTGTATTCCAAAGTACAAAACTCCATACATCGGCCCACTCTTCAATCACCTTTTCGGTTGGTTTGCCCGCTCCGTGGCCTGCGTTCACATCTACTCTTACCAAAACCGGATTTGCTCCCTGATGCTTGGCTTGTAACTCAGAAATAAACTTCATGCTATGGGCAGGCACTACACGGTCGTCATGATCGCCCGTTACCACCATAGTTGCCGGATATTCCACGCCCTCTTTCACATTGTGCAATGGCGAGTAAGAAAGTAAATTCTTAAAGTTTTCCTCATCCGTATCGCTTCTGCCATACTCGCCGGCCCACGCCCAACCAATGGTAAATTTATGGTAGCGCAACATGTCCAATACACCAACTCCAGGTATAGAAACCTTCATTAAATCAGGTCGCTGAGTCATTACAGCACCAGCCAATAAACCACCATTTGAACGCCCATGAACCGCCAACTTTTCTGAACTCGTGTACTTGTTTTCAATTAAATATTCAGCCGCAGCAATAAAATCATCAAACACATTTTGTTTATCTAATCTCCAACCTGCAGTATGCCAATCTTCGCCGAACTCGCTACCACCACGTAAATTCGCAACAGCGTACACACCTCCTTGCTCTAAAAATACAGTGTTTATGGCAGAAAAACGTGGCGTAATGCTAATGTTAAATCCACCATAACCATACAAAAAGGTCGGGTTGTTTCCATCAAGTTGAGTTCCTTTCTTATACGTAATAAACATCGGAATTTTAGTACCGTCTTTTGAAGGGTAAAAAACTTGTTCTGTCACGTACTCACTTCCGTTGAAGGCTGTTTTGGGTTGAAAAAATAATTCCGCTTTATTTTCATCAAAATTGTATTTGTAAATTTCTGTTGGAGTAGTGTAAGAGGTAAAGGAATAAAAAGCGGTATTCTCATCCTTGTCTCCACTTATGCCGGCAATACCAATTCCGGGCAGTGCTATGTCGTACAAATAATTTGCAGCAGAATCATACACCTCTAACTTCGATTGTACGTTTTTCATGTAGTTGGCAATCATTTTGTTGCCTGCTAAGGTAACGCCTGTTAAAACATACTCCTTTTCGGGAATATAATCTACCCAATTTTCTTGCTCAGGCTTGTTAATGTCTACCAAACAAATACGGTTATTGGGTGCTTTGTAGTTGGTGTTCACCAAAAACTGTCCATTTCCCAAGTGGTCTAAAATGTAGTTGTCTGTGTCAAAATTGTCAACCAAGGTTACAAAAGCACCACCATTTTTTAGGTCTTTTACCATTAACGAATTTCCGTTGGTCGACTCTGAAGTAGTAACAACTAAATACGCCTCATCGTCGGTAACGCCCGAACCTGCATTTCGTTGCGGATGCTCCTTGTCTTCGTAAACCAATACATCTTCATACTGCTTGGTGCCCAATTCGTGATAATATACTTTATGGAATTCATTTTTGCCAGAATAATCAGAACCCTCCACAGGTGGATCGTAAGAGCTGTAATAAAATCCGTTTTTGTACCAAGAAATTCCACTGAATTTTACCCAGTTCACCTTGTCTTCCAACAACGTTTTAGTTTCCAAATCCATTACCTGAATCTCTACCCAGTCTGAACCTGCCTTAGAAATGCCGTACGCCATGTAGCGGTTATTTTTTGAAAATCCCATGCCGTTTAGCGAAGTAGTGCCTTCTGCCGAAAGGCTATTCGGGTCTAACAATACCTCTTGTTCGCCGTCTAGCCCTTTTTGAATGTACAATACGCTTTGGTTTTGAATTCCATCGTTTTTATACATAAAGTAATGATCTCCCTTTTTAAAAGGCGCGCTCACTTTTTCATAATTCCACAATTCGGTAAGCCTTTTTTCCAAGTCTTCTCTGAAAGGAATTTGAGTTAAATAATCAAACGTTACCTCATTCTGCGCTTTTACCCAAGCAGCCGTCTCTTCAGATGTGTCATTTTCCAACCATCGGTAAGGGTCTGCAATTAAAGTTCCAAAGTAATCGTCTACCACTGAGTCTTTTCTTACTTCAGGGTATGCCTTTACTGTGATTTCTTTACGTTGATTTTTTTCCAAGTTGGTATCTTTTTCAGAGGTCTTTTTTTCGCCGCAAGCAAGCAATGTTATTCCGGCAACAAATAGAGGCAGTGTTTTATTCATTTCAATATAATTTGGCCTCAAATTTAGCGCTTTTTTTAAACAAACTATTTTCCTTTTCACTTCTGCCCAAGCGCCTTACTTTGTGCAATCATTCCCTTATCTTTGGTTAAAAGAATCAACTATGAAAAAGCTTATTTATTTGTCATTGGTATTGGCGTTGGTGGCATGTGGAAATCAACAAGAAAAAACAACTGAAACAACCGTAGAAGTTCAAGATTTCGAGAAGTTTAAATCTGATTTTATAGACGCCATGTGGCAAATGAATCCCATTTCAGCTTCCTACCAAGGAGTTCACGATTACGATAACCAACTGCCAATACCAAACGAAGAGCGAAAACAATTGCAACTGCAATTTGCTACAGACTGGTTGAACAAATTAAGAGCGTTTGATTACGAAACTTTAAGTGAAGCAGATAAAATTGATTTTCATTTAATTGAAGATGATTTGAGCAATACCGAGTTTTATGTAAATGAATTTAAAGGTGGCGAATGGAATCCTTCATCTTACAACTTGGGCGGTGCATTTTTTCAGGTAATAAACTACCAGAAACACCCTTTAGAAAAACGCTTGGAAAATGTGAGCGAAAAACTAAACCATGTTGAAGCCTACTACGCACAAGCAAAACAAAACATCAACCAACCTACAAAGGTGCATACCAAATTGGCCGTTCAGCAGCTAGAAGGGTCTAAAAGCATGTTCAACCAAACCCTGTTAGATTCATTGGCTAAATCTTCAAAAGACAGTGCTTTTAAACAAGAGTTTGCGGCTAAAATTGAGAAAACCATAGCCGCCATTAACGACTATAAAAAGTACCTACAAACCACCTTTTTAGACAAGGCCGAAGACAGCACAACATTCAGAAGTTTTAGAATAGGAGAGGAGTTGTACAGTAAAAAGTTTGCCGCAGAAATTCAGTCGGCTTATAGCGCAAAAGAAATTTTTCAAGCGGCTGTAGCCGAAAAAGAGGATTTGCATCAAAAAATGTATCGTCTGTCAGAAATGCTTTGGGAAAAGTATTTTGGAGAGCAAGAGAAACCCGGCAGAATTTTCGAACAAATACAAATGGTGATTAATGAAGTAGCCAAAACACACGTTCATCGAGATTCTTTTGTGACCTCAATTCGGCAGCAAATACCTGAATTAGTTGCTTTTGTTAACGAGAATGATTTGATAACATTAGATCCGAACAAGCCGTTGGTTGTGCGAGAAACACCAGAATACATGAGGGGGTTTGCCGGCGCTTCCATTTCAGCACCCGGACCGTATGATGCCGATGCGGAAACCTATTATAACGTTACGCCGCTAGATCATTATAACGAAGAGGAAGCCGAAAGTTACCTGAGAGAATACAACAACTACACCTTACAAATTTTAAACATACACGAGGCCATTCCAGGCCACTATACTCAGTTGGTGTATAGCAATCAATCGCCCAGCTTAATTAAAAGCATTATGGGCAATGGTGCCATGATAGAAGGTTGGGCCGTGTACACCGAAAAAATGATGCTAGAAGCTGGCTATGGCGGTGACCAAATTGAAATGGGCCTAATGTATTACAAGTGGAATTTAAGAACGGTTTGTAACACCATTTTAGATTATGGCATCCAAGTGTTGGATTACTCAGAGGAAGATGCCATGCAGTTGTTAATGAAAGAAGCCTTCCAAGAAAAATCAGAGGCCGAAGGTAAATGGCGAAGAGCACGACTGTCTCAAGTGCAATTGTGCAGCTATTTTACCGGTTATTATGAAATTATGCAGCTAAGGTCGGAACTGCAAGAAAAAATGGGCGCAGATTTTGACCTGAAAAAGTTTCACGAAGAATTTTTAAGCTACGGCAGCGCACCGGTAAAGTACATTAGAAAATTGATGTTAAAAAAGTTAGTTGCTTCTGATCAGAAAACTGCCTAATTATTAAGGGTGATATTGCGTCCAGTTCCCATTGTTTTCGTTAACTTTTTCGAGTCGAATCTCGTACAACAACTATGTTAAAGCAGCTATTACTACTTATTTTCTCCATTGCTTTAGGATACTCTTCTTATGCTCAATGCTTAGAGGTATTAGATGGTAACGGTGTGTTTGATGACAATCCAGAATTTGTTTCCTGTACACCGGGAACTTACACCGTATTTATTCAGCCAGATAGAAACATGGGGAACTACACCATTGTATGGGGAGATGGTTCTCCCGATGCAATAGGCGCTAGTTTATTAGTGGGTACCAACGTTTCTCACACCTATGCATCTACAACAGGAAACTATACGGTAACCATTACAGACAATACCGCAGGTTGTACCATAACAGGATTGGTGGTGTTGGAAAGAAATCCATTAGCTTCCATTCAGCTGCCTACTGGCGACGATAACTTTGGGTGCACACCCATTCAGTTTCGCTTTATCAATAGTTCCACACAAATTTCTCCAAACACAACATTTACATGGGATTTTCGCAGTTTTACGCAGCGCCGTTGTATACCAATCCTGCTTTTACTGGTGCTACCATTGAGCACCGTTTTGCTATGAATTACAGACACCAATGGCCAAGTATTCCTGGAGCTTTTGATGCCTATCATGCTGCATACGATTATAATGCTTCTGAAATTAATTCAGGTTTCGGACTTATTTTTAACAGAGAAGATGCAGGATCTTTTGGTTTAACGACCAATCAAATTGCTTTTTCTTATTCATATCGGTTTAGACTAAACAGGAATACTTATTTAGCTCCGGGTATGAAGTTTGGTTTTGTTTCACGAGGAATCGATTTCGGTAAGCTTGTTTTTAACGATCAATTGGAAAGTAATAGCGCTAGCACCTTAGATATGGATGCATTCGCAGACCAAAACGTAAACTATTTAAACATTGATTTTGGAGGGTTGCTGTATTCAGAAAATTACTGGGTCGGTTTTTCTGCAAGTCATTTAAACAGACCCAACCAATCCTTACTTGGCGATGACGCAGTGGCCCAATTGCCCATCAAGTACAATTTTCAAGCAGGCTACAAATTTTCACTTTCTGGGCCTACCATTAAAAATAGAAACGCAAAAGACATTACAGCAGCTTTGCTGTACGAAGCACAAGAGCGCTACGACCAATTAGATTTAGGTGCTTATTACAACCATGAGCCTTTTGTTTTTGGCTTCTGGTACCGAGGAATACCCCTATTTAAGAAGTACGAAGGGGTGCCGCAAAATAACGATGCAGTAATTGTTTTGGTCGGTTACAGTTTGCCCGACCGTAATTTAAGGGTTGGGTATAGTTACGACATTACCATCTCTCGTTTGGCTACAAATTCAGCAGGCGCTCACGAAATTTCTATTGTTTACGAGGTAGCTAGCAAAAAGAAAAAGAGAAGAAGTAGAAAGTTTATTGTTCCTTGCGCTAAGTTTTAATTTTATTTTTTTCCTTTTGAAAAAAGGTTTGTAATCTTTTCAAATACTGAAGAGGTGTTAGCACTTCTATTGCTATCTTCGCTTTGCAACAAATATGCATAAGGACGCAGTGGCTCATACTGTGCAATTATGATTTTTGTTATGCCGGTTAACGGAATCGCTAAAATCATGCCTGCAATACCCCAAATTTCGGCTCCAATTACCAGCGCAATGATAGCAGCTAGAGGGTTAATATTTACTTTAGAACCAATTATGTTAGGGGTAATAAAATTTCCTTCTAGAAATTGAACGGCACCAATAATAACAATAACCAATAAAGGATAAATCATAGAATCTTTGGTGATTAGAGCAACCATCAGTGGTAATAATCCACCTATAAAAATTCCGATGTAAGGAATAACGGTGAGAATGGCGGATACAATTCCCATAAAAATGGCATATTTTAAACTCAACGCCAATAAACCAATGGAATTTAAAACAGCTACTATGGTTATTACCATAAGTAATCCCCCAATATAGCTGTATACCATTTCTTTAATCTCGTATGCAACTTTTAGGGTAGACTTTTCTCCTCCTTTGTCTAGTTGATTTAAAAAACCCTTAAAATTTTCTTTGTACACTAAAAGAAAGAAAACGTAGATGGGGATTAAAGTAAAGAAGGTGATTAAATTGGAAGTAGCCAATAAAGCGTCTCCAAATACACCGCTTCCAGAGCGGATTAATTGATTGGCATTATTTTTTACCAACGTAAGTTGATCGTTTGCTGAAATCCCTAATGTGTTGGTTATAAATAATTCAAACTTTCCGAATAACGAATTGAATTGTTTGACCAAACCTGGTAAATCCGTAAACAATATTTTAGCTTGGGTTACAATATAAAACAGACCAAAACCAATCAGTAAACTAGCCACTGTCATACTTATAACGGCTGCTAACACAAGGGGAAATTTTTTTCGCTGTAAAAAACTAACCATTGGGTTCAGTACAATGGCAAAGAAAAAGCCAAAAACAATTGGAATTAGTACAGATCTGGCTACTATGGCTCCAAAAACCAAAAGGGTAATTGAGAGCAAAACCTTCCATAGTGTATCTATGGAAGAGCGCTTGGTTGGATTCATGGTTCTAAGGTAAAATGTTCTTCAATAGTTTTTTGAACTGTTTGGTTATTTTTTTCCAAACTTTTGAACCACGAAAGTACTGACTAAAGTACCAAGTGTACCACTAACTACAGAATTTGGGCGCAAGACATTTCGAATGAATAGCTTTAGAAGCTCTGGAGCGACTTCTTGTCCTTTATTGAAGTTGTATCTTTCTAAATCAGTTTTTAAGAAGAAATTTTCTTTCAGTCGGTCAGATTTTAGGCGAATGTTGATCAAGTGCATCTTGCTTTCACCTTCTAACTCAAGAATCGCTTTTCGCAGAGATTCTA
>CAJQLW010000013.1 GCA_905479325.1 uncultured Flavobacteriales bacterium
CTGTAGTTTGTAAACCCATTTACATATGTACCACAAGCTTCAGTCAATTCAACTGTTACTGTGAAATTATCGCGATCTGGCACACAGATATTCATCTTAAAGTCATTTGGATCACCATCGTTTGTGCTATCCCAGTGCCAATAAGCCCATCTTTTATTGCCATTCCAATTTGAGCAGTTAGAGGCTCTCACAGTAATTGTAACGAAATTTTTATTAGCATAAGCCATGCCCGTGACGTTACCTGGATTAGTCGCTTGTGTATTGGAGCTGGAAAATATACCACCTGAAGTCGGGTAAAAACTTGTCGCCGACGATTTTCTTTGCGGTACAATTACATCCATATTTAATGGCACCCAAAGCTTAATTGGTATTTCTTTAGATCCACAGTCATTGGTGCCTGAAGAGGCATTGCAGTTGTTGCCTGAGCTATTCTGTACTGGAGGATTACTTTGCCCCCCCCCACGCCGTAGAACCATTGTCGTCACAAGCAAATAAGCCTAAACTAATAAGGTAAGGAACAAATCTTTTTCGTAACATATCATGAAATTAATTAAAAAAGTAGCGAACCAACAAATTTTTCAATAAAAAGGCAGCATCGTTTTACTCGATGCTGCCTTTCAACTATTTATTAAACTAATCTTTGAGACTACTGCTTAACGAATTTTTTAATTTCTTGAGTAGCTCCATTGTTCAATACCATGAAATACAATCCACTTTCAAGTGAACTAATTTCAAAGTTCTTTACAATGCCTGGATTTTGGTTCAACTGCTCCATTACAATTCTTCCTGAAATATCCATAACTCTAATGTTAACACTGCTTTCTACAGATGTTAAGTCTAATGAGATTTGGTTAGTTGCAGGGTTAGGGTAAAGGTTAATGCTATTTAAATCATTCACTTCAGTTAATCCTACCGCCAATGGGTTTTGAACTCTAATTCCGAAACCTGATTTTAAGTTACCAAGAGAGTCCATACCAACCGTATCGCAGAATGTAGAGGTACAATTTAAAATTGAATCAGTAATTGTTAAGCATACAACATAAGATCCAAAATTTTGGTACTGGTGAATTGGAGTTCTACCTGAACCTGTAATTCCATCACCAAAGTCCCAAGAGTAAAAATGCGAACCAAAGTTGCTAGAAGTGTTGTATAACACTACTCCGTAAGCTACAGAAGAATCTTTTGCTTTGGTAAAAGAAGCATTACAAGACGATGGATTTCCAATTTGAACAAAAACACTGTCAGAATAAGTTGCAGAGCAATTTGTCAACGAATCGAAGTAGTTTAATGTTACAGTATAGCTTCCGGCAGCAGCATAAGTATGTGTTGGGCTAATAGCGTTACTAAAGTTACCATCTCCAAAATTCCAGCTCATGTAAATGAATGCTCCGTTCAAAGGATTTGATAGGTTAGTGAAACTTACAGCACCGTTACTACCAGTTTGATAGCTAAAGTTAGCGCTGCAGAAGTTTACAAAAACAGAATCTATACTCATACAAGTTGAACCCTGAGCATCTGTAACGTTTAATATTACAGCATATCCTCCCGGAGAGTTATACGTATGCGTTGGGTTAGCCATAGTTGAACTTCCTCCGTCACCAAAAGACCAAGCATAAGTAAATGGCGCTGTTCCTCCTGTAATTAAGCTTGTAAAGCTTACAGAGTTATTTGAATTAATCGTATAGCCAGTGGTTAGGTTACAAGGCGTTGGATTTGAGCCTCCCGTTACTGTAACTGCCTTACAAATTGTGTCATAGCAAAACTGTAAACTGTCGTAAATTGTTAAACAAGCAATATAGGTTCCCGCTGAAGCGTATGTGTGGCTTGGATTTGTTCCGAATCCATTGCTGCCATCTCCGAAATTCCAATTTTGGAAAGGAGAAAAAACATTTGGAGAGTAAAAAGACGAGTCTTGAAAGTTAACGGTTAAATTGTTTATTGAAAATTGAAAGTCTGCTTGGCAAGACTGGGCATTTGTTTGTGCTGCACCCAGTATAAAAAGGGATACAATTAATAAGTAGATTTTTTTCATAATTGAAATTTTAAGTTTGTTTGGTTGTAATACGATAGTATAATTAGGATAGTTGGGTATGGGACTATTATTTTATGCAAATGCTTGGTTTTCTTTGGTTTGGTTTTTTTTAATTAAATCTAAGGCAGTTTTCATAATTCCATTTACATCAAAACCGCACTCGGCATACAGTTGATCTTGCGAGCCGTGTTCAATAATCGCATCTGGTATGCCTAAACGTGTCACTTTTGCTGAGTAGCCGTGGTCGGCCATGAACTCTAGTACTGCGCTTCCCATGCCTCCCATAATACAACCGTCCTCTAACGTTATTACTTTATCGAACTTGCTAAATACTTCGTGCAATAGAATTTCATCAATTGGTTTTGCAAAGCGCATATCATAAACGGCAGCATCAACCTTATGCTCTTTCTCCAACTGTTCAGCTGCTGTTAAAGCATAGTTTCCAATATGGCCAATGCTTAAAATTGCAACGTCTGAACCCGATTTCACTTTTCTACCGGTACCAATTTTTAGTTTTTTGAATGGCGTTTTCCAAACCGGCATAACACCTTCTCCTCTTGGGTAGCGAATTACAAATGCTCCATTGTCTTCGGCTTGTGCAGTGTACATTAAGTTTCTTAATTCTTCTTCATTCATTGGTGCAGAGACAATTAAGTTCGGAATGCATCTCATGTAGGCAATGTCATACGCACCATGATGCGTTGGTCCGTCTGCACCAGCAAAGCCAGCCCGATCCAAACAAAATATAACCGGTAGTTTTTGGATGGCAACATCATGAATTACTTGATCATAGGCTCTTTGCATAAATGAAGAATAGATGTTGCAAAATGGGATGATGCCAGTTGTTGCTAGTCCTGCTGAAAAAGTAACAGCATGTTGTTCTGCAATACCAACATCAAAAGCTCTGTCGGGCATTGCTTTCATCATAATGTTTAAGGAACTTCCCGAAGGCATTGCTGGCGTAATACCAACTATTTTTTCATTTTTTTCAGCTAATTCAACAATGGTGTGCCCAAACACATCTTGATACTTTGGTGGTTGTGGACTATCAGGAGTAACTTTTATGATTTCCCCTGTGTCTTTATTGAACAACCCAGGAGCATGCCATTTCGTTTGATCTTTTTCTGCTAATTCGTATCCTTTTCCTTTGGTGGTTAAAATGTGTAAAATTTTTGGACCAGGAATTTTTTTCAAATCGTTTAGAACCTCAACCATGTGGGTTACATCGTGGCCGTCAATGGGGCCAAAATACCTAAAATTAAGAGATTCAAAAAGGTTACTCTGCTTAAGCATGGCAGATTTGATTCCGCTTTCTATCTTTTGTACAATAGCTTGAGCGTTAGGGCCAAATTTAGATACTTTACCTAAAAGTCCCCATATTTCGTCTTTTACTTTGTTATATGTAGGTGAAGTTGTAATGTCTGTTAAATATTCTTTTAACGCTCCTACATTCGGATCAATAGACATGCAGTTGTCGTTCAATACAACAATCATGTTTGAGTCTTCTACACCTCCGTGGTTTAACCCTTCGAATGCTAAGCCTGCTGTCATTGCTCCATCACCAATTACGGCAATATGCTGTCTTTCATTATTGCCTTGTAATCTAGAACCAACTGACATTCCAAGTGCACCTGAAATTGAAGTTGAGCTGTGTCCAACGCCAAAAGTATCGTATTCGCTTTCACTTCTTTTTGGGAAACCGCTAATGCCTTTGTATTTTCTATTGGTGTGAAAAATTTCTCTTCTTCCTGTCAATATTTTGTGCCCATATGCTTGATGCCCAACATCCCATACAACTTGATCGTCGGGTGTGTTAAATACATAATGCAAGGCAACAGTTAGTTCAACTACACCTAAACTTGCTCCGAAGTGACCTCCTTTTACCGAAACAACATCGATTATGAATTCACGTAATTCCTTAGAGAGTTGGGGTAAATCTGCAGTTTCGAGTTTGTCCCTTAAGTCTTGAGGGAATTCAATTTGAGAGAGAAGTTTTCCGGCTTTAAAATCCATATTGGAGGTGTTTGACAGTGAAACAAAGATAGGTTAAATAAGTTTTTTTAACGAACTTTTTCTCAAACGCAACACGGCGCGAAAAGTGTCTCTCCACGGCGTTTTTTATGAATTATTAAAGAATAGGTTTTCGTGAACTTTATCCATTAGAATGAATTCGGTGAATGTTTTGGTTAACAGCAGTTACTTGACGGGTCGCAGGTATTTTTAATGTCAGCCAGCTTAACGTTCGGCTTTGCTTCGGCAGAACCTTGTTTTTCTGCATATACCGTAATGCAGAAAATTCCTGTTGTTCCTGTATTGAATTCCTTTACTTCAGCCTCAGAAAGGTATTTACCAAGAATATCATCTGGAATACTGATTGGTTTTTCTTTTTGAATTTGGATATTTTGAAATCCTTGATTGCTTATAAATTGAAAATATTCTGATTTTTGAATTGCACCTGCAACACATCCGGCATACATTTCAGCATCATTTTTTAATGCATTTGGAAGGTCTCCAACTAAAACAATATCTGAAATGCTAAAGTGGCCACCTGGTTTTAGTACCCTAGCGATTTCTGCGATAACCTTTTGTTTGTTAGGTACTAAATTCAGTACGCAATTGCTTACAACCACATCCGCTGCTGCATCGCTAACTGGCATTGCATCAATATCTCCTTCGCGGAACTCAACATTGTTATAGCCTAATTTCTCTGCATTTATTCTTGCCTTTTGCACCATTATTGGAGTAAAGTCAATTCTAATTACCTTTCCTTCGGGTCCGGTTTCATGACGAGCGACAAAACAATCGTTCCCAGCTCCTGATCCTAGGTCAATTACTGTGTCTTTCTTTTTAATTTTAGCAAACTGAGTTGGTAAGCCACAACCCAAACCTAGATCGGCATCCTCTAAATAGCCTTCTGTACCTGTGTAGTCGTCCATCATTATATTGTACACTTTGTTGGTAGGTGTTGTCGCTCCGCAGCATGAGGCTGCATTGTCCACTTTATCTTGTTCAGCAATCTTTGCGTATCGCTCTTTTACAATGTCTTTTAGTTCTTGTTCTGTATTCATTTGTAGTAGGTTAAAAAGTTTAAAATTTGAGAGTATTAACAGCAACTCGTTTTTTGAGTCAGGTCTTGGTCAAGAAATGGCAATAGTGTGTTTTTCATGTTATTCCAGTTCTCTTTGTTAATGCAGTAGCAAACGCTAGTTCCTTCAATGTTTCCCTGAATTAACCCGAGTTGTTTTAACTCTTTAAGGTGTTGAGAAATGGTTGGTTGTGCAAGTCCTATTTCGTTTACCAAGTCTCCACAAACGCATGTGTCTATGTTGAAGAGATGCTGCAATATTGCCACCCTTGCAGGGTGTGCAAACGCTTTTGCAAATTTTGCAACTGTGTTTTGTTGGTCCGTAAACTTTTCCGTTTTTGTTAATCCCATGTTAGATTAATTTGTTCATTGAAATATTACGATTAAATAGTTATCCAATAAAAAAAGGCTACAAGAATAAATCTTGTAGCCTTGAGTTTTTAAGTTAGAGTGTTCGCTCTAGTAAGCCCGTTCGTTTCTTCCTTCGAAATAATATATGAAGCTTTTGTTCACTACTTTCATTCCACCTGGAGTGGGGTAATCACCTGTGAAATACCAATCACCAGTGTGGTTGGGTATGGCTTTGTGCAACCCTTCAATGGTTTGATAAATGATTTGCACTTCTGCATTAATACCTTTTGGAGTAAGCATTTGAGAAATTTTAGCAGAAATCTGCTCTGCTGTAAAAGGGGCGTATATTTCTTTAACGTAGTTGCGTATTTGAGATTTTGGTAAATCTTCTTGAGCTTTACATTTTTTATATACTTCCTTAATCAACTTCTCTTTGCCGGTTTCTTTAAGCAACTCAATGGTTGCTGAGAAAGCAATAAAATCACCCAATTTTGCCATGTCAATCCCATAACAATCTGGATATCTAATTTGAGGTGCAGAAGAAGCAATAATGATTTTTTTCGGCCCTAAACGGTCTAAAATCCGAAGTATACTTTGTTTCAGAGTAGTTCCTCTTACAATTGAATCGTCAATTACTACTAAGTTATCTACCCCTTTATTAATGGTGCCGTAAGTTATGTCGTAAACGTGCGTAACCAAATCATCTCTAGCTTCATCTTGAGTAATAAAGGTTCTTAGTTTGGCGTCTTTTATTGCAATTTTTTCTACCCTTGCGCGAATGTCTAGAATCTCATCTAGCTTTTCTTGAGTGTTTTCTTTCAGTTCAAGAATTTTTCGCTTTTTAACAACATTCAAATAGCTTTCAATGCCATTTACCATGCCGTAAAATGAAGTTTCTGCGGTATTGGGAATAAAAGAAAAAACTGAGTTTTTTACATCGTTGTTAATTCCTTTCAGTATTTCTGGAACAATTGATCTACCTAATTCTTTTCGTTCTTCGTAAATGTCTTGGTCGCTTCCTCTCGAAAAGTAAATTCGCTCAAAAGAACATGCTTTTTTCTCAAGAGGCTCTTTTATTTGCTTGAATTTTACTTCTCCATTCTTTTTGATAATGATGGCTTTTCCAGGATCTAGCTCATGCACTTCTTCCGCCGATACGTTAAAGGCAGTTTGAATCGCAGGTCGTTCTGAGGTTACCACTACAACTTCGTCGTTCTCAAAATAAAATGCAGGTCTAATTCCTGATGGATCTCTCAACACAAAAGCATCTCCATGACCAATCATACCTGCCATAGTGTATCCACCATCCCAATCTGTCGATGCATTTTTCAAAATTTTATGAACCTTCATGTTTTTCGCAATCAGTCCTGAAATCTCTTTTTTAGCATAGCCCAGTTGTTTGTATTTTTTATACAATTTTTGGTTTTCCATGTCTAAGAAATGACCAATCTTTTCCAATACAGTAACCGTGTCTGATTGCTCTTTTGGGTGTTGCCCCAAATCTACCAACAGGTTGAAAAGTTCGTCAACGTTAGTTAAATTGAAGTTTCCGGCAACTACAAGATTTCTCGTCATCCAGTTATTTTGGCGCAAAAACGGGTGACAACTCTCGATGCTATTTCTACCAAATGTTCCATAGCGCAAGTGGCCTAAAAGAACTTCTCCTGTAAAACCTACATTTTTTTTCAGGTAGTTCACATCCTTTAGCAACTCTGGGTTTTCATCCTGAACCTCTGCTAAACGACCGTTAATTTTTTCAAAGATTTCTTTGATGGGTTGGTTGCTATTCGACCTTACTCTACTGATGTAGCGATCTCCAGGTTCCATATCAAGCTTAATGTTTGCAACACCGGCTCCATCTTGTCCTCTGTTGTGTTGTTTCTCCATTAATAAATACAGCATGTTTAGCCCGTAAGCGGCTGTGCCATATTTTTCTATGTAGTAATCTAGTGGTTTCTTTAAGCGAATTAATGCTATGCCGCATTCGTGTTTTATTTGATCGCTCATGGGGTTGAAGAGGATAAAATGATTATCAAAAAATGAATGGCAAAGGTAAAAATACTTTTCGGTCTATTGACCTTTGAAAACGATACGAAACAAATATTACTGCTTAATAATCCATATAATTTCTTTATCCCAATTTTGCCGAATATCAATGGGCTCATTGTAAATAATGACTCGTTCTGGATGTCTCTTTTCGTATAAATTCCCTGAATCCCACTTGCCGTTGTTATTTTCATCAGCAATTAGCTTAAGTCCATATTTAGCTGCAGGTAAGTGGTTAAATGTATATAAAGTGTCAGTGGTAAAGTATTCTTTTAAAATTTCTCCTTTAGAATTGGTTAACTGTAAAATTAAATTCTGTTCATTTAGCTCCTTTATTTTAACCAATAAGTTTCCAAAATCGTCAGGAGTGTTAAAAAATAGACCAATACTGATACTGTCGTTACTTTTTCCGTAAATATCTTCAAATGCATTTGGTAGAATACTTAAAAGGAGGTTAGTTGCTTCAGAATTAGCAATCGATAGCATGGCACTTTTACTGTTGATTGTATCCACTGTAACAGTAAATTCAACTCGGTTCGAATCGCTATCTAAAATTGAAATTGAATCTGTTAAAATTGCTCGTAACGGGCGATTGAAACTCAACTGAATGGGTTCGAAAAAGTTCTGCTTGCCTTGTAATTTGTTCGTTAGCTCTAGTGTTAAACTGTCGTTTAACATACTTGGGGTAAACTTTACTGTATCAGAAAAGCTCCCTTGCCTTACTTCAAGTTTTAATTTTGTAGCCGAAGTTTCCTTGTGCCAAATGGTAAGCTTATTTTCTTTTGTTTCGGTATACTGCACAAAGTTTTCAATCGTAGTGTCAATGAGTTGAAGGGCTACGTTCTCAGGTTTAATTTTAAATGTTAATTCTAAAGCGTTCTCTTGTACCTTTTGCTTTTCAATGAATTGGTTCGTATCTGGAAGGGAGAAGCTAAACAATTGTACTTTTTTTTGTGAATCAACTGGGTTAACTAAATTTGACAAAAAGCCGATTTTTTCATCTGGGCGGTCGTAGAGGTAATTGTCATTTTTATCTACTAACGAGTATAGCTTATAGTCGCCCGCAGCGAGGTTGGTGAAATAAAAACTACCTTCTTCGTTTGCTCTGCTTACGTAGGTTGGCAATTGTTTGCTTATCGCTGAATCTTCTGAAGTTGCAGGATAGAGTAGGAGTACAGCTTCTTTTTCGGCAGTTAGTTCAAATGCATCAACAACTCGACCAGATAGCGTTAACGAGTCAATTACAGGGCCAGTAGAAAACACGTATTGAAAATTTTCTAATGGATTCCCTTCGTTTAAATCAACAATGGCATTGCCGAAATTGAAAACATAAGTAGTGTTTTCTTTTAAGGTATCCCTTATGGTAAAGGTCAACTTTTTGCCTTTGATTTTATTTTCTAATGAGTACTTTAATGGGGGAGATACAAGCAGTTGTTCTTTTAAATTTATCAACACTACGTATTCATCAAACTCTAAGGTAAAACTGCTGGCGCTAAAGTTGAGTGATTGATTTTCAGGAGAAAGGGACAAAACACTAGGTGGAGTTCTATCTGGCTCACCTCCCGTAGGTGCAACAACTTGGGCACAAGAAACAATGAGGCTGATAAAGCTGATGAATAAAAGGGGTTTGATTTTTTTTACCACTGCATTGCAATTATTTGAGCTAATTGTTCTAAGTATTGTTGATCAATTTTGTCGAAGTTATTTAATGTATCACTATCGGCATCAAGTACAGCAACAACTTCGCCATTTTTGATAATTGGAACAACAATTTCCGATTTTGACAAACTACTACAAGCAATATGACCTGGAAATTCATCAACATTCGGTACAACAATGGTTTTAGCTTCTTCAAAACTTTTGCCACACACGCCTTTGCCAGGTTTTATTCTAGTGCAAGCAAGTGGACCTTGAAAGGGACCCAAAACGAGTTCGTCTGACTTGAATTCATAAAAACCCACCCATAAAAAATAAAACGCCTCTTTGAGCACTGCAGCAACGTTTGCTAAGTTGGCTATTCGGTCTGTTTCAAATTCAATTAGAGCCTTTATTTGTGGCAATAGTTGTTCATATTGTTTAGCCCTTGTTGCATTTTTATCAAATAGAATAGATTCAGCCATAGCCTGCAAAAGTAGCTAATAACTCACCGAAATTGTGAGTAAACTTAATTTCAACCCTTCAATTTTTTGCAGTTGAGTTGCGCAGGCTTCAAGCGTTGATCCAGTTGTAACCACATCGTCAACTAGCAATATGTGTTTTCCTTTTAATTTATTTTTATTAAGAAGGTTAAATGTATTTGTTACGTTTTCATATCGCTCAAACCTTCTTTTTCTGGTTTGGCTAGAAGTATGCTGTTCCTTAACAATTGAATCAAAATCAATGGCAATTTCTGTTATGTTTTGAATTCCCTGTGCAATGTAATGACTTTGATTGTATCCGCGAGTTTTTTGTTTTTTAGCGTGAATAGGCACTGGAATAATCACATCGATATCATTAAAAAAGTCAGTAGTTCCAATTTCTAGGGCGGCTAGTTCGCCTAAGGTAAGGCCAACATCTTTTATTCCTTTATACTTTAAGGCATGCAATAAATGTTGCATTTTCCCTTTTTTTTCGAATTTGGTGAAGGCTGTTGCTTTTTCAAATTCAACTCTACCCCAAAAAAGTTGCTGTATCGGATTGTTTTGAAATTCACGAATGTTCAAATAAGCTAATTCGGCTCGGCAAGTGACACAAATGTCCTGTAATTCTCCATTTATGGCTTCACCACAGGCGTAGCAAATTTTAGGGTAAATAAGATTAAACAATGCCCTGAACATCCTCTAAATTTACTATTATATTTGCACGATATGGCAGAAAATAATTCCAATCAAGAAGCCGCTTCGGCGAATAAAATAAACAAGGTACTTGTTGCACTAGTTATCCTTTTGTCCTTGGCGTTAGGAGTAACGCTTTGGCAGTTTTTTGACTTGCGTAAGACCGCAGCTCAACGTGGTTCTGAGATAGAAATTATGGCAGATGAGCGAGGTGAATTGCAAAATGAGCTAGAGCAAATGTTGAACGAGTTGGATACAATGGAAACGGCCAACGATTCAATGAAGGTGGAACTCTCTAATCGTAAAAACGAGATTGAAGACTTGCTTGCAAAAGTGAAAGACAAAGATTTTGCCATTTACAAGTTGAGAAAAGAGACTAAAACTCTTCGTACAATCATGCAAGGTTATGTAGTTGTTATTGATTCCATAAATACGCTGAATGTTGGACTGAGGAATGAAAATGCCCAAGTTAGAAGTACATTAAGAGAGGAGCGCAGTAGGGCGAAAGAATTGCAACAGACCAATGAAAACTTGTCGAGTAAGGTAGCTCTGGCAAGTCGGCTTGATGTTTCAGAAGTTCGGGTATTTGGGGTTAATGTGAAAAGGGACATGACGGGCAAAGAAATCGATCGCGCAAGAAGAACAGACAAAATCAGGGTCTGTTTTAAACTGAATGAGAATAGAGTTGCAAAAGCAGGAAGTAAACCTCTTTATTTGAGAATTATAGCACCAGATGGCAATATTTTAACTGCAGAAGATGTTGACGACAGTCGTTTTGAGTTTAATGGAGGAAAAGGCTATTACTCTGGTAAAAAAGAGGTAGAGTATAATCAGTCGGAACAAGAAGTTTGTGTTGATTGGGCAAAGCCGTCAAACTATGGAGAAGTACTTCCTGGAGTTTATCAATTGTATTTGTATGCTGAAGACTACGAAATGGCTGCTGTTAGTTACGAGTTGAAATAGGCTTACTCTCTTTAATTTCTTTTTTATATTTCTCAAGTTGGCCATATTCAGCCATGTGAATCAAGTTTATATCTTGTTTGTATAATTTATATGCTTTCCAGATTGGTGGGTTCTTTGCAATGGTATCTAGAAACGAATAAAACGGGGAAATTTTATAACAATAGAGAGGGGGAAGCCAGCGATATCCAACGCCAATTGATTCGCCAATATTTTGAACGGCATGCCAGTAAAAAGGAGGGTTCCACAGCACATCTCCCGGTTTTAAATGAACTTCAAAACTATCAATGTATTCATACAAACTATACGGCGCGCCAAAGTCGGGCTCAAAGGGATTAAAAGGCTTGTTGTCTTTTCTTATGGGTGCGCCTCGATATACATTAGCTACTGGCAAGGGGTCAATTATAGCGGTATGGTCAGAGTGATACAACCTCCATTTCTTTTAGCCAACAACTTGAGTGAATAAATTACATTGATTGGCGTTGTGTAAGTTGGTTAGCGTTTTATCTCCTCCAATAAAAACCTGAAAAGCTTCAAAGGCTGTGAGCGGATTTCTTCTTTCTCTAAGCCATTTGTAATCAAAATCTAAAATGTGTTCAGGGTGTTTCTCCAGAAGAGGATAAAAACGATAATACTTTCCACTTCCTTTTTTTACTCCTTCAATAATGTCTGCGAGCGTCATTCTTTGGTAAGGCATAGCCATATCATCTTGGTCAACAACAACAATTTCATCGTTGCCGTGCAATTTGTCAAAATAGTCTAAGCTCCAGTTTTTAACACAATCCCAGTCTTTCGCAACTCCTTCAAGTACAACAGGAATTCCTTTTTTAACATAATGATTTTTAAACTCCTCTAATGATAAGTCGGCTCTTCGTTCAATTGGAAAAACTTGACCTTTTCCCTCTTTTTTAAGTGTCTGGAAAAGATTCCGGTAAAAATTTCTTCGACTTTTTTCGGTGAGCTTATATCCCAATTCCCTGCCTAGAATATGATCAATGAACTGATAGATCCCATAGTGGAATCGTTGGCCATCTGATATTCGTTTCTTGATCGGCATCGGTGAATTTGAGTATTTAGCAGATACTATTTTGAGGTTATCGTTGAATTATAAATTTTTCAACCTTTGTTACACCATCTTTATTTATGTGGATGTAATAAATTCCATTTGCAAAATTTTCTACGTTAAGTTTGGTTTTGCTATGATGTTGGCTATTCAACAAGCCCGATGATATGGTTCTACCCATTCCATCGTAAATGTTCCAATTGCTATTCATTAATCCGTTTGTTTCAAGTGTTACAACATTATTGGCTGGATTTGGATAAAGAGAAACACTTTCGCTTAATTTTATTTCGTCAACACCTACTGTTGTTGGGATAGTGAAGTTATAACTAAAGCCATCACCAAAATCTGGCTCAAAAATTTTGAGGGTTGAACCCGTTAAATTCTTGATTCTTATAGATCCATTACCACTCGAATTAGCGAAAAATGAAAGGCCATCGTCATTCGTATCAAAAACATTGATTGAATAGCAGCCGGCAGTTAAATTAAAAGTATCTCGATAGGTTGTGTTATTACCTAAACCTGAGCGCTGAACTAAAACAGACCCACTCTCATCTTGCACATTATAACTACTTTGAAATCCTGCTAAATTTGTTGTGAATTCCAATATAAGCCCGGAGCCAAGCACTTCTGATGCTGAAAAATTTCTTCCTATAGCATTGTTATGAACATACTGATCAGCAACGCCATTGGTGGAAAGTATTTGAGCGGAGAATGTATTTGTTCCGTTTGTTAAGCTATTCCAAAAGTTTACAGGAGTAGGTAAAGAAATTGTGGTTTTTTCTAAAAAGTTCAAATTCCCGGTCCAAGTATAGTTGGCTTTTACTCCATTATTAATAATGTATTCAATAACAATAGTTGTAATTGGAGTTGATCCTGAATTTTGGATTTCTATTTCAGCTCCATTACAAACTGGATTAGATCTTCCAAATTGAATATGATTCGTGGGTGAAATTACCTCTGTAATTCTTCCGTCAAGTGAGAAATTTGGAGAGCCATAAGATACTAGTTGATTATTTACGATATACCTTGAGTCTCCTGAAGCTGTGGTAACTCCATAGTCGACTTGAACGGTATCTGCACTGCCGATTAAGTTGGTTATGTCATACTCTGCAACATCAGAAGGAGCTCCCGGGCACCATCCAGCTCGATCATAAATCCAGGTACCCCCTTGAGGGAAAACTGGATTCTCGGCACATTCGCTCCACACGTTTCGATTAAATTCTATCGGCCCGCCATTAATGTTGATGTAGTGGTTTCTTGGAATAAATTCTCCTTGTTGGCCATGACCTGTAATTACTGACCTAATCTTAAACTGTCGGGCTGAGGTATCGAGTTGTATTGTTTTTGGTTCGAAAAACGAGTTGTTTAAGATAGAAGCATAAGCAGTGCTTGTCACAGGCCAAATCTGGTCTATTTTTATAACATCTCTTGGAGGTGTGCCAACAATAAACAAGAATTGAATGTCCATTTCTTCCTGATTTTGACCGCCTCTCTCTAACGTCATTCTGCGAGGGCCTCTTAACAATGGAAGAAAATCACTCATGTCAAAATACCAAGCTTTACCATCAACTCCCAAATCTAAATTTATACCATATGGTGTAACGAAAGACATGATTTCTACTTTGGCCGCACTTCTTCGGAAGTAAGACAGTGTAGAAGGAGTAATTTGAATTGTATTTAAAGAAGGACTTGTTGATACAACTCCTCCATTTAGATCAAATAATACGTTATTTTCTGGCCAATAATTTGTTGTGACTACGCCAATACTATCGGAGAAAACTGTTCCGGGATTGCTGTAAATAGTTCTCTCATTAACTATAAATGGATCGTAATAAGTTGTGTCAACTAATGTATCGTTGCTTATTGTCAAGTTATAGTTTCCCTGATAAAGTTTAATATTTGGTTTTGTTGATGAAGGTGAAAATTCTTTAAAATGCTCTGCTCCGGAAAAGACTGAAAAGGTGTTTTGCGAGAAGTAAGTCGCATCTCTATTATTTGGGCTATTATCCCTTACTATTGTGCTTCTTGAGTCAATATTGTACTCTAATTCTAATGCAGCATAATTTGGATGAGTACTGGTTATGGTTTTATATCTCCACTGGTCAATAGTTGAAACAGATAATTCAGTAGACCATATTCTAACGTTGTCTACTTGTCCATTCCAATAGCGATTATGAAAACCTTTTGAAATTTGAACTGGCAAAGATTGGCCTGTGTTCACTAAAATATTTGAAATTCCTGAAGGATTGTCTCTCACTCCATCAACATAGAATTTGAAGTTATACATGGTTGCTCCATTAAAGGTCACTGCAACATGGTGCCATTTGTCGTCATTCAATATTGCAGTTCCAATTATAGAACCACCATTCACTTCAACTCTCAATTTTCCTGAACCGTCCAATTTGAAGATAAACTTTTCTCCACTACTATTTCTACCCCAACTCACGATGTCATCATCTACTGCACTTGTTTTTATCCATGCTTCAATGGTTCGAGAGTTTGAACCAGAAATTCCGAGATAACTGTTTGCCGCAACGTAATTGTTAGGCGCTAAGTCTAACGCATAATCGTTTGAGGTAGTAATTTGCTGCGTTTGACTCGTTGTATCAGACTGCAACTGCAAAGTTGAAGCTCCAAATCCCAGTATGTAGGAAAGTTCTACTAATAAATTTGAGGTCCCATTCCAGTTAAATGGGCTGTAAAATTGAACTCTATTATCGCCATTATTTACAGCGTAATTATGATAATATACTTCTAGTAGGTTTCTAAAATCTGCGCTATCTGGGTTAACCAAATTAGTTAATGCGGTATGCTTCAGCTTCACTCTAAATTGAGATAAGTTTGAGTTGCTGGCAAGATTGTTAAAGCTTAATCCATCGATGTCTCCTGCTACTAGCCCTCCGCTTAACAATTCGGCGCTAGTTAATAGTATGTAGTTTTTCCCTCCATTACCAATAGGATTAAAAGTTAACGAGTCAATACTGTTTCCAGATCCAATTGCCGCTGTATCTTCATTCACAATAGATTGAAGAGTTACATTTTTTTGGACCGTTGGTATACCATTCCAAGTAGGTAGAGTACTATAAACTCCACTTGAGTTGGTATCTGGAAATATACTGTATCGCGAAATACTACTTGCACTTGAGTCTGCCTTTGTTGAATCTGTAACATAAGTATTACAAGAGTAATCCCACTCTCCACAACCTAGATTTCTTTGTGCTCCTGTGGATACTAATCCGTTTTTACAACGCATTGCATATCGCATGATCACCTTTTCAAAAGAAAGGGAAGCATTGGTTGGAAAATTGGCTACTACACTTCTTGAGGAATTAGCGTAGTCTAAAACTGGAACAACAATAGTATCTCCAATACTTTGCGCTTTAAATTTAACAGTTAAGACTAAGAGTATTGAAAGGAGAATTAGGTTTACTTTTTTCATGTGCTACTTTTCAGAACCTTAAAATTAGCGATACTTATTTACATGAAAACATAGAAAGAGCTGCAAAATAAAAAAGCCTCGCTTCAAATAGAAGCGAGGCTTTGTATTGTACAAGTATTTTTACTAATCGTTCAATGCTTCTGCACCACCAACAATTTCTAGAATTTCGTTGGTAATAGACGCTTGTCTTGCTTTGTTGTATACAAGCTTCAAGTCGTTAATTAAATCAGATGCATTGTCAGTTGCTTTGTGCATTGCTGTCATTCTAGCTCCATGTTCAGAGGCATGAGAATCTAATAATGCTTTAAACAACTGCAATTTGATTGACTTTGGAATCAGTTCTTCAACGATAAACTCCTTCGATGGCTCATAAATGTAGTCTGAAGCCACATTGCTTGAATCGTCAGATTCATTCGCGACAATCGGCATCATTTGCTCTACCATTACATTTTGAACAGCCGCATTCACAAATTCATTGTAAATAATTACAATTTCATCAAATTGCTTGTATTCGAAGGCTCTCATTATTTTAGATGCTACTTTAGAAACTCTGTTAAAAGTTAAATCATCAAATAGGGTATCTAATTTACCTGGGAGCGTAGTTCCTTTAATGTTATAGTCAGTTTTTTTGAAGTAATCATCAGCTTTTTTACCAATTGCCAATACGGTAATGTCTTTACCAGCGTATTTTTCTTTGATAATTCTGTTGGTTTCTTTAATGATGTTTGCATTAAAGGCACCTGCAAGACCTCTGTTTGAAGTAATTGGAATAAGCAATACTCTTTTTACTTCTCTGTGTTCCGCATAGATACTTCCTTCATCTCCATCTACGTTCGTGCTCAAATTTCCAAGCAATTCTTTTAGCTTGTTTGCGTAAGGTCTCATTTGCGTGATTGCATCTTGAGCTCTTCTCAATTTGGCTGCAGACACCATCTTCATGGCAGAAGTAATCTGCCTTGTAGATGATACCGAAGTAATCCTATTTCGTATTTCTTTTAAATTTGCCATGTTTTAGCTACTATTTAGCTAGTTGATTAAGCAGTATAATTAACGCTTAAATCAGCAGCTACTTTTTCTAAAATTGAAGTTTCAGCGTCTGTATACTTTCCTGCTTTTAATGCATCTAACGTATCTCTGTGCTTAGCATTTAAGTAATCTAAATATTCTACTTCAAATTTTCTCACTTGGTTTACTGGAATACTTTTCAATAATCCTTTTACTCCAAGGTGAATAATTGCAACTTGATTTTCAACTGACATTGGAGAGTTTTGCGCTTGCTTCAAAATCTCAACGTTTCTAGCTCCTTTATCTAAAACAGACTTTGTTGCAGCATCAAGGTCAGAACCAAATTTAGAGAATGCCTCTAATTCACGGTATTGCGCTTGATCTAACTTTAATGTTCCTGCTACCTTTTTCATTGATTTAATTTGAGCAGAACCACCAACTCTAGATACTGAGATACCCACGTTAATCGCAGGTCGCACACCAGAAAGGAATAAGTTTGACTCTAAGAAAATCTGACCATCTGTAATTGAAATTACGTTGGTAGGAATGTATGCAGAAACGTCACCTGCTTGTGTTTCAATAATTGGAAGTGCAGTAATTGATCCACCACCTTTTACTTTATCTTTTAATGAAGGAGGTAAATCGTTCATTTGAGAAGCAATGGTATCATCGTTAATCACTTTTGCAGCTCTTTCCAATAATCTTGAGTGAAGGTAAAATACATCACCTGGGTATGCCTCACGACCTGGAGGACGTCTCAATAACAAAGAAACCTCACGGTAAGCAACTGCTTGTTTTGATAAATCATCAAAAACAATTAAAGCAGGTCTTCCTGTGTCTCTAAAATATTCAGCAATTGCAGCACCTGTAAATGGAGCATAAAATTGCATTGGAGCTGGGTCAGATGCATTTGCAGCAACAATAGTGGTGTAAGCCATAGCGCCTGCATCTTCTAATGTTTTTACAATTCCTGCAACAGTAGATCCTTTTTGACCAATAGCAACGTACACACAGTATACGGTCTCGCCTCTGTCGTAAAATTCTTTTTGATTAATAATGGTGTCAATCGCTACAGTTGTTTTTCCTGTTTGTCTATCACCAATAATAAGCTCTCTTTGTCCTCTTCCTACAGGAATCATTGAGTCAATTGACTTAATACCTGTTTGAAGTGGTTCGTTTACCGGTTGACGGTAAATTACACCTGGTGCTTTTCTTTCAATCGGCATTTCAAATGTTTCACCTTGAATAGGTCCTTTACCATCGATAGGAGTTCCAAGAGTATCAACAACTCTTCCTAACATTCCTTCACCAACATTAACAGAAGCAATTCTTCCTGTTCTTTTTACCGTATCACCTTCTCTAACTTTGTTAGAAGAACCTAATAATACAGCACCTACGTTATCTTCTTCTAAGTTTAGAACGATACCCATAAGTCCATTGTCAAATTCAATCAGCTCACCTGATTGCACTTGCGACATTCCGTAGATTCTAGCAATACCATCACCTACGAAAAGCACAGTCCCTACTTCTTGTAAGTCTGCTTCGGTTTTTACACCTGCTAATTGATCTCTAAGAATTGCAGAAACTTCTGCCGGATTTACTTCAGCCATTTTTATCTGATTTTTTATGCTTGTACTAATTCTTGTTTAATAGTGTTTAACTGACCTTTAATGCTTGCATCTAATTGCTTATCGCCAATGCGCAAGATCATTCCGCCAATTAAAGACTCATCCACTTTTTCTGCTAATTCTACAGCAGCAAATGAATAATCATTTTTTATTTTTGATATCAAGTCAGCTCTCAAAGCATCTGTTAATGAAACAGCGCTTGTGACGCTAACTACAGCAATATTTTTAATGCCATTGTAAAGTGATATGAACTCTTCACAAATTGCATACAGAATTGCCTCTCGTTTATGAGCAACAACTTGTTGTAATAACAATAATGTAAGCCCATCAACTTTTTTGTCGAAAATAGCCGTTAAAACACTACTCTTTTTATCACCCTTAATAATGGGGTTTTGAAGCATTAATGCTAAGTCTTTGTTCTCGGCAATGGTGTTATGAATCAACTTCATGTCAACAATTGCAGCCTCTAAAAGATTTCTCTCTTGGGCCAATTGTTGGAATGCTTTCGCATATCTTATTGCTGCTCTAACTCCTTTCATGTCTTCTTAATTCAAGTTGGCATTTTTCATGGCAGCAGAAATAATTTCTTGCTGCTTTGCATCTGAAGAAACCTCACTTTTAATGATTTTCTCTGCAATTTCAATAGATAATTCAGCAACTTGGCTTTTCAATTCATTAACAGCAGCGTTTCTTTCTGCTTGAATTGCAGCCTTTGCAGCTTCAATCATTTTAGCTCCTTCTTCTTTCGCTTTATCTTTTGCTTCAGAAATCATTTTGTCTTTCGCCTCTCTAGCTTCTTTTACAATCTGTTCTCTTTCCATTCTAGCTTCAGCTAATAATACCTTGTTGTCTTCTTTCAACTGACGCATTTGCTCTTTTGCCTTCTCAGCAGATTCTAATCCTTCACGAATAGATTCTTCTCTGTTGATTACTGAATTCAAAATTGGCTTCCAAGCGTATTTTCTGAGTAAAAATAATAACACTAGGAATAAAAATGTTTGCCAGAAAAACAAACCTATTTCAAACTTATCTAATAACTTTTCCATTTTTATTTTTTAAAGTATAAATAGAACTGCAGCCAACCGCTGCAGTTCTATCTAGAGAATTTAGTGATTAAACTGCGAATAAAGCAGCAAAACCAATACCTTCGATTAATGCAGCTGCAATAAGCATTGCAGTTTGAATCTTGTTTGTAGCTTCAGGTTGTCTTGCAATAGCTTCCATTGCTGACCCTCCAATTCTACCAATACCGATACCTGCTCCGATTACTACTAAACCTGCTCCTACGATTGCTGGAATTTCCATAATATATAGTTTAAATTAAAAAATACTAATTAGTGATGATCGTCATGTTCTGCAACCGCACCGCCGAAATAAAGGGCAGTTAACATCGTAAAGATGTATGCTTGAAGAAATGCAACCAAAAGTTCAATGATTGATAAAAATAATGTTAATCCTAAAAATGCTCCTCGTGCAAACCAATTGGTAAATACATATAATAATCCAATTAGACTCATCATTACTACGTGACCCGCAGTCATGTTAGCAAACAATCGGATCATTAATGCAAATGGCTTAATGAAAATTCCCAATAACTCAATTGGAGCTAGAATAATCTTCATTGGCACTGGAACTCCTGGCATCCAAAAGATATGACCCCAATAATTTTTGTTTCCAGAGAAAGTGGTTATAATGAACGTAATGATTGCCAAACAAAAAGTTACAGCAATGTTGTTCGTTACACCGATTCCAAAAGGAGTCATTCCTCCTAAGTTTAAAAACCAAATAAAGAAAAACACGGTTAACAAGTAACCCATAAATTTTCGGTAATGCTTTTTTCCAATGTTTGGAATTGCAATTTCATCTCTAACAAAAATCACTAAAGGCTCTAAAAATCTACCAATCTTGTTTGGAATTGGACCTTTTTTGTATGACTTCGCGAAGCTTCTAAACAGTAAAAAGATGATTAGCCCGAAAATAATAATTGATGCAACGTTTTTAGTTATTGAAAAATTTAACGGCTTCACTTGTGTTGGGTGGTAATATTCTCCCATGGTGATGGTGCCTTCAGCATCTGTTCTATAAATCTTGTTGTTGTGAATCTTATAATACTTGCCATTCGATTCAGCTACTGTTTCTCCATGATGAAATTTAGAAGAGGAAAAAACATGTAATCCTTCATCTATTAAAATAATAGGAAGAGGGAACTCAAGTCCTGCAGCATGCCAAATAGAAAAGTCATAAGAATCTTCTAAATGATGATTTATATATGCTTTGATTTCGCTTTTGGTGTTGTCTTCACTTACCGTTGAGTCGTTACTGTGAGATGATTCAGCAGCAATAGCAGAGAAAGGCACTATGAATAGTGCAAAAAACAAACTAAATAATATCTTTTTTCCCGTCATTTTTAAGATTCCAAAAAAGGGTTTTTATTCGGGCGCAAAAGTAGTGAAATAAATTTGGGTTCTAGGCCTAGAAATGGACTTAATTTTTCGAAAATTCAACTTTACGATTAGGAGCGATTTAAAAGTCTGACAAGTACTATTGTCTCAAAGGTGAGACATATGCCATAAGGGATAAAAAATGCACAGAACTCACCAGTACTACTTTCCCCGTCCAATTTGTAAAATGGGTTAAAAAATATCATGAATACTGCCATCTTTAAAAAGAAACCACCTAAAAATATAAAACCAATACTTTGGCTCTTTTTGTCTTTCATATAGACAATAATTGCATACGTTAATAAGACAAGAAGGTAGTTGGTAATATAGGATGGTACAATTAAATTTTCCAACCAGCTCCTTTCTAAATACGATAAGACAGCTTGATGCAAGCCAAAAACTGCAAGTAATAGAAATATTAATTGAAGGGAAAAAGAAAATAAATTTTTAATCATTTTTATCTTCTTCATTTAAACGATTTACCTGTTTTAGTAAACTATAAAATGAAAGCACAACACCAAGAAGAGTTAAACCAATAGTCCAATAATTTTCTTCAACAGTGTATTTCTGGTCGAGGTATTTACCCAAATAAGAGAAAAGATAGATGGTAATGCCCATCTGCGCAGCAAAACCGGTAAGAGCTAAAAATCTAGGCCGTTTTTTCTTTTGATCCTTCTCTGCTGCCATTTTTAATTCCTTTTATAACAGCTCCCATTTTGCAACTTCCCGAGAAGTTTGCACCCGGCTCAATTTGTAACTTATTAGTGGTAATGTCTCCTACCAAATTAGCAGTCGACTTTAAGCTTAGTAGTTCATTAACGATAGTAGTTCCTTTGATATCGCCAAAAATCGTAGCGTGGGCACATTCAATTGTGCCTTCAATTAGCCCACCTTCTCCAACAACAACTTTTCCAGATGATTTCAAGTTGCCAAAAAGCTTCCCGTCAATTCGAATGTCTTCTTTGCAATTAATATCTCCGTTAATTTCAGTACCAGTTCTGATAATGTTGATTGCTGAAGAATCTACTTCGTTATTTCTTGCCATGTTATTTGAGTTACGCTTAAACATATTGCTACAAAAGTAATATTTAATTAAAAACTATTATCTGTTTTATTTTAAAGCTGATAGTTACCTTGAAAGAATTCTAAATATTCTTGTTCATTTTTACTCTGAAATAATTTTCGAAAGTTCGCATTCGAAATAAGGTATTCTTGTCCATTAAATTGACTAACAACAGTGCTTACCGCAGGATCATTGCGAATAGCTTTAAGATACCGTATTGCATCAGCTTCCGTTTGAAACCCTCTAATTAAAAACATTGTTTTATCGCCTAATGCTGATTCTGTAACCGTTAATCGAATTTCTCTAAAAGAGTTTTTGTTAAAGTTGGCGAGCTTATTTTTTAAGACGCTGAAACCGGCATTTTCAGTTTGCTTGGCCGAAGCTATAACCATGTGCTCACCTTCACCATCTCTCACATAGGTTACCTTGGGAGCGTTATTCGTTTTGGTGCCGCTACCTGCTATTTGCTGGTTTAAAAAATTGAGCATTTCCTGTGCCCTGGCTTGTTCGGGTGTTTTAGAATGATCCTTAATTAGTTTTTCTAGTGCAGTTTTAAATGCAGTTTTTGACTGTGATTGCCCGATTGACTGTGCCTTCAATAAATCAAACTTTGCTTTTAAATGGTTTTCACTGAAGGAGCGATCAGCCTTTTCGCAACTATTGATAACGTCTCCATATAAACCATATTTATAAAGTTTATAAGTAGATACATAAAACTCTTCCACTTTCTCTTTGGTTGCTTTAGACTCTTTGCTGTAGTTGGGGTTTTTAATTAAGTACGCATATTCGCTAAATGGGTGGTTGTCTAACACCCACTTTTTTTCAACCTCGGCCTTTTCTTCATACTCATTCAATTTGTAAATTCTGTATAGCTGATAGTGAGAGGGCAGGTTATATTGGGAAGTGTCATATTGCACCGTAACACGCTCATACGATTTGATTGCGTTGCTGTAATCTTTAAAACTTTCCTTAAAAATTGTGCCCACATTAAATAATGCTTCGGCTACTTTTGCGTGCGCTTTAAGTTGTTCTTTGTAATCTTTAGGAATGGCTTCTAGATAAAAATTGGGGTTATAGCGCTCCGCTTGTTCCAATGAATCTTCTCTTGCAGCTTCTTGCTTTTCCGGATCAAGTTTTTCAACAACCCTAGCAGTTCCACTATTTTTTCTTCTCCAGTTGTCTGCTAATTGAATATCTCCCCAGGTAGACTTAAAAGTATTTATGCCAAGAGATAAAGTTGTTGGGTTGTAGAAGTACCACTTCCCTTTTCTTCCACCGCCTGCAACATTGATTAAGCCAGGGTTGGTTTGGTCTTGTGCTGCCTGTAATTTATCAAGCTCCGCTTGTTTTTTTCTTTCGTCTTCTTCTTTCAGTGCTTCAATAATTTTTTTTACCTTTTTTTCTCTGTCACCACTGCTTAGATTTGATAAAGCAAGCAAGCTATCTTGCAGCTGAATCACTTTTAAGTTTCTTACTAAATCTTGTAAGCTGTTGTTTTTGTCCTCCGTTGGGTAGTACTCCGGATGTTCTTCAGGTAAAAATTGAAGTGTGCTGTCGTATCGCTCTTGTGCGGCAATGTACTCCGGTCGTTCAAAGTATAAATCGGCTAACTTTAAGTAAGAGAGTGCTTTTTGTTTTGTATTCGAAACGCTGGTGTTAATAGAGCGCTGCAGCAAAATTACCGCCATTGGCTCGTCATCTTCTTTCAGGGCTAACTCTGCAAGGGCAAAATAAATTTGGTCTTTAAATTCTTCATTTTTAATATCCTTGAGCATTTTGTTTAGCTCTTTTTTAATCGCTTTTGTGTCACTGCCCTTTACATCAAAAGCAATTGCCCTGCTGATCCTTGCGTTGAAACGCATGGTATAATCAGGATTGAGCTTAAGTACATTGCCATAAGCCTCTGTAGCTAACAAGAAATTCTTTTTTTCTTGATACAACTGTGCAAGAATAAATTGATACCTAACCTTTCCGTCTTTTTTTTTGGTTAGCTCAACCGCTTTTTCTAGATTTTCAATTGCTTTTTCATAGTCTTGGTCCCGTTTTATGTTAAAGTCTGCAACCGTTGCATAATACTCGCCAAGCGATTCTTCAGGGTACTTTTTCAAGTTGGCTTCCGCTAAATCTAGAAATTCTTCTGCTCTATCCCATTGTTGGGTTTCAATAAGTGTTTTAATCAACCAGGTAAGGCCTTGGAATCGAGCTGGGTTTTTCTTGTAATGTTGGTATACGTACAAAAACGTTTGTTCAGCTAGTCCATATTCTTGCTTGTACAATCTAGCCTTGCCAATAAGAAAGTAACTGTCATCAATCCATTTAACGTATTCAACGTTTCTTTTGTCAATGGAATGTCGTTCAATTACCTCTGAGCATTTTTCAATGATTTTATCCATTGGTTCATACATGCTCTGCGACTTGGTCTCGTCTGGGTAAATAAAAACCGGCAGCAATTGAGTGTAATCGTCTTTGAAATCTCGCTTGAGCGTAGTTTCCTCTTTGAACATGATTTCCCCCGCGTTGAAGTAGCCGTTAAACCGCGAAGTCATGTTGTGAAAACCGCGATTTAATGCTTTGTTCTTGTCAGTAGAGCAAGAGCTTAGCAAAACCACGGTCACTAATAAAAGACGGAAAAGGGACTTGATCAACGAATAAATTATTTTTCAGTTAACTTCGAAATTAACAGATTAGTGTGTTACAAATCGAATTTACAAAATTAGTTAAAGTATCATGAAAAGTACTTGGCTGATGATTGGTGTGGTATAAATATTCGGATATTTGAAAACCCATAACTAAACCATGGAAAAGGAAAATAAAAAGAAGCGAATCATAAAAAAGTTGAAAAACAAGTACCGTCTTGTTATTCTGAATGATGCAAGTTTTGAGGAGCGCTTCTCTTACCGGCTTTCTCCATTAAACCTGTTGACCCTTTTATTAACATTTGTAGTGCTTTTGATCATATTGGTTTCAGTGGTTATTATTTACACTCCTTTGCGGGAGTCTATTCCCGGTTATACAGATGTTAGTTTGCGAGAGGATTTAATCAGCATGGTTTTTCGAGCTGATTCTTTAGAGCTTGAATTGCAGCGTAATTCAGCATATTTGAGAAACATTCAGGGAGCCTTAAAAGGAGAGTTGCCTCTTTCAAAAGATTCGATTTATAACACCAATCAAAGTATTATCATTCCTGAAAACCCAATGTTAAAATCTAAGGAAGATTCTATGCTGAGAGAGTATGTAGAGCGAGAGGACTCCTATTCCCTTTCCGAAAATCCTGAGAATTCAACCAAACAAATTTATTTTTTCGCGCCTTTAAAAGGAACCATTACTAATGAGTTTAATCCGGGTAAGGAACATTACGGAATAGATGTAGTAGCACCAAAAGACGAAGCAATAAAAGCAACTTTAGACGGAACGGTTGTTTTTGCAGAATGGACCGTAGAAACAGGATATGTAATACAGTTGCAACACTCAAATAACTTGGTTTCTACCTATAAACACAATTCAGTTTTACTAAAGAAAGTAGGAGAAGAAGTGAAAGCCGGAGAAGCAATAGCCATTGTAGGAAATTCAGGAGAACTTTCATCTGGGCCGCATTTGCATTTTGAATTGTGGAAAGATGGAAAGGCTCTAAATCCTGCAGATTTTATTAATTTTTAAAATGGGGTTAAAAGCTAGCTTAAGTAAGCCATTTGCAAAATTGGCGGTTAAAAAAGTAAAAAAATGGGCAGCGAAGCCACTTGAAACTCAAGAAAAGGTTCTTTTAAGTCTTATTGCTGCAGCACGAAATACAGCTTTTGGAAAAGATCATGGCTTTCAAAATGTTCACAATTATGAAGATTTTAAAAATGCTGTTCCTGTAAACGATTACGAAGGTCTGCGCAGCTATGCAGATCGTGTTAAGCAAGGAGAAGCAGATGTGTTGTGGCCGGGGAAGCCGATTTATTTGAGTAAAACCTCTGGTACAACTTCTGGCGCCAAGTACATTCCCATCACCAAAGAATCTATTCCGTATCATATTCAAGCGGCTCGAGATGCCATTTTGCATTACATTGCAGAAACTGGTAATGCTAATTTTGTGAACCATAAAATGATTTTTTTGCAAGGTAGCCCTGAGTTGGATACAAGTGGACCAATTCCTGTTGGTAGGCTTTCAGGTATTGTGGCGCACCACGTTCCTGGTTATTTGCAACGGAATCGGTTACCTTCATTAAAAACTAATATCATAGACGATTGGGAAACCAAAGTAGATGCCATTTGCGAAGAAACGCTGAAAGAGCGAATGAGCTTAATTAGCGGAATTCCGCCTTGGGTTCAAATGTATTTTGAAAAGTTGATTGAAAAATCTGGTAAGGAAAGTATTCAAGACATTTTTCCTGATTTTTCTCTTTTTATTTATGGTGGCGTAAACTACGAACCCTACCGCCAAACGATGGAGAGTTTAATCGGTAAGCGAATAGATTCCATTGAATTGTACCCGGCTTCTGAAGGGTTTATTGCCTATCAAGATTCTCAGAAAGAGGAAGGTATGCTGCTATTGTTGAATTCAGGCATTTTTTATGAATTTATTCCAGCAGAAGAGTTTGGTCGTGAAGATGCTACTCGAGTTAGTTTGGCAGGAGTGGAACTGAATCAAAATTACGTTCTTATTTTAAATACAAACGCAGGACTTTGGGGCTACAACATTGGCGATACCGTACGATTTACCTCCTTAAAACCATATCGGATTGTAGTGAGTGGTAGAATTAAACATTTTACCTCTGCTTTTGGGGAGCACGTTATTGCTGAAGAGGTTGAAAAAGCAATTGCTTTTGCTGCTCAACAAACAGAAATTGAAGTGGTTGAATTTCATTTAGCTCCGCAAATAGAGTCTATTAATGGAGAATTGCCTTACCATGAGTGGGCCATTGAATTTAAAGAGCAAGGTGTAAATTTTGATCGTTTTTCAAATTTGCTCAATACTAAAATGACAGAGTTAAATTCCTACTATAAAGATTTGTTGGACGGTAAAATGTTACAGCCTTTAAAAGTTACTCCCATTGCCAAAGACGGTTTTCAGAACTATATGAAGTCGAAAGGAAAGTTGGGGGGGCAGAACAAACTACCACGATTAGCAAATGATCGAAAGATTATTGAGGAGTTGGTTTAGGTATTTGCAAACTCCTTTGTTACACTTCTCACTACGTTCTCCATCGGCTCAAACTCAAAGCTCAATTCTTTTTTTATTTTTTCAGCAGAAAAACACTTTTTCTTATACGCAGTATCAACGCTCTGCTTGGTTAGCACTGTTTTGCTACCAAAAATGAAATAACGTGCCTCATCTAATCTGCGCAGTAAATTGGCCAACCAGCGTGGAGCTTCTTTTCGTGGTGGATTTTTCCCTAATCCGAGTGCAATTTCAGAGAGCAATTTTTTAAAACTCCAATTTTCTGAAACTAAGATATACCGTTGATCAGAAATTTCTGATTTCATTAATGCATGCATCGCCTTCACCACGTCAGCCACGCCTACAAAAGCATTTTCGCCGGTAGTGTAATAGTTTAACCCGTCGTTTACCTTTTTAATAATGGCGGTGCTACTTTCTTCCCAATTTCCAAAACCGAGTATGGTAGCAGGGTTCACAATCACGGAATTTAAACCTTCTTCCGCCGCTCGCCAAACTTCATTTTCTGCATAGTATTTGGTGATAGAATAATAAGAAGTTTCAGTGCTGTGTGTCCAAATGGCTTCTTCGTCCGTGTAGCGTCCGTCAGTATAACTGCCTAAACTAGCAACAGAACTCACGTGGCAAAACTTTTTTATGCCAAACTCTAAACTCAAATTTACCATGTTTGATGTTCCGTCTACATTAATCTCATACATTTTATCGCTCTTTCTTCTGTCGAAAGAAACGACTGCAGCGCAATGATACACATGGCTTATGCCTTCAAAAATATCTTTTAAACTGAAGTAATCGGTTATGTCGGCTTTCACCCAATTGATTTGATTGAAAAGCTCATTAGCCTTGTAACTGGCAAAGACGTTTTTAGCTTTTTCTAAGCTAGCCATTGAACGATAAGTAGCTTTCACTTTTTCGCCGTTTTTTAACAACAAATGCAGTAAATGACTTCCTACTAATCCCGTTCCGCCGGTTACTAAAATCATGCTGCAAAAGTAGACCAGAAAAGTTTAGGATTGTTTGTGGGCTTCGATACAATTTTGCTCGTTCCTCTCGATACAATACTGCTAACGCAGCATCACTCAATGACCGCTCAAAATCACTCAGCCTGACAAACATTAATCAAGTTCGGCTTTTCGATGATAATCGCTTGCCTGCTTCGACTGTTTTCTTCCTTTGGTTAGAAAAGCTCAGCAACACAAGCTCGTTTTGGGATTTTTCTTCATTCCATTTTCTTCATTGTACACTTTACATTCCATATTGCTCACCTGCCTGCCGCAGGCACGGTTCCACACTTTACATTTCTAATTCACCACTCCTCACTCTTCATTCCACATTCCTAATTCTTCATTTCTAACTCAACACTCTCCATTTACTTATCTTTGCCCGAAATTTTTTGAAAATGGATTTTGTAGCAGAATTAGAATGGAGAGGAATGATTCACAACATTACTCCGAACACGCAGGAACAGTTAAACAAGGAAATGACTACCGGTTATGTGGGTTTTGATCCAACTGCAGACTCGTTACACATTGGAAACCTGGTGCCAATTATGCTGTTAACCCATTTTCAAAATGCTGGTCACAAACCAATTGCTTTGGTTGGTGGAGCTACCGGTATGGTAGGCGATCCATCAGGAAAATCTGAAGAGCGTAAGTTTTTGTCTGAAGAGTTGTTGAATCACAACCTAGAGTGTCAGAAAAAGCAATTGGCAAAGTTTCTCGATTTTGACTCAGATGCTAAAAATGCTGCGGAGTTGGTAAACAATTACGATTGGTTTAAAGAATTTTCGTTTTTAGATTTTTTACGAGAAGCTGGAAAGCACATCACCGTAAATTACATGATGGCGAAAGATTCAGTTAAAAAAAGACTGGAGACTGGCATTTCATTTACAGAATTCTCTTACCAGCTCATTCAAGGGTATGATTTCTTTTGGTTGAACCAGAATAAAAACTGCAAGTTGCAAATGGGTGGTTCTGACCAATGGGGAAACATTGTAACAGGAACAGAATTTATTAGAAGAAAGTCAGACAGTGAGGCGTTTGCCCTTACTTGTCCGTTAATTACAAAGGCAGACGGTAGCAAGTTCGGAAAATCTGAAGGTGGAAATGTTTGGCTAGATGCAGAGAAAACATCGCCTTACAAATTTTACCAGTTTTGGTTAAACACTTCAGATGAAGATGCAGGGAAGTACATTCGAATTTTTACGTTGAAACCTCAAGAAGAGATATTGGCGTTAGAAAAGGAACACGCTGAGGCACCACATTTAAGAGTATTGCAGAAAGCTTTGGCAGAAGACATTACCATTCGAGTTCACTCTCGAGAGGAGTTGAATAATGCGATAGCAGCTTCTAATATTTTATTTGGAAATTCAACTGCAGAAAGTTTGAAGGGATTATCTGAAAGAGATTTGTTAAGCGTTTTTGAAGGAGTTCCACAAGCGGAGATTTCTAAATCAGTGTTGGAAGAAGGGCAGGGAATAATTGATTTTACAGTGACCTCTGCGAAAGCTTTTGGTTCAAATGGCGAGGCTCGAAGAATGATTCAAAATAACGGAGTGAGTTTGAACAAGGAAAAGGTTAATCTGGAAAAAGCAGTTACCTCAGATGATTTGATTCTAGACAAATACATTTTGCTTCAAAAAGGGAAGAAAAATTATTACTTGATTACCGTTGTTTAAGCAATTCAAATATAGCGTTGGGTACGTCATAGCTTTTGCGATGGTGTTTGTTGGGTGCAAGAAGAAATTATCTGACGAGGAACTCTTTGACCGTTTACACGGAAATTGGGGAGCGACCATGAAGGTTATGGAATACGAAAGTTTTCATTACGAGGTTGATTCAACGCTTTTTCATACCGAAGGCCGACGACTGGGTTTTATTTTCAGTTCAAAAGGAAACTTTCAGAAGAGTTTTGAGGGAGTTGCAGCGGGTTCTTATTGGGTGGAAGAAGGCGATTTGGTGCTTTCCACAGCCGACACAACTTCGTATGAAATATTGCACGTAAATGCCCGTAAGTTGGTACTTCAAGCAGATTCAGCTAAATTGTATTTTGAGAAGTATGTTTATTAGTTAACTCACTTCAACGTATTAAAAAAAGTACGTTCCATTTCAATTGGGCCTTCAGCAAAAGCTTTGCTAATTCCGCCTTGCTCGTTAATTAAAAAGTACGAGGGAACAGTGGTTACCTGATACGCTTCTCGTAATTCATAATTTCCACCAAAGTGCAGAAAGTCCCACTTGTAATTATTTTTTGCTACTACGGTTTGGTTAATCGTTTCGTCATCGTCTAGGTTAATGCTCACAAAGTGCACTTTGTCTCCGTATTCTTCGTGTAATTTTTGCATTACTTTCAATTCTCGTAAGCTGGGTATCGAGGCGTTTGACCAAAAACTGAGGTAGACTTGCTTGCCTCTATAATCTTGCAATGCGTGCTTTTCTCCTTGAGCATCCAATAAGCTAAAGTTCACCGCTTGCATCGATTTGCCGTAACGTTCGAGCGCCTTCAGTATGTTGGCAGCAATTTCTCTATTCTCGTCAGACTGGCCCTTTTCCGTTATTTGCTTTAAAATTTTTTCGCTGCTTTCTTGGTTGATTACCTTTTTGTGATACACCTCATATAATCCGAATAGCAAATACAATTCGGTTAATTCGGCACTTTCAAAGCCTTTTAAAATGTTAAGCTCCTCTAAAGCTCTGTCAAGAGACTCTTCAAACATGAGTGCTTTCATCATTTTCTGGCTGCCACTTTTTAAGGTTAACTGATCAAAGTCTTCTTGATAAAATTGAGTGAAAAAATTCATGTATTCTTTGTGCCGGTATAAAATTGGCTGCTCTTTTATGTAGGTACTTTCAAGTGTTTTGTTGCTTCCGCCGCTAATGTCTTCCAAATTGGCTAGGGCATAGGTGATGTAGTTTTTCAAGAAAAGGTTGCTCATGCTTTCCTTCTTTTGAGTCCAAGAATTTAAAAATGCCTCCGTTTCTTTGCTTGCCCCTTTGTACATCATTTTGGCGTAGTTCGCTGCAAAAAAATCTTGATACGCCCTATTGAAACTTTTAATTTGCTGATTGAGTTCTGTTGCTTTTGGAAAAGGAAAGCTGAGGTTTAAAAACTTATTGAACGCCTGACCTCGATTAGCTTCTTCGTCAAAGCTTAAGCCAATGTTGTAAACACTTCCAGCTTCAGCGAATAGACTAGTTTCCTTATCTTCAATTTTTAAAACAACTTGATTTATTTCAGCTAAATCAAAGCTTAGTTTAAAGTTGCCTTCAGTTATTATTTCTTCTGCTAACCACTCTTTTTCGTTGGTGATGTAATCTTTGTATACGCCAATTTTAATGGTTTTTGAGTCGAACCCTTTTATGCTCCCTTGAACTACGGTTTCTTCAGCATTCAATTGAAAACCAATAAATAATGTAAAAAAGAGAAGTAAGGTATTTCGAATCATGTTTAGAGGGTTATTTCTTTTGGCAAAAACTGGTTCGCATCTCCACCGTGGCGAATGATATCACGCACAGTTGTTGAATTTATTGTGGCATAGTCTAATTCAGTAAACATAAAAACAGTTTCAATCTCATCGTTTAGTTTACGATTCATTTGAGCAATGGTATGCTCGTATTCGTAATCTAGCTGATTTCTTAGCCCTCTTAGAATGTATTTTGCCTGAACTTTTTCGCAATAATCAACTGTTAAGCCTTGGTACATGTCAACTTCAACAGAAGGTTCATTTGCAAAGCACTGTTCAATCCACTTTTTGCGTTGCTGCAAATCAAACATATATTGTTTAGATGAGTTGGTCCCAATGGCCACTATAATTTTGTCGAAAAGGGGTATGGCTCTTTTTACAATAGAAGTGTGGCCCAACGTAATTGGATCGAAGGAACCGGGGAATATGGCTATTTTTTTCATGTGTTTAACTTTCTTCGAAGAAAGTAAAGTTAACATTTCCGAACTTTCTAGTAGAAATGAAATTGGGATGTTCTTCAAACGAGGTTTCTCTGCCATGCTCCACTACGAGTAATCCATTTTCTGCGAGTAATCCTTTCTTAAAAATAGAAGTTGGCAAGTTGGCTGTGGCCTCTAATGCATAGGGCGGGTCGGCAAAAATGATATCGTATTGTTGGGTCAGCTTGTCCACAAATTTGAATACATCAGCTTTAATGGCCGTAATGCTATCTAGCTTTAATTCGTCAGCTGCTTTTTTAATAAATTTAATGCAACCAACATGCTGGTCAATGGCTAAAACGGAACTTGCACCTCTGGAGGCGAATTCAAAAGTCATGTTGCCAGTGCCGGCGCATAAATCTAGCACCTTTGTATCTTCCAACTCAATTTTGTTTCGCAGCATGTTAAACAAGCCTTCTTTGGCAAAGTCTGTTGTAGGTCTAACTGGCAGCCCTTTTGGTGGCGAAAATCTTCGTCCTTTGTGAGTTCCGCTAACTATCCGCATAAGTGCTGATGAAATAAACTAAAGTGCGAATGATTGTTTAGTTGACTTAAAACTGCTGAGAATTCAACATTTTTTGGTTTTTCGCCAAGTGTAACCTCGTTAATGTAGGTATGCAATAATTTAAAAATGGCAGAATCTTTTTCAATCTCTCCTACCAAGATAATTGTGCTTTGTTCTCTTTCCAACTGAAGTTGCTCCATTACGTAAAGCAAATAATAAATGAAGTCTTCTTTGCTCTGATATTGAAAACTGTTAAAGAAATTCAGTTTACCGTTGGGTGCGTAAATGACTTCAAATTGCTCGTTTTGTACATGAACTAAAAGTTCGTTCGGTTTTGGTTTGCTCAACCCAACCGCCTCTAAAATAGGCGAAGCGAAATGCAATAATTTGTAGGGAGGTAACTTTGCTTTCAGCATAAACTCCAAGCTTCGTGGAATGGCGAAAACAATAACTGCGTCGAAACTTTCCAACTTGGTGAAGTGAAATTTAAGTTGGTGGTTTTCTTCTATAGGATGATTAAAACTCAGGTAAGTCTCTAGTTCTTTTTCTTCGAAAAGTGCTTGAGGAACTAAGGTATAAAGATTATTCGAAATGCAAACCTGAAGATCTTTCTGTGTTTGGTATTCCGGTTGTGGAATTATTTTTTCAAGATTTCTCAGCGCATCAACCCAATCGTCTGCTTTTTTAAAGTCATATTGCTCAAACGATATGTACGTTTGAGTTGCGTCATCGAAGAAACACGAAGTTAATTGGAGCCTACTAAGGTGCAAAAAGTGCTTAAGTTGAGCTGTTTTTCCGCCAAAGCGTTCGTCAAAAAATCGAAGCTGTGGGGTAAGGGGTAGCGTCATGTTTCGGTTACCAGTTCCCAGTTGTAATAGGCTCGCTCATTGAGCCAACTTTAACAATGTCAGTTAATTTTACCGCCTCGTTTTTCGTGTTTAACCCATTATACACTTTTTCTAAGGTGGTAGAAACTTCAAAAACGTTAACGTTTACTTTATTCTTTTCAATTACACCAGCTTGTATTTTGAATTCATCTCCTCCGCTAAACGGAACATATCTTAGTGAATCAACAGAAAAATCAGAAGGGAAAATGGTAGATGCAGGAACTAATGAAGTATCTCTAATAACAATTCCTAATTCAACCGCTTCTACTTCTGTTAACGAATCAGGCACGTTGCCAATTGCTTTAATTATGGTTAACGAATCGTTTTTCACGAAGTTGATTAATTCAGGAAAATTAGCAGCGTAGCGGCCTTTTTCTTGTTTGAACTTCTTTTGAGCATCAACTACTTCTAGCAATCTATTCTGCACAACCTCTCTTCTTTGTTGTGCCATGTCTCTGAAATCAATTTTGTTTTGAATTCCTGCGTAGATGAAATATGCTAGTGCAATTGCTATTGCGAATAAGGCTGCTTGAATACCGATTTTCATTAATCCTATTTTTTTAGTTCTAAGCTCACAAATCTACCATTTTTTTGATTTTATTGGAAGGACTTTATCTGTTACGATAAGGTTAAATTTACCAAACAAGAATATGTAGCTTTCATGAGTGCTTTTCAGCAGAAATTTTATAGTTTTTTACCTGGGGTTCCAACTTCCGACCAAGTTGATTTAGTGGAGCGTATGGAACGTTTTCTGTTTCAAAACGCAGCAAGATCCGGTTTTATTATACGAGGTTATGCCGGCACGGGAAAAACGACTGCCATTGCCGCAATGATCAAAACTTTTCCCAGCTTTCAATTAAAATCTGTTTTATTAGCCCCAACAGGAAGAGCTGCAAAGGTGCTTTCTAACTTTTCTAAGAAGCCAGCTTTTACCATTCATAAAAAAATATACCAAAGCGAAAGAGGAAAAGACGGGCAAACGCATTTTAAGTTAGGAGCGAATCTCCACACCAACACGATCTTTATTATCGATGAAGCGTCAATGATTTCTGATGGTGGCGCGCACGAACAAAGTTTGCTCGATGATTTGATTGAATATGTGTACACCAGTAAGAATTGTCGATTAGTATTTATTGGTGACATTGCCCAGTTGCCACCTGTAGGTAAATTATTGAGCCCCGCCCTAGATCCGAAGTATTTGATGTCAAATTATTATTTGAAGCTGAAAGGAGTTGAATTATCACAAGTTATGCGGCAAGCTTCAGAGTCAGGTATTTTACACAACGCTACCATTATTCGGAACCAAACCAAAGATAAAAAGCCGCAAATAAAATTTGAATTGAAAGATTTTGATGATATTAAACGGATTGATGGAGTAGAGTTGGAAGACGAATTGCACACTTGCTTTTCTAAATACGGGGCAGATGATACGATTGTGATTACTCGATCGAATAAAAGAGCGAATATTTTTAACCAGCAAATTAGAGTTCGAATAAAAGATTTGGACAACGAGATTGCCACTGGTGATTATCTGATGGTGGTGAAGAACAATTACTTCTGGTTAGATGAAAAATCTCCGGTAAGTTTCATTGCCAATGGAGATGTTGCTGAAGTAATGGGAATGGGTAACATTGAAGAGTTGTATGGATTTCGCTTTTTAAACGCCACTGTTCGGTTAATTGACTATCCTACTTTACAACCCATAGATGTGAAGTTGTTGCTTGATTCCATTCATTCTGAAGCTCCTTCGCTTACCAAAGAAGACAGCCAACGCTTGTTTGAAACGGTAATGGATGATTATGCTGAGGTAACCAACAAGCGAGTAAAGATGGAGTTGCTCAAAAAGAACCCTTATTTTAATGCACTACAAGTGAAATTTGGTTATGCAGTAACCTGCCACAAATCACAAGGAGGGCAGTGGAAAGCCGTTTTTGTAGACCAAGGTTACCTTACGGAAGAAATGTTAGATACGGAATATGCTCGTTGGCTGTACACCGCCGTTACTAGAGCAACCGAAAAATTATATTTGGTAAATTTTAATGATCAGTTTTTTTAATTAAATCAACTCTTTATTTCCGATTATTCGCCTTCAAAATATTTGATATTTGTTTTGAAATGTCAATTCTCTTTTCACTGATTTGTCTCCAGATTGAACGATAGTAATACATTTCGAATATGTTTTTAATAATATGATTTTCATGCTCATTAGAAATATCACTATTCTTACGCCACAAAGTATTTTCTGTTGTATCTTTTATATAATTAAGTCCGATGAAGTCTAATTCAATTCCAATCCACAAACAATGGTAATCTTCTTTTTTATTTTCTTGAATCGGTATCTCTTTAAATTTTAAGGAAAACAGAATCTCGGATGGTAGAATGGGAGAATTGTATGAATGTTCTATTTCTCCGTGCTCTTCGTCATTTAAAATTTCTTTATAAGCAATGCTGGTAATTGATTCTATTTGGTCATTTGAAGCTAACCTAGAGGAATCTGTTGGATCTAGATAAAACTCTAATTTGTTGTAATCTCTTAAATACTTTTTAGAAATAGCGCTAAAGTAACTGTCCAAAATTACCATTGTATTTGAGTCTAAGGGAGAATCGACAAAAGGAATCAGTTTTTCAGGATTCTTTGGACTTCTATAAATCGGGAAAGATCTTTTAAAGCAATCTATTAAAGTTCGTTTAAGCAGAAGGGTGGTTTCTGATGGGAAGATACTTTGGTAATCTATTAGCCTCAAATAGAATGCAGGCTCAATTCCTATTTTTATTGATGTGTCAGGTCCATTGATATACGTGTATTTATCATAGTTTTTACCAAACCCAAATATGCTAAAATTTGTAAATCCATTAAATGCGACAAAGTAAATCCTGTAAGCGGTGTTTGTATCAGCTAAAATTTTTGGAGAATTTTTTAGTTCTTTTCTTATTTGCTTGAACTCAGTTTGCGTTAACGGTGCATTCTCACGAAAAAAGGTTAACGGTTTCGTCATTCTCAATATGGAGCTGTCAAGTCCTCTGAAAAGGCTATCTTCCGCCAATGTAGGATAAAAATCTACATAGAATAGCTGATTAAAGTACTTATCTTGAGCAGAAGCATTGAAGAAAATCCAGAATAATGAAATAAGAAGAAATAAGTTTTTCAATCTATTTTAATTTAGTAATTACTTTAATTTCCGAATGCAAGGTTTTATGAACCGGGCATTTGTCGGCAATTTCCATTAGCCGTTGTTTTTGGGTTTCATCCAAGTCGCCAATCATTTCAATTTTTCTCGTAAAGTGATCAATTTTTGCACTTGATTTCTCGCAGGTTTCACAATCTTGAGCGTGATCCTTATGATGGTCTACATGAACAATCGCCTCTTGTAAGTCCCATTTCTTCCGCTTTGCATACATCTGCAAAGTCATGGAAGTGCAAGCACCTAAACTCGCACTCAGCAAGTCGTAAAGAGTAGGGCCAAGGTCGTTGCCCCCAACTTCTTCCGGCTCATCTGCTATTAAGTGATGATTACCTGCCTTAATTTGTGTGGTAAAACTTTCGTCGTCGGTTTGCACAACTACTTTACTTTGGCTTTTTAGCACTTCCTTTTTCTGATCAGGGTTTAAGTATTTTTCTACCCAAGCAGCAATCATATTTCCGGCGTAAGTTGAATCTGCTCTCGTACTTAGCAAATGATCTGCACCGTCTAACGAAATAAAACTTTTAGGGTGAATAGCAGCCGAATAAATTTTCGCCGCATTTTCAATTCCAACAATGGTATCTTGTGGAGAGTGAAGAATTAACAAGGCTTTTCGCAACTCTTTCGCCACCTTTTCGGGTTCATGATTTTCTAAGTCATCAATAAACCCTTTTGCAATGGTAAAGGGTCTGCCGCCAATGTTCACCGTTGCCTTGCCAGTTTTTTTGATGTCGTCAATTTTCTCTGAAAGTAACTTGGTAACGTGGTAGGGGTCAAACGGCGCACCGATGGTTACTACTGCTTCAATACAATCCAATTGCGAGCCAGCAAATAAGGCAGCCGCTCCTCCAAGCGAGTGGCCAATAATAATTTTTGGAGCTTCATAATTTTCTGTTAAGAAATCGGCCGCTGCAAAAACATCCTGAATGTTAGAGGTAAAAGCGGTGCTTTCGAAATCTCCTTCACTTTGGCCTAAACCAGTAAAATCAAATAACAATACTGCAATTCCTTTTGAAGTTAACCCACGGCTTATGTGTTTTATGGCTAATAAATTTTTGGAACAGGTAAAGCAATGTGCAAAAATGGCAAAGGCGCTAGGTTTTTGATCTACAGGAAAGTCAATTTGTGCACTTAATTGGTAGCCGTTTTTATTGGTGAAGCTAAGTTGCTGAGATTTCATTTAGTTGGTTTTGTTGCTAAGTTAATCCTAAATTGATGCCTAAATAGTCGTCCATTTCACCTTAGTTATTGTAATTTTATACAAATGAACAGCTACTCAAATTTGCTGTTATAAGAACAAAAACAACTAAAACTATGAGCAACATAAAATTTAAAGGAGACCCAATTGAAGTAAGTGGAACAATTCCAAACGTTGGAGATAAAGCAGCTGACTTTACTTTTGTTAAAGATGATTTAAGCGAAGGTTCATTAGCTGACTTTGACGGAAAGAAAAAAGTATTAATTATTGTACCTAGTTTAGATACAGGAATTTGTCAAATGGAGGCGAAAGCATTCAATGAGCAAATGGAAGGTAGAGAAGATACGGTGGGTTTAATGATTTCTAAAGATTTGCCATTTGCTATGAAGCGTTTTTGTGCATCAGAAGGCTTAGAAACCATCATCAATGCGTCTGACTTTAGATACAATGATTTTGCAAGTCAGTACAATGTAGAAATGACAAATGGACCATTAAAAGGTCTTTTTGCAAGAGTGGTGTTAGTGTTAGATAAAGACAATAACATTACCTACAAAGAAGAGGTAGATGATATTACACACGAGCCAAATTACGATGCAGCAAAAGCGGCAGTAGAGGCAATCGGATAGTAATATTCTTTCTAAATAAATTTAATAAGTGGAGGCGAGAAGTTTTATTCTCGCCTCTATTCGTTTAGAGACTTCAGCAGCGTTGTTGTACACCATATAGTGAGTTGCGCCCTTTAGGGTTTCTGCTTGGTCAATATTTTTGATTGGAAAAATCAAATCGGCTGTTCCATGTATATGGTAAAAAGGGCATTCCAATTTTTCATCAAATTTCCAAGCCGCTATTTCTTTCACTCCCCACGCCAGCTGCTCATGGCTTGCAGCATGAATCATCGCTTCAAACAATTTATTGCCCGCCTCGTCCGACTTGTCGTAGTAGGGTTTAAAAGCAACACTGGCATCAATGGCTAACTTTGAGGCGGTCTTGTTTTTGGTAGGAAGGAGGTCCATGTATTTGAAAATACTCGGGACTTCACTTTTATTTTTTACGGTTGAAATTAAAAAGAGGTGCTCGACCTTTTTTATTCTTGAAATTTCTACTGCTAAAATGCCGCCCAAACTCATCCCTAAAATAGAGAATGTATCATCTTCAATTTTATCAGCAAGCCGCTTCGCGTAATCTGAAATAGATTCTTTTTCTATCGGTTGCATGTAATCCAAAAACTTAAGTTCAGCCCCTTCAATAGACAATTTGCTAAACAATCTATGATCTAGCCCTAAACCGGGAATACAGTAAATAATAGGTTTGTTTGTCATGTTGTAAAAATAAAAAGAACCAGCTAAAGCCGGTTCTTTAAGGTTTCTGAAAGTTAGGTTTTATTGAGGCTCAGTTACAGGCTCTTCTTTTTTAGGAACTGATTGAGCTGGTGAAGGAATTGAATCAGACTTTACATTTATTTCCTTTGCTTTTTCTTCAACGGGAGTAGCTCCTGTTTTTATTACCGAATTCAGTTTCGTTGAATCGACGGGAGTTGTTAGAGTAGAATCTATTTTCGATGGTGCTTCGCTCACTTTTTGTTCCACAGTTTTCACCGAATTTTCAAGTGGTTTTTGAAGACTGTCAGTTTTTACCTTTTCAGGAGTTGGATGAATCATCGGAGCTTCCATTTCTTTTTCAGCACTTTTCGTTTTCTCAGCTTCAGTTTGTTTTATCGAATCAGTTTGTTGTTTTATTTTCTCCTTATTTTCCTCAACCGCTTTCACCATATTTTCAATTGGTTTTTGAATACTGTCAGCTTTTACCTTTTCAGGAGATGGATCAATCACCGGAGCTTTCATTTCTTTTTCAGCACTTTTGGTTTTCTCAGCCTCAGTTTGTTTTATTGAATCAGTTTGTTGTTTTATTTTCTCCTTATTTTCTTCAACCGCTTCAATAATTGTTTTTCCACTTTCTGTTTTTGCGGAATCTACCTTTAGGTTTACAGAGTCCATTTTTTTCTGAATAACACTATCCATTTTTTCTTCAGGAGTATGTGGTTTTTTCGGTCCCATAATGGTGTCAGGTTTCGTTGTATCTGGCACAAATGGGGTTACTTCTGGCTCATTTTGTTTGATCTCCTTTATTTCTTTTCCCTCTTTCGCTTTTTTCTCTTTTTTCGGACGTTTAGAGTCAATAACTCCATCGAATGAAGGATTGATTTCTCTCACCTTTTCGCTTCCAAATATTAAATTAATTCCTGCCCTCACCTGCGCATGTCTTGCATGTTGAGGTTGAAAAGCACTCATTACGTTGTCGCTCACCACATAAATTTGAACCGGGCCCGGGTTGATGTTTATTCCAACTCCCAAGTTGTTAAAACTTCTGTTAATCATGCTGTAAGATGCTGCAAGGCCAATCCATTTTGTTAACTTGTAATTAGCGCTAGCAGTGAAAGAGGGTCTGATACTACCTTTGAAGAATTCACTCTGAATTAGTCCGCCAATAACAGCCTTTTCCCCTAACTTATAGTTGGCCCCAACGTAGAATCTTCCAACAAGTGGTGTAGTGTAACCTTCATTCGTCTCTTTTACATTAAAAGCAGACTCTAATGAATCGGCAACACGATCAAAGGCAGAAGTACCTGTTGTATCGTCTTGCGGAGAAAATGCATCAATCTCAATTCCATCAAAATAATATTGGCCTTTGTCAATGTTGTAATTTGTAACATTTGAACCCCAATCAATATACCCTAAGTCTATTACGCTTGCATTTATGCTTAATTTTTTGGTGAGTTCATAATTCATACCTAGGTCAATTCCAAAGCCATGGTTGTCGTTTCCTGAAATAAATCCACTTTGATCTCCCAAGCTGTCTAACGAACCAGATGTATTGATAAGAACATCTGCATTGGCTGTTAGTGCATAGGTATTCGGGTCTGTAGTAAGCTTTAGGTCACTTCTTCTAGAATCTAAATTAGCGATGCCATATAGGTATTTAAAGCGAGCGCCCATTCTCATTCTATTTCCAAATTGATGAGAAATTCCTACGCCATATTCTCTATAGTAATTAGCTGAAAAACAGGTGCCATTAAAATTTGCCCTGTTGTCTTGAAAAGCCAAACTTCCATTTCCTTTATGAATAAAGGTTGCTATATCTTTCGTGTAGCTGAACCTCAAGTTTACATTTTCAGTAATGTTGAATAGTAATTGGGTTTTCTCTCCAAGTTTAAATCCAAAAGAAAGCAAATCTATTTTCGTGTTAAACGATAAGAAGTTCGTTTCTTCCAATTCAGCAATCATAGAATTGAAATCCAATCGCAGAGAATCCCCGTCTTTTTTTATAAAATCTGAATAAGCAAAACCACTGTTGCTAATACTATAGTATGAAGATGATATTGCAGGAAGTCCTATAAAAAACTTGCCATTGAACTGATTTGCAGGGTTGGAATAGGAAGACTGTGGTATGTCGTTGAAATTGAATAACGTTAAATCTTGTTGAGCCTTTGCTGCGATTGACACTAAAAGACAAAAGCAGAGTGTTAGTAGTTGATTTTTCATGTCTTTGTCTATTAATCTATGCTAATGCTTGAGTTAAGAGAAATGATAATGTTTAACCTATTTGCAGAATTGAATCCAACATTTGAACTTCCTCCTGTAGTACTTGTAGACAACTTCGCAGAAAGGGCAACTTTTGTGCCTCTGGCAATTCTACCCAATCGCTGTCTATCAATACTGATATCTGTAATTTTTGTACTAAACCCTTCAGCTTCTAATAGTCCGTTCACTTGTTTGGTGGGTGCCGATGGTAAAAGCATGCCATAGCCATTCGAGTAAATTGGATTACTGGGTAGAATTAACTTTTCAAGTTCGACATTATTACTGTCTAAAAAAGTTAGTTGTAAGTCAACATCCATGGGGAACCCATTTTCAGCATAAATTCGGAGCGTTCCATCGGTTAAGTCGCTAATTTGATCCAGCAACACATCAATAGTGTCTTCTACGAAAAACCCTTGCGCTTCTCCTTCGAACGGGATTCGAAATTCTAAATCCAAACCTAAATCGCTGGTATCGGTAATAAAATTTCTACGTTCTCCATTTCTCGGAGGAATGCCGTCTGGGTTAAACTGCGCTTCAGCATCGAAAGCAATCGCCTTGGTCAAATGTGAAAGAATAGTATCGATATTACTATTATCCCTAGTTAAGGTGAAAGGTGTTTCTACCATACCATACTTTTCAGGAAACCCAATTGTTAAGGGTGCCAAGCTATCAGGAATGATTAATTCAATATCACTAGGATTTCTGTTTGGATTAACAGCCCTAAGGTAAAGAAATTCGAATTGCATTGGACAAGAAAAGCTATTCTTAGCAATTAATTTTAAAGATGGTCTGGATATAAAAAAATCTTCTTTTCTAAACTCTTGAAAGTTTTTGAAAAAATCTATGGCTATACTATCTTTTTCCAATGCAAGTGGATTACTGCCAAGCGAACCATAAAATTCTTTAAAATCAATGTTTGTTATTGCTCCAGACATTTCTAACCGATCTTCAGGTTCACTTGCAACTCCGCTAATCAGTTGCATCGAATATTTTATGTCAATAGGAAGTGTGTTGTCCGCTGGATTACCGTCTTTGTCTTCAGAAAGGTTTACTTGATAGCCTGCTAAATCTATAGATTGGGACCGAATGGTTGAGTCAGGGTTAGCAGCAGGGAGTGTATAATTCAATACTAAAGTATCTCCATTTGCATCGGTGAACGTTCTAAATTTTGCTTCAATATCAATGTCATAAGGAAATGAGTTTTCTAAGGTGAAGGCCAATGTTCCTGACTTTAGGGTCATACTGTCAACAATTATATCAAATCGGCTTCCGTCAATTATTTTTAACTCTGTTGGTGCTGCGTAATCAAACCTTTGACCATTGTTGAAAGGTGGACCTGGTGGAATAAATTGCAACGCGCCTCCTGAAGCTTTCGCAACCGTAAACGTATCTTTAAAGTTCTCGGTTGGAATGTTGATTACCGTTGAGGTATCCGAAGAAAGAACTGAACTTCTGTATACAATTTCTAATCCTCCGTTTGGAGTGGTAAAAATATCTCCATTGGTATCTTGTCGAATTACAATGTCAGCTAAGCTCAAGTTAGAACTCATTAATGGAATAGCCAAGTTTGGATTCCACTCACCTAGTTTCACCTTGTCAAATTCAAAATAGTCTTCTGTACAAGCATAAAGTCCCATTGAAATAGCAATAACTAATACTATCGGTTTAAAAATATTTTTCATCTACAGAAATTTGAAGTTAGTATGTCAAATGTAGTATTTTAAGATTTTTTAAGAGAAGCTTGTTTTTTAAAATGCAAGAAAGCTCTGTTAGGTTGACTGTTTCGATTCACGAAACAAGTTAAAGCTACTACGGTGATGTTCGCAGATTCCAAATTCTTTTAATGCGTTTCTGTGCTTGAGTGTGCCATAACCTTGGTTGTTTGCCCAATCGTACATGGGAAAGTCTTTCGCAATTTCCTGCATGTATTCGTCTCTGTGGGTTTTGGCTAAAATAGAAGCAGCTGCTATGTTTTTGTACTTACCATCGCCTTTTACAATGCACGTATGCGGCACAAAATGATAAGGTGTAAAACGATTGCCATCGATTAATAAATGGTCAAAATCTACTTCAATTTGATCCAATGCCCTGTGCATGGCTAAAAAAGAGGCGTTAAGAATGTTTATTTCGTCAATTTCTTTTGCAGAAACTACACCAACTGCCCAAGCTATTGCATTTTTTTCAATCCACAATCGAAGTTCATCTCTCGTTTTTTTACTGAGTTGCTTGGAGTCATTTAAGGCGTTATTTCGCTTTTTTGGATCTAAAATAACTGCCGCCGCATAAACAGGGCCGGCGTAGCAACCTCGTCCAGCCTCATCGCAGCCAACTTCTACTAATCCCTTGGTATAATGGTTTTTTAGTCTCAAGAGTTTAATGTCTTTTCAATACTACTCCACAATAAATCAGCGCTTTTTTGCCAAGAAAAATCATTTTTTCTCAATTTCCCTTTCTCAATTAAAGCAGCCCTTTTCTCGGGTTGACTAGCAATCAACTGCATGGCATTTGCTATTTCTTCAACATTCTTGGGGTCGCATAAAATTGCAGCATCAGCAGCCACTTCAGGCATAGATGTAACCGTAGAGGTAATAACTGCAGTTTCAGCCTGAAAAGCTTCTAAAATTGGAATTCCAAAACCTTCGAAATAGGGGAGGTAAGTAAGTGCTAAGGAGCTTGCTAATGCTTTAGAGAGTTCTTCATCAGTAAGTCTGCCCATAAAGTAAACTTCTTGTTTAAACTTCATGGATTGGAACGTTCTTTCCAATTCCTTTGGCCACCATTTTTTATTGCCTACAACCAATAATTTAACCTTGTTTTGATCACCTGCTTTAAACTTGTCAAAAGCCAGCAATAAGTGCTCTAGGTTTTTTCGAGGGTGAATGGTGCCTATAAAAATGAAGAAGTCACTGTTTGAAGTGTGCTCTTCTTTAAATGCTATTTTTTCTTTTCTCGTTGCCGGCTTAAAAACATCATTTGCACCATTGTACACCACGTCAATTTGATTTGAAGGAATGTGGTAACAGTTTTCAATGTCTTTTTTAGAGTATTTTGAAACGGTTGCAATTCGAGTAGCTCGTTTGGCAAATTTTGGGAAGTAGTGCAAAAGGTACTTTCGATGACTCCAAATGATGTTTTCTGGGTAATGTTCAAAGTTGAGGTCGTGCATTACCGCTAAACTCTTGCAGTTTAGTTTTGGTGGCACCCAACCTTCAGGCGATAAGAATAAATCAAATTTATTCGTGTTAATATAATTTTTTAGGCTTTTTTCGAACCAGATATACCATAAAATGGGGTGACGTGCAGGAGGACCAATGCTCACAAAGTCTACATTTTTTGGAAATTGGAAACTCTCATGATCAACCTTTCTATCAAATATGAAGGTGAACTGAACCTCTGGGTGAGCTGCTGTAATTAATTGTAAAGTTTCATAAGAAAATCGAGCAATGCCGTCCATTTTATCTGGAACCAAAAGTCTGGTATTAACGGCAATTTTCATTGAATGAAATTATGCTTTTTCTACCATGTAGTTGATTCCAAAAAAGAAATACTCTTTTAGGAAGTTATTCTTCTTCCAAATTTTTTGCTCTTTTTCTACTCTCTCTTTTGCATTTTTGTTTGGAAATGCAAATGGCAAGTAATAACGAATGTATTGAACGGTATCTTTTTCAATGTTAAATCCTTCCTTTTGAAAAGCTCTTTGCCAAGTATCTAAACTTCGAATGTTTTCATTGCCAAGTAAAATGTTCTTTTTCAGGCTCTCATCGTAAATTTCAATAATTCTTTTACTCCCTCTTTGCTTGTACAGTTTAAGGTTTTGAATGATGTTGTTTCCATTCTCTTCAATAATGAGCAACTTGCCATTCTCGCTGAGCACATTGTGTAACACTCGAAGCGCTTCGTCTAGAGGCTCTAAGTGGTGCAACGTATCTTGAATAATGATTAAATCGTAGCTATTCGCTGCAAATTTATGGTCAAAAATATTCTCGTATGAGTAAGTGAACTTACTAACATCACCAAATTGACCCCAATATTCTAGCCTTTTCGGTATTTGGTGAATGTAATGTTCTAGTGTAGTCCCGTGTGAGGCAATTCCATTAATAGATAGAAAAATAGCCGTAGTTCCAAACCCACATCCACAGTCCCATATTCGTAAGCTTGGGTCTGTTATGTTGTCTGCAATGTATTGCAAGCGTTGGCAGAAGTAAGCCTTACGAAATTCGAATTTCGATGGATTTTCTAAGTACTTGTAATAGTATTGTAAGTTTTCGTTGTTTTTTAACTCTTCTACAAAAAGGTCAAAAAACTGCTCAACCGTCATTTTCATGCTTCAAAATAAGGGCTGCAAATATACGTTCCTCTAATAGAATTCATACGAATTCGATTGCTTTACTTTGTTCTCACTTATTTTTCGATTTCAAATGCAACGAAAATTTATTAATAATCTCATATTCATTGTTTTTCTAAATATTTTAGTTAAACCTTTTTGGATTTTAGGAATTGATGTTGCAGTACAAAATAGAGTTGGAGCGGATGAATATGGGTTGTATTACTCTGTTTTTAGTTTTAGTATCCTTTTAAATATCATTCTCGACTTTGGAATAACCAACTATAACAACCGAAACATTGCCCAACATGCGCACATGTTAAGGCGCTACTTTTCAGGTATTTTTAATGTTAAACTAATTTTAGCAATGGTGTATATGCTCGCAACGCTATTGTTTGGTTTAATTGTGGGTTACGAGGGTCGCGTTTTTTGGTTGCTATTGATCTTGGGGGTAAATCAGGTTCTAGCTTCTATGATTTTGTATCTAAGATCCAATATATCTGGTTTGCACTTATTTAAAACAGAAGGGATTCTTTCTATTATGGACAGGGTATTTATGATTGTGCTTTGTAGTGTGTTGCTTTGGAGTAGCTCTTTTGGTGAAAATTTTGTAATTGAATGGTTTGTTTACGCTCAATTTTGGGCCTATTTAATAACTGGCTTGGTAGCGTTTGTTTTGGTTTATGGCCAAGCCAAATTTTTTAGAATGAAAATTGATTTGAAATTATTCCGGGTTATTCTAAAGCAAAGTCTGCCTTTTGCCTTGTTGGTGCTTTTAATGTCCTTCTATTATCGGTTGGATGGAGTTATGATTGAACGAATGCTTCCCGATGGCAGGATGCAGGCGGGAATTTATGCCAAATCCTACAAATTGTTTGAAGGGTTTAACATGTTTGGTTATTTGTTTGCCGGTTTGTTGCTACCTATTTTCTCGAGAATGATTAAGCTAAACGAATCAATTTCTAAATTGCTAAAAACAGCTTTCAACTTGGTTTTTATTCCCTCTGTGGCAGCGGCGGTAGTTTGTGTGCTGTATTCTCAAGAAATCATGGCCATTTTGTTTGAAGATCAAATTTTGGAGGCGGCGGAAATATTTCCTGTGCTTATGATTTCATTTGTAGGAATTGCCTTAACCTATATATATGGAACCTTGTTAACAGCAAATGGCAGTTTAAAACAATTAAACATTGTCTCGCTCATTGGAGTTGCTGTAAATTTCGGAACAAACTGGGTAGTTATTCCAAAATATGGAGCATATGGTGCCGCGGTTGCAACCTTAGCCACTCAGGCTTTTGTAATTTTTGCTCAAATTATTCTTACCAAAAAGATTTTCAAGCTACAGTATGAATTCTCGTTTATTTTAAAGCACAGTGCCATTGTTATTTTAGGAGTAGGTACAGCAATCTTTTCTAAAAATTATGTTTCAGATTTTAGAATTCACGGTATTTTAATTCTTGGATTTTTTGCTGTGTCTAGTATTTTATTTGGACTCATTAAAAAAGAAGATGTGTTGAAATTGCTAAAGAGGGGGTAGTTGAGTTAAACTCTTACCCATCTCTCAAATAGCCCTTTAATTCTAGCTTCATCCTTTTCGTTGAAGGTTAGGCTAATCAGCATTCCGTCCACCGTGTTTTCAATAGTAGAATCTAAATTGTTTTTATCGATAATGGGCAAAATCGTTCCCATTAAATCAAACCCAATTTTAAATCTTAGGGTAGCTTGGGGCTTAACTTCAATAATTTCATTTTCTTGTAACGCAAGTGCGGCGCCCAACTTATAGGCTTGTATTAAGCCACCTACGCCCAATTTAGTTCCTCCAAAATAGCGCACAACTGCAATGTAAGTATTCGTTATTCCTGCTGAACGTATTTGACCTAAAATTGGCGCTCCTGCTGAATTTGCAGGTTCTCCGTCATCATTGGCAATGTAGTATTCTTGGTCTCCCGTTCCAACTAAAAAGGCGGAGCAAATGTGTCTTGCTTTTGGGTGTTCTTCTTTAATTTTTTCCAAACACTCTTTTACCTCTTCCTTGCTATTAATGGGAAAGGCATAACCATAAAACTTGCTTCCTTTTTCTTTAAAAAAAGAAGTGCTTGTTTTCTTTATGGTTCTAAAGGTGCTCATACTGAGAAAATAATAAGGCTTAACGCTAGAAGAGAAACGAAGATGCCAATCTTGTTTTTGAGTGAAAATTGCTCTTTAAAAAGGAGCAAAGAGGCTAAGGCGGTGGCCAGTACAACACCCATGTTGTTAATCGGGAAAACCACTGAACTTTCTAGCGTAGTTTGATTGAAAATTTGAATTAAGAAAAAGATAGATCCGTAATTAATTACTCCGAGAATGACACCTCCAATCAACGTGTTTTTACTAAAGCTCCGTTTTGATTTATCGATTAGCATTACAACAACTCCAATTGTAAATGCGGTCAAAAAAGTCAAGGCCGGAAACAATTTTGCATCAAACGAATTGGTATTCAAATAAGCATCTTGGTTATACTTTAAAAAGGTATCAATGAAGCCTGAACCTAGAAATAAAATAACCGGGATTACAAGCAGCTTCTTGTCAATTTTGTGCCCTTCAACCTTAGTTTTATACGTGGACAAATAAACACCCAACAGAGCAAGGGCAATTCCTATAATTTTGATTGCATTTACTTCATCTTGGTAATAGAAGATGGCAAAGCTCACAGGAATAATCAACGCCATTTTGTTGGCAATGGATGCTACTGAAGCTCCTAATTTTTGAGCTGTAACTGCCATAATGTTGAACAGAGAAATAAATACAACTCCCAAAAACAAACTATTCATAAGCCAAGGAGCAGAGGCAATTTTTGTAAAAGAAGGAGTTTCTCCTAAGGTCGCAAAACCGGTAACCCCTGCAATAAAGTAGTTGATTACAATAGCAGTAAAGGTATTGACCTTAAATCGTTCAAAAGATTTGAAAATTATAAAAATAGCCGCAGAGCATAAAATGCTAAGAATTAAATAAATCATAGGTTTCTTAGTACGGTTAGCTCGTCTGATTGAATGTGTTGATGATGAACAACTGTGCCGTTTATTTTAGGTGCTGCAATGCCGTGCTTAAAAATAGCTTGTCCTTTGAAGATCCTTGCTTCGTCCCAAAGCGAAGCATGTATAAATTGTTCAAGTATGTTTGTTCCGCCTTCAACGATAAGAGATTGTAAATTTCTTTCGAAACAAATTTTCGCAACCTGCTGCGCTAAATTTTCCCTAAAGTTTGAGGCAATGTATTCAACGTGCTCTTCTTTCTTTGATTTTTTCACGTTCAGCACAATGGTGGGTGCTTCCTTCGAATAAATAAGCGCTTCTTCAGGAATTGATAAATTTTCATCAACTACTATTCTAGTAGGGTTTTTACCCTCAACTTCTCTTGTTGTTAGTTCTGGATTGTCAACCAACGCTGTGGTTTTTCCAATTAAAATCGCAGCTTCTTCTGCGCGCCAGTTGTGCACCAGTTGCTTAGAAAGTGAACCAGTAATCCACGTTTGTTCTTTTTTATTGTCAGTAATAAAGCCATCGGCACTTTGCGCCCATTTTAAAATAATATAGGGCCTCTTCTTTTCGTGAAAAGTAAAAAAACGTTGATTTACCGTTCGTCCTTCTTCTTCTAAAACTCCGGTTTCAACTTCAATTCCCGCGCGCTCAAGTTTCAAGATTCCGCTCCCATTCACTTCGTCAAAAGGGTCTTTGTTGCAAATAACTACCCTTTTAAAGTGATGGTGTATCAATAAATCGGCGCAAGGCGGAGTTTTGCCAGTATGCGAACAAGGCTCAAGTGTCACGAATATGGTTGCATCTTTCAGTAATTTTTTGTCATGAACCGATGCAACAGCATTCACTTCGGCGTGGGGTTGACCGTATTTTCTGTGAAAACCTTCTCCAATAATTTTTCCTTGGTGCACAATTACAGCCCCAACTCTTGGATTTGGAGAGGTTTCAAACTTTCCTAGATTAGCCAATAGCAGCGCCCGTTGGATGTAAGTTTCATCGGATTTTTTCACAGTACCAAAAGTAGATAATTTGATAACTTCACAGAATTATATAAGCGTATTCTTTCTATGACAATAGCCGAGTTTTCAAACCATTTTAAGTTAGATTTTCAAAATCAATTCAACGAAAGTGAACTCAAAAACCACCTTTCTATACTATTTGATTTTTATTTAGGCTATAATCGTGCGCAGGTGGTCATGAATGCGCAAGAGTCTATTGCTAAAGAAAAACTTGTGCAGTTGAGCTCGGCAATGGAAGAATTGAAGCTGAACAAACCGATTGACTATATTATTAATCAGAGCATTTTTTATGGGCGGGAGTTTTTTGTGGATGAATCAGTGCTTGTTCCGCGAAGCGAGACAGAAGAATTGGTGCAATGGATTTTAGAGCGAGAAGAAACCGAGGGTAAAAGTATTCTTGACATTGGAACGGGAAGCGGTTGTATTCCAATTACTTTATTTCTAGAAGGCCGTTTCTCTAAAGTTGATGCCACTGAGGTTTCTGAAAAAGCCGTGCAAACGGCAATAAAAAATGCGAGGTTGCTAGAAGCCGAAGTAAGGATTGATGTGCACGATATTTTGACTGAAATTCCGAATCAATTGTATGACATTGTGGTGAGTAATCCGCCTTATGTGAAACGAGAGGAATTGGAAGGCTTAGATAAAAACGTAATTGAATACGAACCTGTTATTGCTTTAGCGCCCGAAAGTGACGACCCGCTGTTATTTTATAAACGAATGATTGTAATTGCGCCGCAAATGATTAAACCAAAAGGGATTCTTTATTGGGAAATTCACGAAGATTTAGGCAAAGAATGTGTTGAATTGCTAGAAAACGGTGGGTTTGAACAAGTAGAATTACGGGAAGATATTTACGGTAGAGATCGAATGGTGAGAGGGGTTTTAGCTTAATTGCAATTCTGGTTGTATGTTTTTCTTGCATTCGCTTCGCCTAAGTTGGCAGCTTTTAAAAAAGCACTGCAGGCGGCGTTTTTGTTTCCTATGTTTTGTTCAATTATTCCTTCTAAAAAATAGGCTCGGGCATACCTTGGGTTAATTTGTTGAGCTTTTTTGAGGTCTTGTTGTGCTAATGTTACCTTTTGTATTTTCAGGTATGCAAAGGCTCTGTTGGTGTATGAATCTGCTCGAGGATCAAGTTTAATGCTTTCAGAATAATCAGAAATGGCTTCGTTTAAGCGGTTGAGATTAGAGAATTCATTCGCTCGATTAAAGTACGCATCAGCATGTGGTCTTAAGCGTATTGCTGTGTCAAAATCTTTTATGGCAGCACTTGAATTTCCGGCTTGAGCGTACAAGTTGCCTCTGTTGGAATAGGCGTCAGCATAGTTGGGTTGAATTTGTATGGCTTGGTTAAAATAATTGAATGCTTGCTGACTTTGATTTTGTTTTAGAGCGAAAGAGCCTAAGTTATTGTAGGCCTGAGATACGGTAGGGTGCGTTTCAATCACAGATTCCCATAATGTTTGGTCGTTCTGCCATATTTGAACGCGTTGAAAAGAAGTGGTGGTTAAAATAAAAATTGGGATTACAGCTGCTACTAAAAGGTTAGATTCTTTTACCTTCTGTAGTGCCGATCCTAAAATGAGCAACAACCCAAATAGAGGTAAGTAAATGTAACGGTCGGTGGTTATTTGGTTGCCAAACGGTACAAATTGAAGCACTAAAAATATGGTTATGATGAACCAGAAAGAACCAAAAATAATCAGTTTTTTGTTTCTAACCTTAAAAAGTCCTAAAGCGATGACTATAAGGAGAATGGGGCTGAGGTAAAACAGAGAAGGCAAGTGACCATCGGTTAATTCAGGGTAGGGGTAAAATGCAGAAAGTGGGTACGGAAGGAGAAATTTAATGGGATAAAAAAGAAAAGAATTAGACACCAAGAAAACTCGATCTATTGAACTAAAAGCCGCGCTTAAGTCTGATAAGTGCCCCGCAGTTTCTCTCCCCAATAGAGTGACAATTCCAAAAATGAGCGATATAAGTAGAAACGGAATTTTTTGAAAGAAGAGTTTTAATTCAAATTTCGCCGAGCTGAAATAATCATAAGCAAATAGAACAATTGGGAAAATAACCGCCGCCGATTTAGACAGGCAAGACAAAATAAACAAGACCAAACAGTAGGTCCAAAATTTAATATTTCCTTCATTTTTATACCGGATGTAAAACCAAAATGCGAGCAAAAAAAAGAACGAAAAAAGCAAGTTGCTAAATGCTGAAACCCAAGCGACACTTTCTACCTGCATGGGATGTATTACAAAAACAGCAGTTAACACAACGGGAAGGTTATTTGACTTTAGGAAACTTCGTAACAATTTAAAAACGAGAAAGCTGTTTATAATGTGAAGCAAAAGAGACAAGCCATGAAAGGCTGTCGGCTTCATTCCAAAAAATGTATTTGTTGCGGCGTAAATTATTGTAGTAACTGGTTGATACATTCCCACAAAGTAGGTGGTGAATATTCCTTTTATTGATTCGAAATTTAGCGAACGCACGAAAGGGTTTTCAACCACTTGAACATGGTCGTCGAGGTAGGTGAATGAATTGCTTAAGCCTGGCACGTAAACCACGCAAGCTAATACGATAATTGCTAACCAATAACGCGCGTTTTTACTCCATTCCATACTATAATATTACGAAATAGACCTCCACTTTATGAAGTACTGTACTCCATTTTCATTTGTACACTCCATTTCCGCATCAAGCTGAAGTACCAGAGTATCGATCAGCAGGAAACCAAATGAATCTTGTTTTTTTACCTTATCTTCAGATTCAAAGCCAATTCCATTGTCAGCTATTTGTAAATGAATAAAATCGCCTTTTTTACGCAAGGAGATACTTATTTTCCCTTTTGTGCCCTTTGGGAAAGCGTGTTTTAAGGTATTTGAAACAATTTCGTTAATCAGCAAACCACAAGGAATAGATTCATCTAAATTTAAATTGATTTTTTCTAAATCCATATTGGCCTTTATTTTAAGTCGGTCAACTTGATAGGTTTCTATTAGTTGGTTCACCAAAACCTCAATGTATTCGCTAAATGGAGCTTCAATGCCGTCGGTTTTTTTATAAAGACTTTCATGAATTAATGACATTGAATTAATTCTGCTTTTACAGTCGGTAATAACTTTTTGAACTCTATCATCTGAAATGTATTCAGTTTGGAGGCTCAACATGCTGGAAATTACCTGTAAGTTATTTTTAACCCGATGATGAATTTCATTAAGTAGTGACTCTTTCTTTCTTAGTTCTCTTTCTACCTCTAGTTGTTTGTTTGCTAGCTTTACTGAAAGGATTCTGTTTTTGTACAAGAATACACTAACTAGAATTAATAAAAGTAGGGCAAAAGAGGCTACCAAAATAGCTACAATAAGTTGTTGTTCCTTTTTGGAACTAATCTGTTCTTGAATTGCTGTTTTTTCCTTTTCTAGTAACAATTCAAATTCCACCTGTTCAATGTGGTACTGGTGCTTTTTAGCATACTCTTTCAGAACTTTAGGGTCCAAGTCTAAGCTGTCTTCAAATTGATTGTAAATCTTTAAATAGTGGAAACTGCTATCAATACGCCCGAGTGCTTCATAAATGTTTGATAATTGCTCTGAGGCACTTTTTAAGCTTTCAAAGTGTTGGATAGAGTCAGCTATTGAATAGGCTTTATTAGCAGCTAGGAGTGACTTCTCCATATAATTTTTTCGTTGAAATATTTTCGATTGAATTAAAAACCCTTCGGAAACTCCCGCAGCATATTTCGTTTTTCTATTAGCTTTGATTGCTAGTTTATTGTAGTAGGTTGCGCTATCGTATTTCTCAATACCTAAGTAACCTTCGCTTAAAAAAAGGTATGAATTTGCTGCTTTTATATCACTGTTGTTCAGGTTAAAGTATTTTATTGCACGAAGCTGTTGATTAATACTAGTACGATATTTCTTTAACTCTAAGTTTACTAAACCAATGTTAGAAAGAGCAATATTAACTCCACGAGTATCATCATGGGATTCAAAGCCTGCCAACGCAAGTTCATAGTACTGCATTGACTGGTCAAAATCTTCTAAAAAATAGAAAATGTTTCCTACCTGCAGGTAGCTCATCGCCAGCTTTCCTTTATTTTGTGCTGTTTTAAAAATCTCCAACGCCTTAAAAGTCCACTTTAAGGCTTCTTCATAATCTCCTTTTGCGTAATAAATACCTGACTTGTTAATGGTCAGGTTTCCTGCTTCATCATTGTTGCCTAACGTTTCGTGTAAATCAAGTGCTTGGTCGATGTGGTAATGACTGCTGTCATATTCAAAACTATGAAAGTAGTGGGGAGCCATTAATTGGTGCAAAACAGCTTTATTTTCAAGCTCATTATTTTTATTTGACTCTTTAATTCTCTTTGCAAGAAAGTTTTTGGCAATGTTGTATTGAAACGACTTTTTTAAAAATAAACTGTACGTTTTAACTACTTTTTTATAATCACCCGTATTAAGTTTATTTAAAGGTAGTTGTCTGAACTGTTTTGATGCAAAATTATAATTCAGCGTATCGCCATTTTGGTAATGAAATTCAAGTGTTTTTTGCCAGCCGTTTGCTTGTTTAATTAATTCTTCTGATTGCACCAACTCTGTTAAACTATCAGGTATTAATTCCTGAGAAAGTAGAGTTTGCTGAAAAAATAAACAAAAAAGAAAGCCAATAAAAAAAGACTTAGAATGTTTCATTCTACCGCTCTAATTATAAAATTCTAATAGTTTCTCAACCATTTTTTCAGAACCCATAATTGTTGGTACCCTTTGGTGTAGTTCAGTGGGTGTTACCTCCATTATTCTTTGAGTACCGGTATTTGCTGTGCCACCGGCTTGTTCCATTAAAAATGCCATAGGATTACATTCGTACAACAAACGTAATTTACCATTGGGCGCTTTACTTGTTTCGGGGTAAATAAAAATTCCTCCCTTAATCATGTTCCTATGAAAGTCGGTTACCATTGAGCCAATGTAACGCGCAGAATAAGGTCTTTTCGTTTCTTTATCTATTTCTTTACAATAGTCAATGTAATTTTTTATTGCATCTGAACAATAGGCTAAATTCCCCTCATTGATAGAGTAAATTTTTCCATTTTTCGGAATTGTTAGATTTGGATGTGATAAGCAAAATTCACCAATCGATGGGTCTAAAGTGAAGCCATTCACTCCATTGCCTGTAGTGTACACCAACATGGTAGAGGATCCATAAATTACGTAGCCTGCTGCTACTTGGTTTTCTCCTTTTTGTAAAAAGTCAGCCTCAGTGGCTAAAGTTCCCACTTCAGAAACTCTGCGGTAAATACTAAATATTGTCCCAATTGAAACATTCACATCAATGTTTGAAGAGCCATCGAGTGGGTCAAAAGCAACAATGTATTTCCCGTTTTTAGAACGAAGACTGTCAAAAGCCAGAAAATCATCGTTTTCTTCCGAAGCAATTCCACATGCTTCACCCCCGTTTTTTAAGGCGGCAATAAATTGGTCGTCGGCAAAAACGTCCAACTTTTGTTGAGTTTCTCCTTGAATGTTCTCTTGGGTTGTAGCGCCTAAAATGTCAGCTAAGCCAGCTTTGTTTACCTCTCTATTCACAATTTTTGAGGCGATTACAATGTCATTTAACAATCTTGTCAATTCTCCACTTGCAAACGGAAAGTCATCTTGCTTTTCTATAATAAACTCACTGAGTGTTTTAACTCCTGACATGGCGATTTTGATTTAGTTATCTTAAAGGCGACAAATATCGTAAAATTCAAAGGTTTACTAAACTGCAAAAATTCAGATGATTTCAATGTTCAATCACTAAATTTGCACTAAAAATCATGGATTTTGTCATTCGCAAAGGTCGCAAAACCGATTGCAAGAGAACATTGGAGTTAATTCAAGAGTTAGCTGAATACGAAAAAGCGCCCAATGAGGTTACCATTAGCTTAGAAGAGTTAGAGATTGATGGTTTTGGAGAAAATAGCATTTATGAGCTTCTTGTTGCAGAGCAAAATAACCAAATCATTGGCATTGCTTTATTTTATGAAAAATATTCAACTTGGAAGGGAAGATGTTTGTATTTAGAAGATTTAGTGGTTACAAAAGCGAAGCGGGGCATAGGCGCAGGCAAGGCATTGTTTGAAGCTGTTATTGCAGTTGCAAAAGAGAAGGAAAGTGGCAGAATGGAATGGCAGGTTTTAGACTGGAATACACCGGCAATCGATTTTTACAAATCTTATCAAGCGGAGTTAGATGGAACTTGGTTTAATGGAAGATTCACAAGAGAGCAACTAGAGCATATTAAATTATAATGGATGAGAGTATTTAAATTTGGTGGAGCTTCGGTTAAAGATGCAGAAGGTGTAAAAAATGCAGCCCGAATTATAGAAAGTCACAAAGGTGATCAACTTGTTGTAATTGTTTCGGCAATGGGCAAAACAACCAATGCCTTAGAAGAATTGCTGACTTTGCATTTAACTAGAAGCGAAGCTGTTTTTCAAAAGTTAGAAGAAATCAAATCATTTCATTTTGAAATCTGCAACAATTTATTTGAGAATAAAAAAGAAGCAATTTTTCAAGAGCTACACAATACATTTGTAGAAGCAGAGTGGCAAATTGAAGACGAACCCATAGGTACTTCAGGGTTTGAGTATGATCAATTGATTGGCTTAGGTGAGCTTTTGTCAACAAAAATTTTGTCGGCCTATTTAAGCTCAACATTGGTAAAAAATAGTTGGATAGATGCGAGAGATGTTGTTCGAACGGACAATACATATCAGGCTGCGATAGTTGATTGGAAGGAAACAGAACAGTTAATTCAACAAAAGTTTAAGACGTTAAACGAATCAGTAATAATAACGCAAGGTTTTATTGGTTCAAGTTCTGAGAATTTCACCACCACTTTGGGCAGAGAAGGATCAGATTTTTCTGCGGCAATATTTGCAAGCATATTAAATGCAACAGAGGTTGTAATTTGGAAAGATGTGGAGGGAATGCTAAATGCTGATCCTAAACATTACGAATCTACTGTAAAGCTTGAAAATATCTCTTATAAAGAAGCGGTAGAGTTGGCGTATTACGGCGCATCTGTAATTCACCCAAAAACCATAAAGCCCCTTGAAAATAAAGAGATACCGCTTTATGTGAAATCTTTTAAGAATCCGGCAGCAGAAGGCAGTTTAATAAATAGAGATTCATCAAGAGACAATGAAATCCCATCCTATATTCATAAAGAAAATCAAATATTAGTTTCTTTTAGTTCAAGAGATTTTGATTTTATTGACGAAAGAAAACTATCGGAACTTTTTCAACTCTTTTCAAAAATCGGGCTGTCATTTAACATTTTACAGAATTCTGCAATTAGCTTTACCGTAGCTTTTGATTACAATGAATCTAAAATTAATCGGTTGCGAAAAGAAGTTTCAGAAAATTATAAAGTAGTGTATAATGAAGGAGCTACTTTGATTACCATTCGCCATTTTACAGAGCAGATTATTGCAGACTTATTGAAAGGCAGAACAGTATTATTGGAACAGCGAACTCGAAGTACAGCAAGGTTTGTGTTATCTTAGCTCTATTTAAGCGTTGGTAACAAGCTGGGAAACCCGTCAACTCAAGAAAAACAGAAGATTAAATTGATAATTTTGTATCTTTGATAAAACGCTGAATAAAATGAATTTAGAAGCTCGAAAAATAGAATTTGTACAAGAATTTTTAAAACTTCAAAGTGAAGAAGCTGTCTCACGTCTCGAAAAAATTTTGAAAAAAGAAAAAAACGCTTCAGACGAACGGGTATTTGAGCCTATGAATCAAGATGAACTTAATAAAAGAATTGATAAATCTGAATCTGATTTTAGAAACAATCGATTTAAAAGTAGTTCTGAACTTATAGCCAAATACGAATAATGACTTTGAAAATTATTTGGTCGTAATTTGCTGAAAATAAAATTGATAAAATTTACGAGTATTATGAAAAGAAGGTTAGTGCCAGGATTGCTAAAAAACTTGTGAAAGGAATTATCAACGAACCAAAAAAGTTGTTACAATCACCATTAATGGGACAAGAAGAAGAATTACTAAAACAAAGAGAAATTCATTATCGATATTTAATATTCAAAAACTACAAACTGATTTATTCTGTGGATACAGAAAACGGTTTTATAAAAATCGCTGACGTTTTTGATACACGACAAAATCCACCAAAAATTAAACGGACAAAATAAAAGTCAGTTGCCAACAATTGTTACAAAGCATTGGGCGGGAAGTGCTTTTCGCAAGTTTTAAGTTCTTAGCATGTTTAGTCTCGGCGGGCAAGTTCGCAGCTCCGAAATGCCCTACGTTTCATATAAGAGCACGTTGCAACCAAAATGCAGAACTGATAGTCTTACTGTTTAAATTTCTGAAAAAGAACTGTATTAACAACATATTTTAGGTGCAGAATGGATTAGAAACCTCTCTTTGTTTTTCCCTAAATTTGACAACTTTAAGAATAAGATCTAACTATGAACGAACAGGCTTACGACATCAATTCAAATGGTCTAATCCACCTTCTAAGACGAAAACGAAGTATACTGTTGATTACCTCTTTATTGGCATTCATTTCTTCGGTTATTTTTTCTCTATTGATTGAAGATAAATATGAATCGTCGGTTATTTTATTTCCCTCTACTACAACTTCTATTTCGAGAGCATTGCTAAACGATGAAAATTATAGGGAAAAGGATTTCTTGGAGTTTGGAGAAGAGGAAGAAGCTGAGCAATTAATTCAATTACTTAGTTCTGATGCAATAAGAGTCCACATTATTGAGAAATTTGATTTGATGAATCATTACGAAATTAATCCTGAGGCTGAATATCGTCAAACAAAGCTATATGAAGAGTATACAACCAATATTAATTTTTATAGAACAAAGTTTATGTCGGTCAAAATCGAAGTGATGGATACCGACAAGGAATATGCTGCAAATATTGCAAATGAAATTTCCGTAAAAGTAGAAGAAGTGCGTTCAAATATCTTGAAGAAAGTTGCTCAGCAAGGTTTTGAAATTGTGCAGCAAGAATACAATAGCTTGGTTGCTGAAATCAATCGAATGGAAGACACCTTGAATCAAATAAGAGCAAAAGGAGTGCAAGATTATGAGACACAGGTCGAGGTGTTAAGTAACCAGTACGGAGCAGCTCTAGTAAAGGGAAACAATGCTGCTGCTAAGGCAATTGGAGCCAAGTTAGATACCATATCTAAATATGGGGGGAAATATTTAAGTTTGGTCCAACAAATGGAATACGAAAGAGAAAAGTTAAGTGATTTAAGAAAAGTGTACGCTGAAGCACGGGTAAATGCAGAATCGACTATTGATCAGACATTTATTGTCAATCGGGCTTATGCTTCTGAAAAAGCAAGTTACCCGTTAAGGTGGTTAATTGTTGTAGCTTCAACGATTGCAACATTTCTGTTCACAATCATTGTATTAATATTATTTGACCCAAAAGATTAGATTATGAAAGAGAATAGATCATATCAAGAGTATTTTACATCTTCATCAAAAATTTTTGAGTTTGCATTTAAAAAGTGGAAATTTTTATTAAGCGTATTTATAGTATCCGCTATATTAGCTTTAGTTTTTTCAGGACCTAAATTTATTGCTCCAAAATTTGAGGCTCAAGCTGTTGTTTATCCAGCAAACCTAGGAGGTTATTCTGGAGAAACTAGATTAGAACAAATGTTTCAATATTTACAATCCAATGTCATAAGAGATAGCATAATCAAAAAGTTTAAATTGTATGAAGAGTACGAAATAGATAGTACTAAGCCAACTTCAAAAAATGCTGTTATTAAAGAATATTCAAATCATATAGAATTTAATAGCACCAAGTTTGAATCAATTGAAATGCTTGCAAAGTCAAAAGATCCTAAAAAATCAAAAGCTATTCTAGATGAAGTAATTAAGTTATTAGATGAGATTATTCGCAAAACAGAAAGAGAGAAATACTATGAACACGTAGTGATAGCTAAAAGGTTACTTGATCAAAAGAAAAATCAGCTAGATAGTATGCAAGCCATTATTACTGAACTTAGCACGAAGTATGGAATATTAGATTATATTGTTCAGACAGAAATGGTAACGGAAGGATATATGAAGTTTCTGCTAGAAGGGAAGAAAGGAAAAGACTTTGAAGAGGTTAAGGAGCTTTACAATAATTTAAAAAAATATGGTAGATACTACCATGATTTAAATAGTCAGTTAAATTCTATAAATAATGAGTTCCTAGGGCGCCTAAATCATTATGAAATGTCTGTAAAAGACTACAAAAAGTATTTAACTCATTCTTATGTGATTGTTGAACCTGAAGTGCCAGACAAAAAAGTTTCTCCTGTAAGATGGTTAATTGTTGTAATGGCTTCTCTATCTTCTGTCTTGTTCACCTTTATTATTTTGTTAATTGCGGGAGCTCAGAAAGAGTCAGATGTCGAATAATTTTTTAAAATCTAACAGCGTACTATTATTGTGCTTTTTGTTCATTATGACAAATAGTGCACTTATTGCTCTTGAACAGTATTGGTTTTCATTGGTTCCATTTTTTCTGACAATTTTTATACTCGCATTTTCCTCTCTTGATAAATTATTATGGATTATTGTTTTTTCAACTCCGCTAAGTCTAAATTTGGAAGAACTTGATATTGGAGGAGTCGGAATGTTTATTCCTACCGAGCCTCTCTTGTTCGGTATGATGTTAATATTCTTCCTAAAGTTGCTGTATGAAAAGAGCTATGATAAAGCTGTCCTTAAGCACCCAATGACGATAGCAATATTTCTTAGTTTAGCTTGGATTCTTATTACAACTTTAACTAGTACAATGCCTGTTGTTTCGATAAAATTCTTTCTAAGTCGTTTGTGGTTTCTTTCAGCAATGTTTTTTATTGGGACCCAATTATTTAAAAGTGTGGCTAACATTAGAGTGTTTTTCTGGCTGTATACAATTCCACTTTCTATTGTCGCTATTTTTACATTTATTCATCATGGAATGAATGGTTTTGAAGAGAGAGCTGCACACTGGGTGATGCAACCTTTTTTTAAGGATCATACAGTTTATGGAGCAGTCGTGGCAATGATGTTCCCAATTGTAATGTGTTTACTTAGTTTAAAAAGGTATAATAAGTATAAACCAATTTTAATAGCAATGCTTATTGTAATTTCATTAGGAATTGTGTTTTCTTATGGTAGAGCAGCCTGGATTAGTTTAGTAGGTGCATTCCTTTTATCATTGATTTATAAATTAAAAATTAAAGCATCTATAATACTGTCATTCGGGGGGCTAGTTTTATTATTTGTATTTATATTTTGGTCTAGTATTGTGGGTGTTTTAGAAGAAAACGAGCAAGATTCTACAAGTGAAAATCTAACTGAACATGTTCAATCAATTACCAATATTTCTACAGACGCTTCCAACTTAGAGCGGATCAACAGGTGGAATTCAGCAATAGAAATGTTCAAGCGTAAACCAATTCTTGGTTGGGGACCTGGTACTTATGCTTTTCAGTATGCTCCATTTCAATCTTCTGATGACATAACCATTATTAGCACAAATGCAGGAGATGGAGGTAATGCGCATTCTGAATTTATTGGGCCGTTAGCAGAACAAGGCATTCTTGGGGTATTATTTTTTATATTAATTATAGTTGTTTTTTATTCAAAAGCTTCAATATTATATAACAAATTGCCTGAGGGTGAATTACGTACTATAGTTTTTTATATAATTCTTGCTTTTACAACTTATATCATTAATGGGACTTTAAATAACTTTTTAGATACGGATAAGGCAAGTGTGCCATTTTGGGCATTTATAGCCATGATTGTGGCCATTGATCTAAATTCAAAGAAGCTTATTGCTAAAGAAACTGAGCAGCAAGAAAAGTAATGTCATCGCTAAGCCCGTCTTCTCCTTTACTTTCTTCTACAAGTTGATTAAGCTTTTGAAAAATCTCGTTTAATCCGATCGTTCCTATTAAAAGATTTGCAACTCCTTCCGCTTCTATTGTGGTCTGGAATTTCAGTTAATCCGTCAGTATAGCAAACCAACCTATCTTCTTTGTCTATTGAAATTTTCCCAACTTTAAGAGAAGGAAGATTCGGAAACATTCCCAAAATGGTGGAGCCTGTATTTAAGTAGTGATGACCTCCTCCTTTTAAAATAAGAGGGGGTTGATGGCCACAATTTACGTAACTAAGCTCTTTATTCTTTGGTTTATAAATACCAATAAATAGGGTTATGAATTTTTCAAAATTGGCAGACTCTATTCTTTTCTGGTTGCACAGCTCAACGAGTTCAGTTAGGTTTTCAGCTATTTGAATGTGTGCTCTTAAATTCGCTTGAAAATTTGCCATCAGTAGGGCTGCCGAAATTCCTTTGCCTGATACATCTGCAATGCAAATGGCCGTTCTGCCGTTCGAGAGAGGAATAACATCGTAATAATCACCTCCAACTTCACTGTGAGGAAGGTAAGCAGCGTGCACCTTTAAAGTGTTTGTATTTGGTAATGTCTTTGGAAATAAGAGCGTTTGCATTGTTCGAGCCAGCTCTAATTCTTTGTTAAGTGCAGCTTGTTTAATTTCTTGTTTGTACAGTCGCTTGTTTTCCAAGGCAACAACAATGATGTTAACGAGGGTTTGAATAAAGCGTAAATTTTTAATGATGGGACTTACTTCCATCTTTTCGTCTTCTATATCTGCTAGAAGCATGAAAGCCAGTGGATGGTCTTTATGAAAAACCGGAATAGCAATTTCAAACTGCCGTAAACATTGGTTGCTATTGTTGTGGCTAATGGTTCCGATGTCTGTGAAGGATTCGACAAGATTGAAAATTTCAATCGCTTCACATTCTATTTTTTCGATTCCCTCAGTTAAGGAAATTTTCAATTCTCTTGAATCAAAAGTGAATAAAGCTAGTTTTGCAATATTTAAATTGTCAGTAATTACAGATTTGAGAATTGTAAAGAGGCGCTCTTCTGATGAGTTGTCGTTTATTGCATTGGTAATGTGCAATAGTGTATCTAGTTTTGATTTAGATTGTTGAAGTTTTCCTTTTACCCTCCCCTCTTGGCTTTATCGTCTGTCATTCTTTTGCCGACTTGCTAAAAAGTTCGGGAAGTCTTCGGACGAGAGCCATCTCTTTGAATTTTGCACGACTTTCATCTACGGGACTTCCTAAGTATGTTTTGTTGCCTTCTAGTGTTTTTCCAACTCCACTTTGTGCGTATAGCACTGTTTTATCCCCAATAGCAATTCCACTTGCAATTCCTACTTGTCCCCAAATGGTTACTTCATTCCCAATTTCTACACAACCAGCAATACCAGCTTGCGCGGCTATAAGGCATTTTTTACCAATGTAGGTATCATGTCCAATCTGTACTAAGTTGTCTATTTTAGTTCCCTCTCCAATTGTGGTAACAGCAGTTACTCCTTTATCAATGGTACAATTTGCGCCAATTTCTACGTTCTTTTCAATTAAAACACCGCCGTTACTGTTCAACCGATCAAAATGGGTGCCTCTATTTTTATAGTAAAACCCGAAAGAACCAATTACTGTTCCAGATTGGATGATGACATTATCCTCTATTGTTACATCGTTTAAAATGCTAACGTTTGGAAAAATAAGGCAATTCTTTCCTATTTTGACATTGTGCCCAATGCTAACTGACGGATGAATTTTAGTGCCTGCACCGATTTCTGTTTCCTCTTGTTGTATTTCTGAAAACAAAAAAGGGTTGAAGTAATTTAAAATGAAGTTAAAACTCCTGAAAGGATCGTCACATATAATAATGCCCTTCCCTTCAGGAACTTCAACATCTTTGTTTATTAAAACAACAGAAGCACTGCAATTGAGTGCCTTGTCGTAATATTTTGGATGGTCCACAAATACAATATCTTCGTGCTCAACTCTATGAATTTCGTTGATTCCGGTAACAGCTAGATTTGCATCACCACTAAAAGGTGAGTCGAGCAAGGCTGCAATTGCCGATAGGGTATAAGTTTTACCTAATTTCATGGGTTATGATTTCAAACGCTCACAATAAGAGCCATCTCTAGTATCAATTCTAATTCTGTCTCCTTCATTTATAAATAAAGGAACACGAACTTCTGCTCCAGTTTCTACTGTTGCAGGTTTGGTTGCATTGGTAGCTGTATCTCCTTTTATACCTGGCTCTGTGAACGTAATTTGTAGGTTTACAAAAGCCGGCAAATCGCAAGAAAGTGGTTTTTCCTCTTCAGCATGGTAAGTAATGTCTACCATATCTCCTTCCTTTAAAAACTGCGGAGCGTTAATCATTGCTTTCGGCAAGAAGGTTTGTTCGTAATCATCCGTGTTCATGAAGTGATAACCACTATCGTCGTTAAATAAATACTGATACTGTCTTGTCTCAATTCTAACAGGATCAATTTTTACACCTGAATTGAATGTGTTGTCTATGATTTTTCCTGAGGTTAGGCTTTGCAATTTGGTTCTTACAAATGCAGGGCCTTTGCCTGGTTTTACGTGTTGAAATTCAAGGATTTTATATAAATCATTGTTCCAATTCATACATAATCCGTTCTTAAAATCTGAAGTATTTGCCATAATATAAATGTATTGAATCAAAGATAATGATTAGACTTGAAATTGCTATTTATAATCTGTGATTCTTATTGTTTTTTCAATGTTATAAAGTTCGTCACTTTGCTCATTTGAACCAATAATTGTGGTTCTATTCTTATTGAAGCTGTCCATTAATTGATGGTACAACTGAATTCCGGTTGAATCTAAATTTGAACAAGGCTCATCGAGCAAGAGCAAATCTGATTCAGTGCAAATTACTAAGCCAAGCTTCAACCGCTGTTTCATTCCCGACGAAAAGTTTTTGATAAATTTATCTTTTGCGTCTTCTAAATAAACCAGCTTTATAAATGTTTCAGGTGTCAAGCCGTTTTGAAGTAATTTGAATTTTAAATGAAAATCAATCAATTCTTTACAGGTAAATTCCTCGATTAAATCTACATAAGGTGCTGCAAAGTTGATGCGATTATAAACTTCTGAAACATCTATTTCTGCGGCAGAAATGAAGTAATTTATTTCGCCTTTTGAGGGTAACTCTGCTCCAGAAAGTAGTTTAATGAAAGTTGACTTTCCACTACCGTTAGAACCGATAATACCAATTCTTTCGCCAGATTCAATAGTTAACGAAACGGACTTAAAAATCCATTCTTTGTTAAATCGTTTTGAAAGCGAATGAATTTGAATGTTCATCTTTCTGCTGTTCCTGCCTAATTTTAACTCAATGGACCTCGAATAATTCCTTTTTGTGAACCTTCAATAAAGTCAAGTATTTGGGTTTTTTCTGGCGAGTCTGAAATCGATGCTTTTATTTCTTCCAACGATTTTGAAACATTTGTTCCGTGCACAAAAATGTGTCTGTAAATGTCTTCAATTTGGCTGATGCTTGATGTATCGTAACCTCTTCTTCTTAATCCAATTGCATTAATTCCAGCATAAGTTAAAGGTTCTCTTGCTGCTTTTACAAATGGTGGTACATCTTTTCTCACCAACGATCCCCCTGCAATGAAAGAATGCTCTCCAATTCTTATAAATTGTTGAACAGCGACAACTCCTTCTAAAATTACATAATCCTCAATGGTAACATGACCTGCAATGTTTGCAGTGTTTGCCAAAATAACATTGTTTCCAATAAAGGCATCGTGTGCAATGTGCACATACGCCATTAGCAAGCAGTTGTTACCAACTACCGTTTTATGTCGGTCTTCAGTTCCTCTGTTAATTGTAACACACTCTCTAATCGTAGTGTTGTTGCCAATTTCTGCGGTAGTTACCTCTCCGTGAAATTTTAAATCTTGTGGAATAGCAGAAATAACTGCGCCCGGAAAAATTTTGCAATTTTCTCCAATTCTTGCACCATCCATAATGGTGACGTTCGGACCAATCCAAGTGTTATCACCAATAACAACGTCACCTGCAATATAAGTGAATGGGTCTATATTAACGTTGTTACCAATTTTTGCATCTGGATGAATATAAACGTTCTCCATTATTTCTCTTTTACAATTTGAGCCATCAATTCGCCTTCAGCAACAACTTTTCCGTTTACATAGGCTTTAGCTGACATCAGAATCATTCCGCGGCGAATTGGTTGTAGCAAATCTAATCTAAAAATTAGCACATCACCCGGTATTACTTTTTGTTTGAATTTAACCTTATCAATTTTAACAAAATAGGTTAAGTAGTTTTCAGGGTCAGGAACTGTGCTAAGTGCTAAAATTCCTCCTGTTTGTGCCATTGCCTCAACTTGCAATACCCCAGGCATTACAGGTGCTCCTGGAAAGTGACCTTGAAAGAATTGCTCGTTCATGGTAACATTCTTCACGCCTACTACATGCGTATCGCTTAACTCTATAATTTTGTCAACCAGTAACATTGGGTAACGGTGCGGCAATATTTTTTCAATGCTGTTTATGTCGTGAATTGGCTCAGCAGTCAAATCAAATTTTGGAACTGCTTTTTCTCTTTTCTTTATTTCCGATTTAATTAGCCTAGCGAAATCAACATTGCCTTTGTGGCCCGGTCTTGCTGCAAGAATATGCCCTTTAATGGGTCTGCCTACTAATGCTAAATCTCCTACAATATCTAACAACTTATGCCGTGCAGGTTCATCTTGAAAATGAAGTTTTAGGTTGTTTAATACTCCAGTGTCAGTAATTGCAATTTTAGGCTTGCCTAGTAAATCTGCTAATTCGTCTAGTTTCTCTTGCGGCGGAATTACATCTACCAAAACAATAGCATTGTCCAAATCTCCACCTTTAATAAGGTTGTTTTTTGCAAGAAATTCTAATTCTCTTAAGAAGACGAAAGTTCTGCACATGGAAATATTAGGCTCAAATTCGCCTAAATGATACATGTGAGCGTGCTGTGTTCCTAAAGTAGGGGAGTTATAATCTACCATAACCGTTAAACGGAACTCATCTTGAGGCACCGCTAACATTTCTGTCATTCGATCTAAATCTTCGTACGTAAGGTTTTCTTCTATTACAAAGTAATCTTTCTCCGCCTCTTGGTCCTCAATTCCAGCATCTTTTAATGCTTGAACAAAAAAGTGCGCACTTCCATCTAAAATGGGCACTTCTGGGCCATCAATTTCAATTAATAAATTGTCGATTTCTAAGCCGTAAGCGGCAGCTAATAAGTGTTCAGTAGTGTGAACTCGTGCGCCATTTTGCTCAATAGTAGTTCCTCTAGACGTATCAACAACTAAGTCAGCATCTGCCTTAATTGTTGGCTGTCCCTCAAGATCTATTCGTTGAAAAACGTATCCGTGATTTTCAGGAGCTGATTTAAACGTAACAGTTGCTTTTTTTCCTGTATGTAATCCAACTCCATTTAGTGAAATGGAGTTTATAATGGTTTTTTGTTTCGTGCTCATAAACTAGTTTGAGGCTGCTTTTAATTCTTTTAATTGTTTTTCTAGTGTCCTGATTTGACTAGCTAAGTCAGGTAACTTTCTAAACATTACGTATGATCTTTTGTAATCGCCAATTGGAATAGATGGAGAACCTTGTACAATTGCTCCTTTTTTTTCAATTGAATTTCCTATTCCACTTTGTGCTGCAATTTTTACTTCTTCTGCAATTTTTATATGTCCTACTATTCCAACTTGACCACCAATCATACAGTTTTTGCCAATTTTAGTAGAACCTGCTATACCGGTTTGCGCAGCAATTACGGTGTTTTCTCCAATGTCTACATTGTGAGCAATTTGAATTAAGTTATCCAATTTTACTCCTTTTCTTATGTAGGTAGATCCTAATGTTGCTCTATCAACGCAAGTGTTCGCGCCAATTTCCACGTAATCTTCAATTACAACATTTCCAATTTGAGGTACTTTCTTGTAGTTGTTCTCGCTATTTGGAACAAATCCGAATCCATCCGCTCCTAAAATAGTACCAGAGTGAATAACACATTCTTTACCAATTTGAGTTTCAGAATAAATCCTTGCACCGGCAAAAACAGTAGTGTTTTCGTCTATCGTTACATTATCACCAACAAATGAATTTGGAAAAATTTTAACACCATCTGCAATGGTTGTATTCTCACCAATTACCACATGTTCTCCCAAGTAAACGTTTTCTCCAATACTAGCAGAATCTGCAACAATAGCTGATTTTGCAATGCCAACCTTATTGTTTTTTACCTGATTATACATTTCAAGCAACTTCCCAAAAGCACCGTAAGCATCTGCAACGCGAATTAAGGTAGGCTTGTACTTTAATTCTCTCTCAGCAGAAAAGTCGTTGCCAACAATTACTATGGAGGCTTGCGTATCGTATATGTAATCGATGTACTTTGGGTTTGCTAAAAATGACAGTGAGCCAGGCGTGCCTTCTTCAATTTTTGAAAGGGTAGAAACGCTTGATTCACCGTTTCCTTCCACTGTTCCTTGTAGTAATTCAGAGATTTGGTTGGCCGAAAATTCCATCGTTCAAAAGTAATAAATAATTAAAGTAGCGCTTAGCTAGTTATTTTTCAAGTTATCAACCATTATTTGTTTGGGATAACAAATAAAGTGTTTTACAACTTCTTCTGTTAAGGCATTGATATTTAATTGATCTGCTGCTTGGGCAATGTCCTTTATTTCCCCGTTTTTAAAGAGCAAGTTTATTTTGTCTTTTTTGGGAGAGTAGGCGTTGTTTTTGATTGAATCGGTGAATATGAAATAACTTGCTTCTTTACCTTGAATACCTGTACTTTCTGCCAAATCCTTCAGATGCTTACTTACCTCTGCCTTTTTAAATGCGTCTTTGCGGATATCTATTTTATACAAATTCCTATTCACCAAAGATTTACATAAGCTGCTTAAAACAGGGTCTGAGTGGTTTTGCCACATTTTAATTGATGCTGTTATGTCAAAGTCATCTAGTTCAGAAAAACGAACAAGTGTCTCCAAGTTATTTTGGAATGATTCTTTATCGTGGTTTTCATATAAAAAGTACCGAAGTGCATCGGTACAAAAAAGCGGCTCATTTTTGAGAGCGAGTTCTTTTGCCCTTTTTAAAATGTTTACCACCAAGCGCTCGGCAGAAAGAACAGTTTTGTGCAAGTATACTTGCCAATACATTAACCTTCTGGCTATAATGAATTTTTCTATGGAATATATTCCTTTCGCCTCAACTACTAGGTTGCCTTCTGCAACATTTAGCATGGAAATAATTCGCTCTGAGCTAATCACTCCTTCAGAAACTCCTGTAAAAAAGCTGTCTCGTCGCAAATAATCAAGTCGGTCCATATCTAGTTGAGAAGATACCAATTGATGTAAAAAGGGCTTTTTATATTTATTTTCAAAAATTTTGATTGCAAGGGTCAGTTTTCCGCCAAACTCTTCGTTCAAGCGCTGCATAAAAAAGCTTGAAATATCTTCGTGAGTTACATTGCCCACAATACTGTATTCTAATGCATGCGAAAATGGTCCATGCCCAATGTCGTGTAGTAAAATAGCAATTAACGTTGCTTTTCGTTCTTTTTTAGTGACTTTCTCTCCCTTCGACTCCAGCACGTCAAGCGCCTTCATGGTAAGGTGCATGGCTCCCATAGCATGGTGAAAACGGGTATGCAAAGCGCCTGGATATACCAAATGCGTTAGTCCAAGCTGTTTTATTCTTCGAAGTCGTTGAAAAAAGGGATGTTCAATGATGTCGAAAATTAAATTGAAAGGCAATGAAATAAACCCATAAACTGGGTCGTTAAAAATCTTCTTTTTATTGTATTTACTATTTCTCAAGCGATTTAGATTTAACTAATTTTAGCAAGTGTGAATTGCAGCTTTGGCTACTTTCACATTTCTTGCAAACAAAACAAAACTGAATGACGAAGATAAGAATCCTATGGGCAGATGACGAGATTGCTCTATTAAAACCTCACATCCTTTTTTTAGAAGCAAAAAATTATGAAGTAACACCAGCCACTAGTGGCGATGAAGCCTTGTATTTAATAGCGGGAAATCGATATGATTTGGTTTTTTTAGATGAAAACATGCCAGGGTTATCTGGTCTAGAAACACTCAGTAAAATCAAAACAATGAATCCTTCTTTGCCGGTAATTATGATTACCAAGAGTGAAGAAGAGTCCATAATGGAAGATGCCATTGGAGCAAAAATTTCTGATTATTTGATCAAACCTGTCAATCCGAATCAAATTTTATTGACCATAAAAAAACATTTGGATACAGCCCGTTTGGTAAGTGAAAAAACAACGATCGGCTATCAACAAGATTTTCGAAACATTGGTATGAGCCTTCATAACAACATGGAGTATGAAGATTGGGAAGAGGTGTACAAAAAGTTAATTTATTGGGAGCTTGAATTAGAAAAGTCGGAAGACACGGGAATGTCTGAAATTTTGAACACCCAGAAAGAAGAAGCAGGTAACTTATTTGCACGATTTGTAGAAGACAATTATTTGGATTGGATGGAATATCCGGAAGGAGCACCGTTAATGTCACACAACGTTTTTAAAGAAAAAGTTTTTCCGCTCATTCAAAAGGAGGGTTCTACCTTTTTAATTGTCATCGATAATTTACGTTTGGATCAGTGGCAAATTTTAAAACCTCAGATTGAAGAAATGTTTTGGATTGATAGTGAGGAGACGTACATGAGTATACTGCCAACAACAACTCAATATGCTAGAAATGCACTTTTTGCAGGATTGATGCCACTGGACATTGAAAAAATGTATCCGAAACTTTGGTTAAACGATGAGGATGATGGCGGTAAAAATATGAATGAGCAAGAACTCATTGGGCATCAATTGAAACGTTTGGGCAAGGACACCAGATTCGCTTACAACAAAGTTTTGAATCCTAACTATGGAAGAAAGGTTGTAAGTGAGATTCCAAATCAAATGAATAACGCGTTTAATGTAATCGTGTATAATTTCATTGACATGTTGTCGCATGCAAGAACTGATACCGCTATTATAAAAGAATTAGCTGAAGATGAGGCCGCTTACCGTTCGTTGACACTTTCTTGGTTTGATCGCTCACCCCTAAAAGAGGCGCTTAAAGAAATAGCTGCAAGAGGTGGTCGAGTGGTTATCACCACCGATCACGGTTCTATAAAAGTAAAAGAAGCATCAAAAGTTATAGGCGATAAAACGGTGAATACCAATTTGAGGTATAAGCAGGGTAAAAATTTGAGTTACGAAGAAAATGATGTGTTGGCCATTACAAAGCCTGAGCAAGCGAGATTACCAAAAGTGAACGTAAGCCAAGCTTTCATTTTCGCTAAAGGCGACGCCTTTTTTGCCTACCAGAATAATTTTAACCATTACGTGAGTTATTACAAGAACACCTTTCAGCATGGTGGCATTTCTATGGAAGAGATGATGGTTCCAATTATACAACTTTCGCCTAAAAAATAACAGTTTGTGAAAATTATAGCAACTGAAAATGAGTTGGAAAAGGTTTCTTCAATTCTTGTAGACTTGGCAACCGAATATCCTGTTGTGGCATTTAGGGGCGACCTAGGTGCTGGCAAAACAACTCTAATAAAAAATATGTGTAACTTGCTTGGATTAAAAGAAGCGGTTAATTCGCCCACTTTTTCCATTGTAAATGAGTACAAATTGGTTGAGAACAAAAGTGTTTTTCACTTTGATTTTTATCGATTAGAAAGTGAAGAAGAGGCGTATGATATAGGTGTAGAAGATTACTTTTACGAAGGAAACCTTTGTTTGATTGAATGGCCATCAAAAATAGAAAGTTTGTTGCCCGAAAAGCGAATAGAGGTTTACATTGAGATTGCAAATAAGGGAAGAGAGTTTACCATAAATCAAATCAATTAATGTCTGAAGATGCAGTAAAATCATTGGCTCAGGCCGCTACAAGAATGCTTCCGCAAGAGCAGTTAGAAGCGGTTCAAACAAAGAGCAACAGTCTTTTTATAGGTGTTCCTAGAGAAACGTCATTACAAGAGCGTAGGGTTCCTTTAGTGCCACAAGATGTTGAACTTCTTGTAAACAATGGACACGAGGTGTTAATTGAATCAAAAGCTGGAGAAAAAGCGAATTTCTCTGACAACGATTATAGTGAAGCTGGTGCTCAAATTGCCTACGATACAAAAGCGGTTTATAAAGCCGATATTATTTTAAAGGTTGAGCCACTATCGCCAGATGAGTTGGAGTTGATGCAGCAAGGGCAAACTTTAATTTCTGCGTTGCAATTACCAGTTCAGTCAAAATATTTTTTGAAAAAACTGATTGAAAAACGAGTTACGGCAATTGCATACGATTACATCAAAGACAATACAGGAAGTTTTCCAGTAATTAGAGCTATGAGCGAAATTGCGGGCAACAGTTCGGTGTTGATAGCTGCTGAATATTTGAACAATGTGAATGGAGGTCAAGGCCTCATGATGGGCGGAATATCGGGAGTTAAACCTACGGAGGTAGTTATTTTTGGAGCAGGAGCTGTTGCTGAATTTGCTACTAGGGCAGCCTTAGGTTTAGGCGCATCGGTAAAAGTTTTTAGCAACAATACCTCTAAACTCAGAAGGCTACAAGATGTTGTTGGAAGAAGAGTATACACCTCAACCTTACAACCAAAAGTGATAGAGAATGCCTTGAAAGATGCAGATGTAGCCATTGGCGCAATGCGTTCACCTAAAAGTCGCTCTCCAATTATTGTGAGTGAAGAAATGGTGCAAAAAATGCCCGAAGGTTCAGTAATTGTAGATGTAAGTATTGATCAAGGTGGTTGCTTTGAAACCTCTCGAGTGACAACACATGCAAACCCAACCTACAAGTTGCATGGAGTAATTCATTACTGTGTACCTAACATCCCTTCCAGAGCTGCTCGAACGGCTTCTTATGCCTTGAGTAATATTTTTGCTCCTGTAATCATTGAGTTAGGAGATGGTGGAGGAATAGATCATTGCATTCGAAAAATTCTTTCTGTTCGATCTGGTATTTATTTGTATAAAGGAATGCTAACCAACCAGTATTTAGCGGAAGAGTTTGGTTTGCCATACAAAGATTTGGATTTGTTGTTAGCAGCGTATTAAATCAGTTACCAAAATTTGGTAATTTTACCTGAAATCAAAACTCATGGGAAAGAATACATCAATTTCACTTTCTCCTTTTTACGAGGAATTCATTAAAGAGCAAGTTAATTCAGGAAAATATGGATCTACTAGCGAAGTTTTGCGCGAAGGATTGCGTTTAATGGTAGCGAAAGAAGAAGAAGCTCAATATATAAGGAAAGCCATTCAGGAAGGAATTGATAGCGGTGTTTCGGTGGATTTCGACGGAGATAAGCTCTTAAAAAATATTCATAAGAAATATTTGGATAAATGATGAGGGTTATAATATCTCCCAAGGCAGAAGAAGATTTAGCGGAGATATGGAATTATGGCTACAGAAAGTGGTCCCAACAACAAGCTGACAAGTGTTTTAGTCTTCTGGGAAGTGATATTGAATTTATAGCAGTATTTCCCAATCTGGGGCTATCAATCGAAAATATTGAGAAAGGGTTTTTTTATAAAAATATAGCGTCGCATCGTGTTTTTTATCGCATTATTAAAATGGAAAAGATAGAGTAATAAGGGTGTTACACCAACGAATGGACATCAATAAAAATTTACAACCATGACATTTTGGAGAAGATTTAGAACTTATTTAGTAGGCGTAGGCCTTGGACTGCTCATCGTTTATGTGATGTTTGGCGATCGAGAGTTAAATACTTGGACGCCTGAAAAAAGAATCATGACAACGATTGATAGCTCGGCAGTAAGTATTTCTGCAAGAGCAGAGTGCCAGTTAAAATGTTTGGGCCTAGAAAATCGAGAGTGGGTTGAAATTCAACAAGCTTCAAGTGTTGATTTTTCAGAGAGTAATCCTCAAAAAAAGCCTTGCCCCATTTACCGCTTAGAGAATAAATCAGAACAGGCCGAGTATGTATTCATGTGGGAAGTGTGCGAGTTCGACGAAAAGGTTCAACTACTAAGTGTTTCTAAGAAAGGCACGGGCTGCGATTGCTAAGATTAGTTGGGAGCGCAACTGTTGCAAAACCCGCTAATTAATCCATTAAAATTTTCAATCTGATAGCCTTCGGGTAAAGAAATATTGATCTCGCTTTTAAAGCATTCCACCTTTTCGCAACTGTTGCATTGAAAATGTAGGTGATTGTGGTGATGCTCTCCAGCGTTGCAGCTCTTGCATAAAGCAAAAAATTGTTTGCCACTTTCTGAGGTAATTCTATGAGCAACACCGTCTTCACAAAACTGGTTTAATATTCTATATATGGTTGCTCGATTAATATCATCAGTTTGTTCGGCAATGGTATCGTGACACATGGCGTAATTCTGAGACTTTAAAATTGATAAAACCTTTTCTTTTGATGGGGTATTTCTTCTTTTCATAAAATTAATGCGACAATGTTGCAATAGTACAAAGTTTTTATATATTTGTAGTCATTTTAAACGATAAATATAAAATTATGAAATCAAAATTATTGTATGCATTTATTGCAATGGCACTTTTCGCTTGTAAGGATGATGATGGCAATGAGCCGATAACTCCAGTTATTCCGAATGAAGAAGAAGTGATTACAACTGTTCGATACACCTTAACGCCATCAGGTGGAGGAGCAGCTGCAGTATTTCAATTTCAAGATATAGATGGAGATGGAGGAAACGCTCCTATAATCACCTCAGATAGTCTTGATTCAAATGTAACTTACACGGGTTCTTTAGAATTTTTTAATGAATTAGAAACTCCTGCTGATACAATTACTAAAGAAGTTTTAGAAGAAGGTGACGAGCACCAAGTGTTTTTCCAAGTAACTTCAGGCGATTTTGTAATTTCTTATGCTGATGTTGATAAGAACGGCAATCCGCTTGGATTATCCACAACTTTCGAATCTAACACAATGGGAGGATCTTTAACAGTAATTTTACGTCACGAACCCGATAAAGCAGCAGCAGGCGTAAGTGGTGGTGACATCACTAATGCCGGCGGTGAAACAGATATAGAAGTGGGTTTTCCTGTAAATGTTAGATAAACTTTTAATTTTACTTTTTACCATTACAGTAATAAGCTCGCATGCCCAAACATGCGAGCTTACTGTTTTTGGTAAAGTGTTAGATAAACAAACCAAAAAGCCCATAGAGTTTGCTTCTGTATATGTGGAAGAGCTTACCAAGGGTACGGTCTCTAATGTAGAAGGAGAGTTTGAAATTAACCACTTATGTTCAGGTGAATATCATTTGGTGGTTAGTCATATAGGTTGTGAGACGCAGAAGATTTTTTTTCAACTGTCTGCTGATACAACATGGACGGTTTATGTAGAACACAGCAATCAACTGTTAAATGAAGTAACGGTAGAAGATCATTTTCAAGAATCTCAAAGTCAAGAGGTAGAGGTTATTGGAGTGAAGGAAATGAATCGGCAACTTTCAAAAAGTTTAGGGCAGACCTTAGAAAACATAAGCGGAGTTGCAGCCATTAAAAATGGGAACGGAGTAGCTAAACCTGTGGTGCATGGCTTGTACGGTAATCGCTTAACAATACTAAACAATGGAATTGCTCAAAGTGGCCAGCAATGGGGAGTTGACCATGCTCCTGAGATTGATCCACTTTTGGCCAATCGTATTACTGTTGTAAAAGGCGTTGGTGCAGTTGAGTTTATGGGCAATAGCTTGGGTAGTGTAATCCTTGTTGAGCCAAAGAAAATAGATAAAGACCCTCATTTACATGGTAATGCCCGTTATTTTTTTAGCTCAAATGGATTGAGTAATGGCATAAATTTCGAGTTACAACAATACCATAAATGGGTAGCTTGGAAGGTGAACGGTACGCTCAAAAAGAGCGGAGATACCAATACTCCAGATTACTTCTTAACCAATACCGGGGTAGAGGAGTATAATTTTTCCGCAGAATTGGAAAAGCAAATCACATCGAAATGGTCGGCTAACCTTTATTACAGTTCTTTCAATACTCAAATCGGAATTTTGAGAGGATCGCACATTGGTAATTTAACAGATCTTCGTTCAGCCTTCTCAGCAAATCAACCATTTTTTACCCAAGAAAATTTTTCTTACAACATTCAAAATCCTCGGCAAGAGGTGAGTCACCAACTTTTAAAAGCAAGCTCCAAATATTTATTTTCTGAGCAAGCTTGGGTTGAGGTGGTGTATGCAAAACAAATCAACAATAGAAAGGAGTTTGACGTGAGAAGAGGCGGGCGAAATGATAAACCTGCCTTAAGTTTAGATCAGGAAAGTGATTTTTTTGAAACTAAATTTCATTATTACTTTCAAAACGAATGGCACTTAAAAACAGGAGTCCAAGTCAATAGAGTGAATAATGTGAACGTACCTGAAACGGGAATTTTACCACTTGTGCCCAATTATTTATCCAATGAACGTGGTGGCTTTTTAATTGTGGCTAAATCTTTTGACAAGCTGAAGCTGGAAATGGGAGCAAGAGTAGAGGAGGAGAATCGGAAAGTGGCGAGTATTTCAAATACCGTACCTCGAGAGATTTTGAATTTTGACAATACGTATTTGAATTATACCGCCTCGGCTGGGGTTCAATATGCCTGGAACGAGCAATTTTCAATGAATTACAATGTTGGTTTGGCTGCCCGAAATCCGGAGGTGAATGAGATGTACAGTAATGGATTACATCAAGGAGTGAGTGGTATAGAGGAGGGGGACATTAACTTGAATACAGAGCGAGCCATAAAAAACACTTTGTCGTTTGCTACCAAGAAAAAAGAGAAACTATTTGCTGAGGTGCTACTATATCATCAATACATACAAGATTACATTTATTTGCAAGCACAAGATGAGTTTCGGTTGACCATAAGAGGAGCATTTCCACTTTTTAAGTACGAGCAAACCGATGCTCAGATATACGGGTTGGACCTTGTAACCAAATACCAAATCAACGAGCTGTGGCTGACGGAATTGAATTACAGCTTTATTCGAGGCAATGAAATTGATAATGGTGTTTCTCTAATTAATCTGCCAAGTAATTCAATTTTATCAACTACTAGTTGGCAGTTGCCACAAATCAAATCATTGAAAAATGTTGAGCTGCAAATGCTACATCGCTATGTTTTTGAGCAGCGAAATATTACTGCTGATCAAGATTTTGTTGCTCCACCTGAAGGGTATTATTTATTAGGCTTTCGGGCTTCTTCGGAAAAGCAATTTAAGAGTATTCGCTTAGAAGGTCACTTGGGAGTTGAGAATGCGCTGAATGCACGGTATAGAGATTATTTGAACCGTCAGCGTTATTTTGCCGATGAGTTAGGGAGAAATTTTACGGTTGGGTTAGTGGTTGGTTTTTAGAGTTTAAGTATGGATTAGCCGATTATAGATGTACCGAACATTAGAGTTTTCCTGAGGTTTTAAATTTGTGGCAAAAGGCACCAGCTACCAAATAAAGCTAGACCAATAAACTATTAACTATTTCTTAAAACAAAACCCCTCGCTTCTTCCTTTATAGAACTACTTTTGCAAGCGTATGAAATTAGATGATTTGAAAAACCGCTATCAGTCCGATCAGCGGGTGATTGCTATTTCCGAAAAATTCAGAAATAGTCCACTTTCTCATGTACAATTGCTAGGAACGGCAGGTAGTTTAAACGCATTTATTTCATACGGAATTTCTAAAAATCTACCCATTCACCAGTTTATTGTTTTGCCTGACAAAGAAGAGGCAGCTTACTTTCTAAATGATTTAGAAGCTTTGGTTGGCGAGCGGGCTTTGTTTTACCCTTCTTCTTACAGAAAGGCCTATGAAACGGAAAAAACAGACAATGCCAACATTCAGTTGAGAGCTGAGGTGTTGAATAAAATTAGCTCGAAAGAGCAGCAATATTTCATTGTTTCTTATCCGGAGGCACTTTCAGAGTATGTAATTACAGAGAAAAACCTTCAAAAGAATACCTTAGACATTCACTTGAATGACAACCTGAGCATAGATTTTTTAATTGAAACGCTCAATGCTTACCATTTTGAACGGGTGGATTTTGTGGGAGATCCTGGGCAGTTTTCGGTTAGAGGTGGAATTGTAGATATTTACTCGTTTGCCAACGAGAATCCTTATCGGGTGGAATTTTTTGGAGACGAAATTGATTCCATTCGAGTATTTGATCCCGCCACTCAATTGTCGTTGAAAAAACTGAGTAGAATAGCCATTTTGCCCAACGTACAAGAGAAAATTTTGGAAGAGGCTCGAGTGCCTATTTTTCAATTTATGCCAGACAATACCTTGTTTTGGTTTAAAGATTTCAGCATTTGCCGCGATAAAGTAGGAGAGCAGTACAACCAGAATGTTGAAATATTTCAAAAGTTAGACTCCCCACTGCGCCACTTGCTGCCAGAGGAGTTGTTTATTTCAAAAGATAAATTCATACACGCTTCATTGCGATTAAACACCATTGAATTCGGTCAGCAAACTTACTTTCAGCAAGACCTTAAGGTGGAGTTTGAAAGTTCGCCTCAACCTGCTTTTAATAAAAACTTTGAGCTACTTGGTAAGAATTTAGCTGATAATTCTGAGGCAGGAATTGACAATGTATTAGTGGCGAATAATGCGCAGCAAATTGATCGGTTGTATACCATTTTCGAAGACTTGGGAAAAGAGCTTCAAATGGAAACGATGTTACTTTCCATGCATGAAGGCTTTATAGATCAAGAACAAAAAATAGCAATTTACACCGATCACCAAATTTTTAACCGCTACCACAGGTTTCGCCTAAAAGAAGGTTTTAAGCGCAAAGACCAAGCAATTACCTTAAAGGAATTACACAATTTAACTCCTGGTGATTTCATTGTACACATTGATCATGGAGTTGGAAAGTTCTCTGGACTAGAGAAAATTACCACCAACGGCAAAACGCAGGAGACGATCCGAATTCTATACAAGAATCAAGATATTTTATACATTTCGATTCATTCGCTTCATCGAATTTCAAAGTTTGTGGGCAAAGATGGAACGCCACCCACGGTAGATAAATTGGGCTCCGATTCTTGGAAAAAACTAAAAGCCAAGACCAAGAAAAATGTAAAAACTGTTGCCTTCGATTTAATCAAGCTATACGCCGAACGGAAACAGAAAATAGGCTTTGCTTTTTCGCCTGACAATTATTTGCAAAATGAGTTGGAAGCTTCATTTTTATACGAAGACACGCCAGACCAATTCAAGTCTACCCAAGATGTGAAAAACGATATGGAAGCGGAAACGCCGATGGATCGTTTAGTTTGTGGTGATGTTGGTTTTGGAAAAACAGAAGTTGCCATTCGTGCAGCCTTTAAAGCAGTTTGTGATAGCAAGCAAGTAGCCATATTGGTGCCTACCACCATTTTAGCGTGGCAACATTACCAAACCTTTAAAAGAAGGTTGAAAGATTTTCCTGTAAAGGTAGATTACATTAATCGTTTCAAAACCAAAAAAGAACAAAAGGAAACCTTAGAAAAAGTAAAAAGTGGAGAGGTGGATATTTTAATCGGCACACACCGAATTGTTGGGAAGGATGTTAAGTTTAATGATTTGGGTTTGATGGTGATTGATGAGGAGCAGAAGTTTGGTGTTTCGGTAAAAGATAAACTGAAGCTGTTTAAAGTGAATGTTGATACCTTGACGTTAACCGCAACTCCAATACCAAGAACGCTTCAATTTTCATTAATGAAGGCAAGAGATTTGTCAGTCATTAATACACCGCCGCCTAATCGACAACCCATTTTGACGGAAGTGCGAACCTTTGATGAAGAGTTAATTAGAGATGCAATTGCCTACGAAATTAGCCGAGGCGGACAGGTGTTTTTCATTCACAATAGGGTGCAGAACATTAAGGAAGTGGCAGGCATGATTCAGCGCTTGGTGCCCGATGCACGAGTGCTGACCGGTCATGGGCAGTTGAAAGGAGAAGAGTTGGAGGAACGCATGATGAGTTTTATCAACCATGAATACGACGTATTAGTAGCAACCACCATTATTGAGAGTGGCTTGGATATTCCGAATGCGAACACCATCATTATCAATAATTCTAATAATTTCGGGTTAAGCGACTTGCATCAAATGAGAGGTCGAGTGGGCCGTTCCAATAAAAAGGCATTTTGTTATTTGCTGGCACCGCCAATGGTATCGTTAACACCGGAAGCAAGAAAGCGTTTGCAAGCCTTAGAGCAGTTTTCTGATTTGGGAAGCGGTTTTCAAATTGCCATGAAAGATTTGGACATTCGGGGAGCAGGGAACTTATTGGGAGCAGAGCAAAGTGGGTTTATTTCTGAGATTGGTTTTGACATGTATCAGAAAATTTTGAACGAGGCCATTCAAGAATTGAAAGAGACTGAGTTTAAAGAAATGTACGATGAGCTGCAAACGGCCTTTGTACACGACTGTCAGATTGAAACGGACATGGAAATTCTTATTCCCGACGATTATGTGAGCAACATTGCAGAACGAATCAACCTGTACAAAGAGTTGGACAATTACGAGACAGAAGAGGAGTTAGCCAATTTTGAAAAAGAACTAATCGACCGCTTTGGGCCGGTGCCAGAACCAACTAAAGAAATGATTCAAGCGTTGAGGTTACGTTGGGTGGGGAAAGCTGTTGGAATAGAGAAGTTGGTGTTAAAGCAAAACAAGTTAATTTGTTATTTTATTGCCAACCAAGACTCGTTGTATTACCAATCTCCGTTGTTTACTAAAGTGCTCAACTTTGTGCAGAAAAACCAAAACCTGTGCACGCTTAAAGAACGCAACAACCGCCTAAGTTTGGTTTTCGAAAATGTAAAAACCATTGTGAAGGCGTTGGATTTGTTGGGTAGGGTGTAGAGGTTAACTTCTTCAGGGTTCAAAGCTTTGGTGAAGACGAGATATATAATGTTGTATAGTATGTTGAGCAGAAGTTTTACAATTGATATTTTTAAACGCAGGAGTTTGCTAATTAGAAAAAAGCAACTCCTTACTTGCTCCTTCATTGTAGTTGCATGGTTAACAGTATTTTCCTGCGGAACACTACTTAATCCGAGGTATGTAAAATTAAGTGATGCAAAACAAGCGGAGTTAAAACCAGATTCACTTCAAAAGAGTAGAGAATTTTACGATATACTAATCCAAATATGAAAAAAATATTGAGAAATAACACTTGAATCTATAGTTTTTTAAGTTACGGTTTCGAAATCTGGTTCCAGTGAAGTGGGTACTCACTAGAGGGTAATGAGTTTTCGTAATTGTCAAAACAACCATTTGCGAAGTCACACTCTCGTTTTTCGCGGCTAGAAAATGGCACTTCTTTTTTTAATGGATTGAAGAAATGAGATAACAAACTAATTTAAAAAACGATAAAAAAAGCTTAGTTTGAAGAAGTAAGCTGATAAAATTGATGCATGCTAAACACATGAGGTAAGCTCAAACACGATAAAATAATGAAGAATAAACCGACGTAGTTTTGATCTGCAAACAGCAAAAAATAGAAAATGATACCTGCTCCACCAATGGTAAAGGGTAAGGCGTTTTTCCACATGACCGATGAATCTTTATTTAAACCAACAGAGAGGTGCTTCCAACCATTGATGCTATGCTGTAACACGAAATATATTCCAAATGCCATTAATAAAGACAATTGACTTGCCATTAATAGATAAAGTAACGTGAAAAGCAACTTGGTAGATTGGTTTAACCGTGCTAATATAAGACCAACTGAGACGGTAAACACTTGGATAAATAACAACCCATTATCTGGTATTTCCTGAAGTAAGTGCACGGCAGCGAGATTAGGAATTTGCTGAAGGATAACGCTTAATTCTTCTGTGTGGAAAAACAGAATCATACTTAAAAGGACAATGCCCCATGAAAAGGACTGCCAACTCGGCTTCAAATTCCATTCTTTAAAATCGGCTTGACCAAAGTGCCAAGCAGAATAGAGTATAAAAAGTACTAATGCCACATCGGAGGAGAACCACCAAACTATTCCAAAAAGGGCGCCTTTAAGTAGGTAGCTCATCACAAAATAGATGAGCTGTTTAGTAGTTGTAATATTCTGAGAGGTGAGATGATCTAAAGCCCCATGTGCTAATCCTACCGATAAAAATCCTATTGCTAAAATGCCCCAAGCTATAAAATCAAATTGGAAGTAAGAAAGCAGGATGGCAAGCGCGGTAAAAACGAATGGCAATGTTAGGATGGGCAAACGGTTTATTTGGTGATAGATATCTTTTAGAGCTGCTGTTATAAATAGCCTTTTGGGTAATTTGGAAAAAATAAATACTTCTTCTGAGGCGGTTGTTTTTTCTCTTAAAAACTTTAGCACGGTAATTACAGGAACTTTTTCAAAGAGCGTTTCAAATACTTTTTTCCCTTGAAGAGGTGTATTGCTCAATATTTTCAATAGCAATCTATCGTAAAATGAGAACCTTTCTTTTTTTACCTCCCTTACAGGTTTTTGGTTGCTTTTTAATGCTTTCGTTTGCAAAATGGCATCTTCAGCCATGGAATGAAAGGCATAACCCGTGGAACATTTTAATAGGTTGGCTCGCGCTCCCATATGGATCCAATTGTCTCCAAAGTCAGCAACTTCAATTTTACCAGAATGCAATGGAATTAAGCCTACTTCAACTTCCAATTTTTCGAAGGTGGTGCCCAGTTGTTGCACATAATCTTTTAGGATGGTATTGGCTTCTTCTTTGGTCAACTTTTCTTTACCAAATCGGGTTAATTCAACAAGTGCTGAATCGCGCTCAAATGGGAGAACATAAACAAATTGTGTAGCATCATTTTGAGGAATGTTGAAATCCATCAACACCATGGAGGAAGTATCAAATACCTGTTGGTCTGTTTTGATTTTCCACCCATAGAATGATTGATATAAAAGACTTTGATTCTTTTGAAGTTTTGAAAAAGAGGGTGGACGACTGTCAAAAACTTTATGGCAACGTAGAACAGACTCGCCAATAGTAACATCTATATAATCAGAGCTTATACTTGGAATGTGATCTAAGGTGCTTCGAAAATAAGTCACCTCGTTTAGTCTTAAAACTTCTTTTGTTTTGTAGGATAGATCGGTGCCTTTTACGTGATAATAACTTAGCGGCTGTATGTTTTGCTTGGCGATGCCGGGAATCTCAATTTGTTGCCAGCTATAGCTTACCAATTCTTCAAGATTCAAGGTAGTAAGCTCTTCTTTTGTAGACCAAAAACAGAATGTTTTCTCATCAGTGAGTTTACTGCTTGGTTCTATAATGGCAATGGTTTTTCCATCGAGTAAGCCGTTTTTGTACAGACTTAAAATCAGCAAACTGTTGGCCGCACCGAGTCCAATAAATAGGAAATCATATACTGAAGAAGTATTGGCTAAAGCAGGCTGTTTCATCTGTCCTTGAATGGATAGTGTTGCATAAAAAAAGGGATGATAATTATTAAACTATCACCCCTTTCATTAATTATAAGATAGATTATGCCTTTACTGTTGCATCATCCGTTCTGCTTAATGCATAAATCACTAAACCGAAACCGATTTTGTTAATTGCATCCGCAATGTTATAAACGATATCCATGGCGTTAAGTGCCGCTGCTGTATCTGATACTAATTGTATTCCAAATAATCCGCCTGGAGTACCAAGTATGTAACCTAAAGGATAGATAGCCCATCCAACTAAAACAAACCATCCAAGTACTTTTGTAGCTTTTGCTACCTGAGGTCCTGCTTCTTGAGCAAGTTTTGAAACTTCTCCAAACCAAACTAGGTATACAATGTAGAAGTATGCAATGCCAGATATTACACCCCAAAGGACACTATTATCTCTAGCTAGAACTTCACCAATATAACCTGTTACTAACATTACTAATGATGCAAATATCAATTTCCAAAGCAAACCAATTTTTGCACCTGCTTTTTTCGTGATTAAGTAAAATTCCACACACATTAACGGAACAGTTAAGATCCAATCAACATAACGGAAAAATGTAGGAGATTCACCCGTCTCAAGGTTGTAACTTCTCATGTAGTAATAATGCACTGCTGCAATAAACGTAATTAAGCCTGAAACAAGGACTGAGGTTCTCCATTGTTTAGAGGTGTTGTTTAACTCTAGAAAGAAAAATACTGATGCGGCCATCATAGCCATTGTTCCGATAAAGAATGTAAAAGCAACATAATTGTCACTAGCAATTGTTAAGTGTTCCATAATTTTATTTTTAAAAGTTTAATTGTTTAGGAATTAACACAAATATCTAAAAAAATGTTTAACGTTTTGTTAAAAAAGTTTAATAAAAAACGACAGTTATTTTACTTTTAAAAGCTAAATAACTAAAAATCAATAATATAAGCTAAGCTAAAAAAGTTAAATTTTTAAAAAAAACCTTAAAATTCTTGTGAGTTGAGCAATAAATAAGTAAAATGTGCGGGCGGAGGGGTAATTTTGCCTTGCTAAAATCGAAAAGAGAAGGCTCTTTTTGTTGAAATTGTAAAACTTCAGTTTCTAATTCGCCCGAATCGCTTCCACCGGGTCTAGACGACTCGCTTGATAAGAAGGAACAATTCCGGCAATAATGCCAATTCCAGCAGAAAGCCCAAAGCCAAGCAGAATATTGCCGACTCCTAAGGTGGTTGGAAAATCTACTACATAGGTCATTACTAAAGTGCCGAGAAAAATGAAGAATAGACCAACTGCGCCTCCGATGAGGCACAGAAACACTGACTCAAATAAAAATTGAAATAGGATAAAGAAGTTTTTAGCTCCTAAAGATTTTTGAATTCCAATTAGGCTGGTGCGCTCTTTTACGGAAACAAACATAATGTTGGCTATGCTAAATCCACCAACTAAGATGGAGAAAACTCCAATGACAAAACCTGAAATATTAATTACCCCAAAAATTTGGTCAAAACCTTGAGAAATCATGCTCATTTTGTTCAAGGCAAAGTTATCTTTTACCTTTGGTTTTAATTTTCTCAATGAGCGCATTACGCCGGTTAGCTCATCCGTTAAGGCATCAACTGCGCCTGGTTTTGCTTTTACCATAATTACCGCTCCAGAGCTTCTGCTTCGCATGTTGTAAAAATTACGGGCAAACTGCAGGGGCATTAAAATTTTTCGGTCGTTTGACGATCCCATCATGCTTTCGCCTTCTTTTTCTAGCACTCCAATTACTTCAACCTTTCTGCCTTTTATTTTTAATTTCTTGCCTAGTGGGTCGCTTGTTCCAAACAAGGTACTAGCAATATCGGCACCAATTACAGCAACGGGTCTTCCGCTATTGCTCTCTAGTTCTGTAATGTAACGCCCCTTTTCAATAGATAAATCCCAAATGCTGTTATATTCAGAAGTTACTCCATTGCCTTCCACATTATCCATGGAATTATTCTTGTATTTGATGGTATTTGCACCACCTAAAACCATGGCAACAGATTCAGCATTTTGAAGCTGTTTTTTCAGCATTTTAAATTCATCTAAATCAGGCTGAGGGCGGCTTATGTAATCCCACCAAGCTTGATCAGGATCAAAATCCCAAGGCATTTGAGCCACGTATATTACGTTATCGCCGAGGCTAGAAATACTGCTGCGAATGTTGTTTTCCAAAGAATCTACCATAGTAAAAACAGAAACCATGGCAAAAATTCCGATGGTAATTCCGAGTAGCGATAAAATCGTTCGGAGCTTGTTCACAATGAGTGAGTCAATAGCAAAAAACAAACTTTCTTTTAATAGCCTAAGGTAGAGCATGGGTAATTTTAAAAAGCCAAGTTAAGCCAACTAGGTTGTTTTCATTCTACCGTTCATAAAATAAAAATAAATGTGGAGTAAAAAATAAGGAATGCAGAGTGAGGAGTTGAGCAAAGGGTTAAAGAGGTGGTGTGAATTATTAGATGTGTTCTTCAAGTCTTTGTGGATAAGAATAAAAAGAGGGAGAAGTTGGATTAAGGATGAAAGATCAAAGAGAAAGGATTAAAGAGGTGGTGAAATTAGCTTGGTGTTCTCTGTGACGTTGTGGTTGAACCAATGTTGTAGAATTTAATATTCAATCTTTATTTCGAAATTTCTCTAACCTTTGTACTTCCTCAACTTCTCTTTTACAAACGCATCATAATCTTTTTGCTCAATCCCAAAAACAGCTTTTAACGCGGCATGAAAATTTTCTTCGGTTTTGCCTGAGTTCAACAAAATCAACAGGCTTACTCGGCCACCAAATTCTTCCATGGCCAACTTGCAAAACAAACCGCCAAGCGAATACTTTAAACTGGTTTCATCGTCGAGCTTTTGGTCTTTTGGCAGTTCAGAAAAATCTAAACTGTCCATTTGAGCCGCCACTTTTTTCAAATGATGTTCCAAAGGATATTCAACTGATCCTCCTAAATAGGTTGCACAGCCCTCGTCGAACCAATAGTGAGGGTCGTGGTCAGCAGTATAAATGTGTACCAGTTCATGCGGGTAGTAGGGAGAATTGTTGGCAGAGAAAAGAATCTGCTCCTCAGGCAATGCAATGCCCCCAGTCTGCACATCGTGAGTCAAAAAAGTCATGTAATCGTAGCCGATAACATCGCAGTAATCTTTTAAATTTTTCAACACAATTACTGAAGTACTTTTGGGCGAAATATTAAACAAAGTTGCCAGTTTTTGATTAAAATGAACCATTTTTTGTTCTAAACTGTCGTTTTTTGCTACTTTTTTAGAATAAAGGAAAGTGAGGGTTTCTTTTCTTACAGCGTCAAATTCTGTTAAATTTTCACCAAATTGGTCGATAAAATAGGGCCTGTTTAAACCGTCGAAAGCTACAATCAAATTCATTATTTTAAAAGTGATTCCACTTTGCTGTACCTCCAATTTTACCTCGTATCGGTTATCGCTCATTGCTCTAATTCCTAAAATCTGCGGGGCGTATTGGAAAAAAAATCCTTTTTCAAAATTTCCTTTCAAGAAAAAATCTTACTGATGGGTTAAAATTTTCGAATCCCACAAGGCGTTTCTGTCTTCCAAAGTTGAATCGTACATCAAGTTGAAGTACAACTCTACAAAGTCGGCAACTTGTAGTTTTTGGTCGGAGTAATTGTCGAACAACGAAGAGCGCTCCACGTATATCTTTCGCGTTTCGGAGGGTGTTGAAGTTTGGATATCAGGTGTTTTCTCTTGGCAAGAAAGGAGCGGAATAAAAAGCAAGCTGACCGAAAAAAATAGGAGTGGTTTCATGTGAATTATAATTGTGAAATCGAAGATAGAAATTCATTTCAACACTATAATTTCTTTTAACATTTGATATGAATCGTAAAGGATCTTTAAGCTTTTTTGATGGCTACTTTAGCTTTCGTGAATAACTCTTTCAAATTGTTCATTTCTTCTCTTAAAATGGGCTTTTATTCCTTTCAAACTTTTGAGATAATCATTAACCTTGTTAGCATAAGTATACCCCCTCATGTCGGATAAAAGAACAATTAATAACGCTTTAATATCAGTGTTTTACAAAGATGGTTTAGATGCCATTGCATTGCAGTTGCAAAAATTAGGAGTAAACATTTACTCAACAGGTGGAACCCAAAATCACCTTGAAAATTTAGGTATTAACATTCATCGAGTAGAAGATCTTACTTCTTACCCTTCAATTTTGGGCGGTAGAGTAAAAACATTGCACCCAAAAGTGTTTGGTGGAATTTTAAGTCGAAGAGGATTAGCGGAAGATGAAGCGCACTTGGCTGAATATGAAATTCCGGAGTTTGATTTGGTAATTGTGGATTTGTATCCGTTCGAAGAAACTTTGGCAAATGGCGGCACAGAATCTGAAATAATTGAAAAAATAGACATTGGAGGAATTTCTCTGATTCGAGCGGCGGCAAAAAATTTCAAAGACGTTTTGACTGTTTCTTCTAGAGAGCAATACGCAGAAGTTTTAGCGCTGTTGGAAAGTAAAAATGGGGAGACCAATTTGGCTGACAGAAAAGCCTTAGCCCGAAAAGCATTTGATATTTCTTCGCACTACGACAGCAAAATATTTGACTACTTCAACGCCGAAGACGAAACAGAATCGTTGAAATTAAGTGAAAGAGAAGCTGCTTCATTGCGCTATGGAGAAAACCCTCATCAAAAAGGGACTTTTTACGGTGATTTGGATGCGATGTTTGAAAAATTACATGGCAAAGAGTTGTCTTACAACAATCTGTTAGATGTAGATGCTGCGGTTAATCTAATTGCTGAATTTAAAAATGATGATCCAACGTTTGCCATTTTAAAACACAACAACGCTTGCGGAATTGCAACAAGAAAAAGCATGTCTAGTGCCTATGCTGATGCATTAGCAGGCGATCCGGTCTCTGCATTTGGAGGGGTGTTAATCGCAAACGATACCATTGATATTGCGACGGCTGAGCAAATTCATTCTCTTTTTTGTGAAGTGGTAATTGCACCGTCATACGAGGCAGAAGCCTTAGAATTATTGCAGGGTAAAAAGAATAGAATTATACTGAGACAGAACGAGGTAGCAATGTCGCCAAAAACAGTGAGAACGGCATTGAATGGCTACTTGGTGCAAGACAAGGATTTGAAAACAGAAACAAAGGCTGATTTTAAAACAGCAACTAACCTTGAGCCAACAGAAGAAGAAAAAGACGATTTGGTTTTTGCAGCCAAGTTGGTTAAAAATACAAAGTCAAACGCAATTGTTTTTGTAAAGCACGGTCAGTTATTGGCAAGTGGAACAGGTCAAACCTCTAGAGTAGATGCTTTGCAACAAGCCGTTGTAAAAGCAAAACATTTTGGCTTTGACTTGACAGGAGCCGTTATGGCGTCAGATGCATTTTTCCCTTTTCCGGATTGTGTGGAATTGGCAAAAATTGCCGGAATTACTGCAGTGGTTCAACCGGGAGGATCAATCAAAGATCAACTCTCTATTGATTACTGCAACAACAACGATTTAAAAATGGTATTCACCGGTGTTCGCCACTTTAAACATTAAAAAGTATGGGATTTTTTGATTTTTTTACGCAAGAAATTGCAATTGACCTCGGGACGGCAAACACCCTGGTAATTCACAACGACAAAGTAGTTGTTGATGAGCCTTCCATTGTTGCCATTGAGAGAAGTACTGGAAAAGTAATTGCAGTGGGTAAGAAAGCCATGCAAATGCACGGTAAAACCCATGAAGATATTAAAACAATTAGACCGTTAAAAGATGGTGTAATTGCTGATTTTCAAGCTGCGGAATACATGATTCGTGGCATGATTAAGATGATCAACCAGAAGAAACGCCTTTTCAATCCTTCACTAAAAATGGTAATCTGTATTCCTTCAGGAATTACCGAAGTAGAAAAAAGAGCGGTAAAAGATTCTGCTGAGCATGCGGGAGGAAAAGAAGTATACCTCATTCACGAACCAATGGCAGCTGCAATTGGTATAGGCATTGATGTGCTAGAGCCAATGGGAAACATGATTATTGATATCGGAGGTGGTACTTCAGAAATTGCTGTAATTGCTTTAGGTGGAATTGTTTGTGATAAATCTATTCGAGTTGCTGGAGATGATTTTACCAACGATATTGTAGATTACATGCGTCGTCAGCACAATTTATTGATTGGAGAACGTTCTGCTGAGAGAATTAAAATTGAAGTAGGTTCTGCTTTGCCAGAATTAGATAATCCACCAGAAGACTACCCAATTCAGGGAAGAGATTTAATGACAGGAACACCAAAAGAGATTAAGGTTTCTTATGTTGAAATTGCACATGCTTTAGACAAGTCAATAACCAAAATTGAAGCGGCAATTTTGAATGCGTTAGAAATGACACCTCCAGAATTATCGGCCGATATTTACAGAACAGGACTTTATTTAGCAGGAGGAGGTTCTTTACTGAGAGGACTAGATAAACGAATTTCGTTAAAAACAAAATTGCCGGTTCACGTTGCAGAAGATCCTTTAAGAGCAGTTGCAAGAGGAACAGGTATCGCATTAAAAAATTCAGCTAAATTGCCATTTTTGATAAGAAACTAAAAGTAAGAAGAGGACATGCGAAACTTAATCGCCTTCATACGGAAGTATTCGTTTTTCTTCCTCTTTTTAGGTGTTGAGACACTAGCTTTCTACCTCATCATTAAGAACAATCACTTTCAGGGTTCCTCTTTTTTAAATTCAACCAACCAATTAACTGGTGGGATTTATACCCGCTACGCCGAGCTAGGCGATTACCTTCATTTAAAAGAGGTGAACGATGCGCTTAGTGACGAAAACAAACGCTTAAGAGAAAATCAAATTCGAAGTTTTGAACGTTTGTTTGGAGAAAATATCTTGGTAAAAGATACCATATTCAAACGCAAGTACCTTTATACAAAAGCAAAGGTGATTAATAATTCAACTCATCGGCAAAACAACTATTTAACGTTAAATATAGGTTCTAGAAATGGAATTGAAAATGGCATGGGAGTGGTTGGTCCGAATGGAGTAGTAGGTGTAGTTAAAAATGTATCAGACCATTATGCATCAGTTGTTTCTGTGCTACATAGAGAGGCAAAAATTAGCGTAAAACTTAAAAATTCATCTTATTTTGGATCCATGCAATGGGACGGAGAGGATTACAGAACGGTGATGCTCAAAGATATTCCAAATCATGTACAAATGAATGAGGGAGACACAGTTGTAACAAGTGGTTTCTCCAGTATTTTCCCTGAAGGACTGAATGCTGCAGTGATTAAAACCTTTCATGTGCCGGAAGGCGAAAACTTTTATGAAATTAAAATGCAGCTTTTAAATGATTTTAAGCAAATTTCATACGTGTATGTGTTGAAGAATAACTTTTCTTCTGAAATAAAAGAACTAGAATCGGGAAGTGAGGAGAGCAATGATTAAGAACATTATTACATATCCGTTTCAGTTTGTTCTTTTTGTGCTACTTCAAGTGCTCATTTTGAACAATATTCAATTGGGAGGAACCATTAACCCGTTTCTTTATATTTTATTTATTTTGTGGTTGCCCATAGAAACGAACAAGGCCTTAGTAATGGGAATTGCATTCGTGTTTGGGCTGAGTATAGATGTTTTTACCGATACCATGGGAATGCACGCATCGGCTTGCGTTTTTCTTGCCTTTGCCCGTCCATTTATGTTAAACATTCTCGCACCAAGAGATGGGTACGAATTAAATGTATCGCCAACGGCAGGTGCTTTGGGTTGGTTTTGGTTTATTCGATACGCAGCAATTGGGATCTTTTTACACCACTTTTTCCTCTTTTTTGTTGAAGTATTCCGGTTCACAGAATTTTTCGATACCATGGGAAGGGTTTTGGCAAGTTCAGTTTTTAGCTTACTGTTAATTTCTTTAGCTCAGTTTTTTACTTCAAATACTGAAGAGAAAAGATGAAGCAATACGAATCAAGACAATTTACAATTGGAGCAATTTTTTTAGTTGTAGGAATAATCTTTTTAATTCGGCTTTTTTACGTTCAAGTAATTGACAGCCATTATAAATTAGACGCCACCAACAACGTACTTCGAACAGTTGTAAAGTACCCGGCTCGAGGTTTAATTTATGATAGAAACGGCGAACTTTTAGTTTACAATGAGGCTGCGTATGACTTAATGATTGTTCCAAAGGCCATTAAAGAAGATTTTGACACAACTGAGTTTTGTGATTTACTGGAAATTCCTCGAGCAGAATTTAAGGATCGTTTCGAAAAGGCAAAAAAATATTCTCGCTACAAGGCATCCATCTTTGAGAAGGAAATTTCAGCTAGATCTTATGCCAAAATTCAAGAGCAGTTATTTAATTATCCTGGCTTTTTTGTGCAAACAAGAACATTGAGAACCTACCCTAAACAAACTGCAGCTCACATGGTAGGATATGTGGGAGAGGCAAGTCCAAAAATTATAGAAAAAGACAAGTACTACAAATCGGGTGACCACATTGGTATTAGCGGTATTGAAAAGCAGTACGAGCAAGTTTTGCGAGGAAAACGAGGACAAGAAGTTCAAATGGTGGATGTTTTTAATCGACCAAAAGGAAAGTTTCAAGATGGGGCTTTTGATACCTCTGCGGTTTCAGGTAGTAATTTGATACTGACCATTGATGCTGCTTTACAAGCATACGGCGAAAAGTTGATGCAAAATAAAAAAGGCAGTATTGTAGCCATAGATCCTTCAACTGGTGAAATTTTAGCACTCATCAGCATGCCAACTTACGATCCGAATTTATTAGTTGGGAGAGAGCGATCGAAAAACTACGGAAAGTTGAGTCAAGATACATTGAAGCCCTTGTTTAATAGAGCACTTATGGCAAAGTATCCACCTGGTTCTACCTTTAAAAGCATCAATGCTTTAATTGGTTTGCAAGAGCAAGTGTTAACTCCATCTATGCATTACTCTTGTAACAGAGGGTATAGTTTTGGTGGAAGGAAAATGGGTTGTCATCCACATCCCTCTCCGGTTGATTTAGAGTATTCTATTCAAACTTCGTGCAATGCTTACTACTGTAACGTGTTTAGAAGTATAATTGATCACTACTCAACTGCTGAGGAGGGTTATAATGTTTGGCGCAACTATGTAACTAATTTTGGTCTAGGTAAAAAAACGGGTATTGACTTGCCCAATGAGCTAAGTGGGTTTGTACCTGAAACTGAATATTACGATCGATATTATGTGAAAGGGAGATGGCATTCTACCACCATTTTATCTCTAGCCATAGGTCAGGGAGAGTTAGGGTTTACGCCCATGCAAATGGCAAACATGGTAACAGCCATTGCAAATAGAGGGTATTACATTACACCACATATCGCTAAGGAAATTAACGGAAGAACTATAACCGAATTCGACTCCACCATTGTGCGAAATGAAACTGGCGTAGAAGCGAAGTATTTTGACGAGGTAGTTGAGGCCATGTATAAAGTGGTGGAGCAAGGAACAGGAACTTCTGCTCGAATAGATTCATTACAAGTTTGCGGTAAAACGGGAACTGTTCAAAACCCACACGGAGATGACCACTCTACATTTATTGCTTTTGCACCGAAAGAGAATCCAAAAATTGCGCTTTCTGTTTATGTGGAGAATGGCTATTGGGGTTCTCGCTGGGCTGCACCAATTGCGGGCTTGTTGATTGAGCAATACTTGCGAGATACGATTACTAGGCCGGCTATTGAGCAACGGATGTTAGAGGGTAATTTGATTGGAACTGTACCTAAAATTGTAGGAAATGCGGGGGAGTAAAAGTTTAATTGACAATATCGACTGGATGACAGTTGGTCTTTACCTAATCTTGATTTTGGCAGGTTGGCTGAACATTTATGCTGCGGTATACAACGAGCAATTTGAAAGTATTTTTGACACAACTCAGCGTTATGGCAAGCAGCTTCTTTGGATTGGAACGGCAGGTGTTATTGCAACGGTAATTCTCTTAATAGATGAGCGTTTCTTTTCTACTTTCGGATACCTTATTTACGGAGTAATCATACTACTCCTGGTTGCGGTGCTCTTGGTTGGTGCAGCCACAAAGGGAGCAACTTCTTGGTTTGAAATAGGTGGATTTAAGATTCAACCCTCGGAGTTTTCAAAATTTGCTACTAATCTTGCTTTGTCGAAGTACTTAAGTACGCTCAACATTCGAATGAAGGAGTTGAAAACCAAGTTGACAGCGGCCGCAATTATTGGTTTACCTGCTATATTGATTTTGCTGCAAAATGATACCGGATCAGCTCTTGTGTATGGCGCATTTATTTTGGTGCTTTTCAGAGAGGGCTTGTCAGGTAACTTTTTGCTGATTGGTTTGGTAACCGCGTTTTTGTTTGTGATTACGTTAATTTTTCAAAATGATGTTTATCAGTTGCCTTTTGAAATGGAATTAAGCGGTGGCTGGATGCTCATTATTTTACTTTTTATAATCATCGGTTTGGTCTATTATTTTAACCGTAAAAAGAAGCAAATACTCTTGTTTTCTGCGGTGATTTTTATTGCCTGTTCTGGTTTGGTGAAAAGTGTAGATTATGTGTTTAATAATATTTTAGAGCCTCATCAGTCTAAACGGATTAATGTAATGTTAGGAATAGAACCTGACCCTTATGGTGCAGGTTACAATGTAAATCAATCGTTAATAGCGATTGGTTCAGGAGGATTTACTGGCAAGGGCTACCTGAAAGGAACTCAAACCAAGTACGACTTTGTGCCCGAACAAAGCACTGACTTTATTTTTTGCACCATTGGAGAGGAGTGGGGCTTTATTGGCAGTTTTGTCGTGGTTGGTTTATTTATGACCCTACTGCTCAGAATTCTATTTTTATGTTCCCGGCAACGTTCTGCTTTTGCTCGAATTTATGGATATGGAGTTGCAGCTATCTTCTTTTTCCATTTCATGATTAACATCGGAATGACAATTGGTTTGGCTCCGGTTATTGGTATTCCACTTCCCTTCTTTAGTTATGGCGGATCTTCGCTTTGGGCATTTACCATCTTACTTTTTGTATTAATAAAAATGGATGCAGATCGATTGGAAGTGTTGTAATTAAGTTGGCGTTACAAAAGAGTTAAGATTACTGCTCTTGTCTTAATCTCTATATGAATTACCAATTCTGACTCCAACACCGAATTTCAGTAAATTTGAAACTTTCAAGTACGTGCTTTCTTGGTATCTAAAAAGTAAATCATATTGAAATTTGAGATAAACTATTTTTCTTCGGTCAAGATAAAAATCGAAGCCAATAGTTGGCCCCATCGTCCAATTGTTATCTTCAACATCAATAGTTGACGTGTTTCCATTATTAAAACTTCCTCCTGAGACGTTAAAATCTTGAACTGACTGGTTGGAAAATCTGCTTAATGTTATTCCATAAAAGGGATGCAATCGAGAGCTGTCGATAGGGAATAAACATGAAATCAAGCGAAATTGGATCGTGTTGTAATTCCTATAATTAGCATAAGATGATTGAGAGAAATTACCGTTTACGGAGAATCCAAAGTTTTGAAATTTATCTTCTGTGAATAAAATTCTAAAACCTACATCAGCAAGTGGTTTATACTGCCCTTGTTGGAATTCTTCATTGATAATTTGAAAATAAGAACCTTCTACACTTAGCTTGGCTCTCTGTGAGAAAGAGCTTATTGTAGAAAGCGATACAATAATTAGAAGAGTTGTTTTAACTATTTGTGCTTTCAAAATTTACTTTTTACTTTACTCCTCCACCGCTTCCACTCGAACAATTTCGGGAGCTACTCTTTTAACAGCCTCTTCAACACCGGCTTTTAAGGTCATGGCTGACATGTTACACGATTGGCATGCTCCAAGCAACTTTACTTTAGCAACGTTATCTTCGATGCGCAGCAAACGAATATCACCACCATCAGCTTCTAAAAATGGACGCAATTGGGTAATTGCATCTTCAATTTTTTGAAATAAATTTAAATCTTGAGTTGTTGCCATAACTATTTAACAATGATAATCAATTATTGGTTCTAAATCGCCTTTGGAGCTACTAAACCTACTTTTGCTGCAACATTTGTTGCCAATTCCATAAAGGCTATTGCTTGAGGGGTTGTTTCTTGCAATACTGCGGGCCTCCCAGCGTCACCGGCTTCTCTAATGCTTTGCACAATCGGAATTTCTGCCAAATAGTTAATGTTCATTTTTTCAGCTAAGGCTTTAGCACCACCTTCTCCAAAAATATAATACTTGTTTTCAGGAAGTTCAGGAGGAGTGAAGTAGGCCATGTTTTCAACTAAACCCAATACAGGTACGTTTATTTCAGGTAAACTGAACATTCCTAGCGCTTTTCTAACATCAACCAAGGCAATTTCTTGAGGGGTGCTAACCACTACAGCCCCAGTTAAAGGCACCTGCTGAACCATAGTTAAGTGAACATCGCCTGTGCCAGGTGGTAGGTCAATGATCATAAAGTCCAACTCTCCCCAATAGGCATCTTTGAACAATTGAGTTAAGGCTTTGGTCGCCATGGGCCCTCTCCAAACCACTGCTTGGTCGGGACTAGAGAAAAATCCAATAGAAAGCATTTTTACACCATAACTTTCTACAGGCTTTATGTATTCCTTTCCGTCTACTTCAATGGTAGTTGGCTTTTCCATGGCCACGTCGAACATGGCAGGAACCGAAGGCCCGTAAATGTCTGCATCTACCATTCCTACTTTAAACCCTTGCATGGCCAAACCTACAGCTAAGTTAGACGCTACCGTTGATTTTCCAACACCGCCTTTACCCGAAGCAACTGCAATGATGTGTTTTACATTCGGCAAAATACTTCTGTGTTCTGGAGCCCGCTCGTGAGCTTTGCCCATGGCTGTAATGCTTGCTTCAACTTTTACATCGGGACCTAAAAAACGCTTCAATTGGTGTTCACACGCTTCTTCCATCCGCTTGCGGTTGTGCATGGCAGGGTTCGATATTTTTAAGTCAAAGGAAATAACTCCGTTTTTAACTTCAATGTTTGATACCAAGTTTAGTGCAATAATATCTTTCTTTAAGTCAGGCTCAATGACAAATGAGAGCGCTTCTGTGATTTTTTCGAACGTTATTTTCATGATGTAAAATTACAGTTGAATTTAGTTTCTGACGTTGTATACGGGTACATTTTAAGTAGGAGATTTGTTCAAGTTTGTCTGCACATCGATACAATCAAATCACAGATTTGATCACTCAGTGTGACAAACTAGGGTTGTCGTCTATTCTTCGATAGTCTTATGGTCTAATGTCTAAAATCTGACAGCGAAGCGGTCTCTATTCTTGCAGCGAAGCGGTCTAACGTCTAATAGCTCAGCGTTCTTAAAGTCTTAGCAATCTTCTAATCTAATGTCAACTCCTCACTCGGATCCCAAAAAACAGTTTTAAAATTTACGATTTTATCATCTTTCACTTCAATACCTTCTTTCTCTAAATCTTGTTGCATTTTTTCTGGTGGTGAAAAATGAGCTTTACCGGTTAGCATGCCGTTTCGATTAACCACTCTATGTGCCGGTACAGGTTCTTGTTGAGTATGCGAAGCGTTCATTGCCCAACCTACCATTCTGGCACCACCCTTAGTTCCTAAATAATTGGAAATAGCACCGTAGGATGTAGCTCTTCCGCTCGGTATCAACCTGACAACTTGAAATACAGAGTCAAAGTAGTCTTTGTTTTTTTCACTTATTTTAATTGAGTTATCCGCCATATGGTCTAAACCTTAAATAATGAATATTGTGGCCTTTTTCCGTAAAAATTTGTTCGTAATGCGTTTTAATATTCAAAATTTCCTGAAAATCTGAATCAAAGTTTTGTATTCCTTCTTGGTACAGATTGTCGGTTTTAAAAAGAATCTCATACCCATTTCGTTCGCATTCTTCTACACTAAAGTGATAGAAAAAATCACTATCGGTTTTTAGGTGAATGATCCCATCAGGTTTCAAAAATTGCTTGTACCGTTCTATAAAAAGCGGGCCAGTTAGCCGTTTCTTTTCTCTTCGGTCCTTCATTTGCGGATCGGGGAATGTAATCCAGATCTCATCTACTTCATTTGGAGCAAAGCAACCTTCAATAAATTCAATTCGGGTTCTTAAAAATGCAATATTTTTTAAGTTTTCTTCTTGAGCAGTTTTGGCACCCCTCCACATTCGGGCACCTTTAATATCCACTCCTATAAAGTTCTTTTCAGGAAATTTTCTCCCCATACCAACACTGTACTCTCCTTTTCCGCAACCAAACTCCACCACTAAGGGATTGTCGTTTTTGAAAAAGTCGCTTCTCCAGTTTCCCTTCATTTTATAGTCTGTTCTAAACACTTCGTCTAGTTCAGGCTCAAAAGCATGCGGAAAAGTTTTCATTTCCGCAAAGTGCTCCAGTTTCTTTTTTCCTGCCATGCTTATTTATATCCTAATAGGTTGTCCATTGTTTCTGTTGAAACGGCATGGTAATTTGGTCTTGCCTTTTCGTATATGGCCTTTGCAGCAGGTAAGCCGCCGTTTGATTTTAAAATGGCTTTATAAATTGGCGTTAAGAATTTTCTTCTGCCAACTTCTACCAAAAAGTCCTCAACTGAATTGCCAAGTCCTTCATAATTGTTTGGAATAACCTTTTCAAACCAAGCTGCTTTAATTTCTGAATTCCCTGACTTTGTAAATCCAAACGCAGTGTCCAATTCTTTCATTTGAGTTTGTGTCAAGGTATCCTTTAGCAAGTTGATAAAATATAACCATTGAGGCGTTACCCATTCAGCAGAAGCAATGTCTTTTGCTGCTCCGCCGTCTGTCCAAGTTTTCAACTGAGCTTCTACTGTTTCAAATTTGGTAGAATTTATTTTGGGGCAATTATCTGGCAAGCCTTCTTCAAAAATCCATTTCTTTGGCTGAATGGTCTTCTCCCATTCTGGGTTTTTGCTCAATAACTCTTTGTCTAAATAGGCTAGGAAAGAGTCGGTCGTCATCACTTTGAATTTAAATGTGTCAAAATAGGTCTTCAAAAAGTTGTCCCATTCTTCACGCCCCACGGTTTCTTCCATCAACTTTAGCAAAAAGAATCCTTTGTCATAAGGTATGCCTGTTAGCCCATCATCTGGATTTCGGCCTTGTAAATCAACCCTCAATCTGGTATCTGCTGAGCGGTTTTCGCTGTTGAGCCATTCTATTTCATCTTGTAAATCTTGGTAAGAAAGCAGGGCAAGCATGTTCGCGAAGTCTTTTCCAAAAATTTCTTCCATGATTCTATTTTCGAAATAAACTGTGAAACCTTCGTTTAACCAAATGTCTTCCCAAGTTGCATTTGTAACTAAATTACCAGACCAAGAGTGGGCTAACTCATGCGCGATAAGAGCGGTTAACGATTTATCACCTGCAATAATGGTAGGTGTTGCAAAAGTCAATCTAGGATTTTCCATTCCGCCAAAAGGGAATGATGGAGGTAAAACAATAACATCGTACATTCCCCACTTGTATGGTCCATAAAGTGCTTCGGCGGTGTCTACCATGCTTTGCATGTCTTCAAATTCGTACGCTGCCGACTCAATTACAGAAGGTTCTGCGTAAACGCCTGTTCCTTTTCCGAGTGATTTGTATTCTAAATCTCCAACTGCTAATGCGAATAGGTAGGAGGGAACTGGTTGGTCCATCTGAAAAGTGTAAACTCCGGTTTCACTGATTTCAGTTGGGTTGGTGGCGCTCATTAAGGCCATTAATCCTTTGGGTACAGTAACAGTTGCTTCGTAAGTGAATCGTATTCCGGGGCTATCTTGACAAGGGAGCCATGTTCTTGCTAAAATTGCTTGCGATTGAGTGAATAGAAAGGGGTGCTTTTTTCCTGCAGTTTGAACAGGGTTTAAGAACTGCAATGCGTCTGCTCCTTCTGCCGTAACAAGATAATCAATACTAATAGTCTTGGTGTTTTCAGTGATTGGAATAGCCAATTGATCGCCTAAAAACACTTCTTTTTTATGAATCGCGAAGGCTAAATCTCCTTCTGAATCGTCCCTAGTCACTTTAGAGATTGTCATGTTTTTTACATCCAAATAAATCGTATCAACTCCCTTTAGGTTTTCAATATCATACTTCGCCGTAGCTGTAAGAGTTTTGGTTTCAAAGTCTACATTGGCTGTCCAGTTTAAGTGTTTCACAACTGCCTCTTGCGGTTTAGAAAAACTGTGATGATCGGTGTATTCCAACGTTTTGTTTTCAGTTTCGGTCATGGTAGAAGTGTCTTTTTCGTTTGTAGTTTCTTTTTTTGTTTCGCAACTTATTGCAGATAGAGCAACTAGAGCGACTAGAATTATCGAATGTTTCATAAATATGGTGTCAAAAAAATGAAGTGCGAAGGTAATGATATCAGTTAGGTGACCGAAGCAAGAGTAGGGCAATTTGCTTAACATTTATTTAACCTGACCTTAACGCATTCATAAGTCTATGTTAAAATCGGAGAAGATTGGTTCGAATAAATTTGTACGGGAATAAAAAGACTATGAAAAAAGCAATATTGAGTTTCATTTTTTCTTTAACTACGTTAGTAGTATTGGCAGGTGGCAATCTAAAGGCAACAACTGTTCAAGGCAAAGTTATTGATGACGAGGGTAATCCAGTTACCGGAGCAAAAGTTGTATTGGTAGATTCTGAGCAGGAAGTTTACACAGACTTTGATGGATTATTCAGTTTTGAAAACGTTACAACTACCACACAAAAAATAAAAGTAAGCTACGTTTCTCACGAAGATTTAATTACTCAAGTTGAGCTTCAAAATTCAAAACAAACAGAATTAAAACTAGAGATTCAGTCGAAATAGGATTAAAGTTAACATTAAATTAAAGCCTCAAGATTCTTATCTTGGGGCTTTTTTATTTTTTAACATCTCCAATGTTAACCCAATGTTAATTTTTTCTTACATTTGTCTTATCAATAAATAAAGTAAGAGTTATGAAAAAATTAGTTGTATTAGGTTTAGTTGGGATGTTTTTTGGAAGTACTCTTTTGGCTCAAGAATCTTTGGTTCTTGAAAATGGCCAATATTACACTGCCAACAATGAATTGGTTAAAGGGCAGTATTCTACAACTCATGAAAATGGAAATACTGAAGCAACCTATTCTCTAGAAAATGGGGTGTTGAACGGTCAAGCGACGTTTTATTACGAGAACGGATTGAAAAAGGAAATAGGAGAGTATAGAAATGGTGAAAAACACGGAAAGTGGATTAAGTGGGATAAAAGCGGTAAGAAGATTACAGAAGCTAATTATTATTTAGGTAATAAAGACGGGGATTGGACCATTTGGGATGCTGAAGGAAACAAAAGATATGAGATGTTCTACGACAAGGGTCAAAAAGTTGGCACTTGGAAAATGTGGAATGAGAACCAAGAGTTAGTTTCAGAGAGGGAGTATTAGAAATAGTATGATCTCGTTACCGATAATATCGGTGTTAGTTTAAAAAGGAGAAGCATCGCTTCTCCTTTTTGTTTTACCTAAATTGGTGTTTCTTGAAATAATTGGTTAGCCAAAATTGAAATAGTAGGTAAATCTTTAGTCTGTGAGAAGTAGTTTCACATCTCCAAAAGAACTGGTAATACGCAGTTTCGTTTGTTTCTCCGCGTCTCTTCCAATTCTGCCGTTAAAGTTATTGGTAGTTTGAATGGCAGGAGAATCCTCATTCACCTCTTGTTCATTCATTACACTTCCTGAGGGTAACTTAAGTCCAGACATTTTGGCTTCGGCCACCACCTCGTAACTTCCTCTGTTATTCAAGTTAATTTTTATGGGAGAGAACTCTCCATTCACAGTCAAGCTAGTTGCACTGGGAAGCACGTTGGCAATGCTCAGTGTTCCATATTTGTTTTTTATAAATCCGCTGCCGTGCAAGCTTTCTATATTAACGGTACTCATTTGAGATTCTAACTTTAGTTCTTTTACTTCGTTTAAATCTAGTGACCCAAATTTTAAGTAGAAGTTTCCTTTTGTTATTTTTTCAATTTTAGAACCTGACATTTCTGAGGTCAGCGTAAGGTCTTCGCTTCTTAATAATTCAAGCTTGGCGAATTTTAACTTGACCTTTCCCTTGTAAAAACGGTTAATTACAACTGGGTCGCAAAATTCAAAACTCAAATCGTTCTGATCGCCATTTAATTCTCCTATGGTAGCAGCGCCAAACTTCATGTCAACTTTTATGTTAGCCATCATTTTGTCTAGAATAAAAGCTCCAAATGAGTTGGTTACGCTAAGTTGGTTGCGCATAGGTACAGTCAGTTCATAATTGATTTCAAGGTAGCCTCCTTTACTGGTTTTAATTTTTATCTCGTCGTCATTACCCGAAATGTTAGTTGCAATGAGCAATTTGTTACTTGTTTGAGTGATGTCAATTTCAATGCGGTCTAAAATTTCTTGCGCCCTTTTCTCATTGCCGTCTTTTACCTTAATTGTTACATGAACAGCCACTTCGTTTTTATCCCAAGTATTGATTTTTAATTCACCAAACTTTGTATCAACTTCAATTTTTTGAGTTGAAGTAACCGTATAAGATTCAATAATTTCTTTCGTTTTTTCAACACTCTTTCCTTTTGCTGTCAGTGCGGTGGTGCACAAGAATAGAACGATTCCTAAGCCGATTTTATGCATTAATTTTTTCATTTGTTTGCGTTTTTAATTGGTTAACATATTCCAGTTGCTCCACGAGCTTTTCCAGAATTGTAATTCTACTTTTGTAGTTTAAAATCATGGCCGTCGCCACTCTTTGATCACCGGTTTTTTTCAATTCATTTTCTAGTTCAACGTATTCTTTTTGAAGTTCTTCAATTAGAAGTACACTTTCGTTAATCATCTCCTTACTTTCAGTTCCTGTGTAAGCTTTTGCAATGTTGTTCAATTGCTGCGAAAATGAATTCTCATAAAAATTTTCTGCCTCCTTCAATGGAAATTCTTGTACATTATTTGCAGTCGTTTCTGAAGGAGTTTCAATTTCAGGTCTGCTGATCTCAGTGTAACCAATGGTTATTAAAATTGCAGCACTTGCTGCCACCGCAAACCACTTCCATGTGAAATTCTTCTTGTGAATTTCATGATCTAATCTTTGCTCAAATCGAGCTCGATGCCCAAGATTCGGTTCTGCTTCGTCAAAATCTGAAGGGTTGAATTTCTCGTTATTCATGTTGTCGAATAGTTATGTTCTCTAGTATATTTTTAACTTGTTTTTTGGCTCTGCTTAATTGTGAACGAGAGGTGCTTGCACTAATATTTAGAATGCCAGCAATTTCATCGTGGTCATAACCTTCAATTAAATACAGTGAAAATACTAGCCGGTAATTTGGTGCTAATTCTTTAAGTGCATGTTTAATTTCTGCTACTGTAAAGCGAGCCGACTGCTCTTCTGTCTCAATGTTCTCAATTGAGTACACTTCTAGTTTTTGCGCAATGAGTTGCTTTCTTTTCAAATAATTAATACACTCATTAATTGCAATTTTTTTTAGCCAAGCACCAAAACTGACTTCTTCTTTGTGTTGATGAATGTTTTTAAAAGCATCAATAAAAGCATCTTGCATCAAGTCTTCGGCAGCATAAACATCTCCGATTATACGGTAGCAACTGTTGAAAATTGATTTATAATACAATTCATATAGCTGACTTTGAGCATTTCTGCTATTTCGCTTGGCACCTTCAACCAGCTTTTGATGTATGTATAAATCCTTATTTTCTGACATAATACAAACTAAAGACAAACGAAAATCTAAAGTGCTGCATCAAATTTTATACTGAGATTAAGGGGTAGTTGTAAATTGTTGTTTATCAGATACTAATTTTTAATAATTTTCTTAGAAATCTGTTCTCCACTTTTTAATTCTGCGGTAACAAAATAGGTGCCTGGTTCCAATACTGAAACATCTATTTGACCGACACTACTTGATAAATTATCGATTACCAACTCTCCTAAGATGTTGTAAATTCTGAGGCGCTTAAAACTCATAGAGCTTTCTATATTAAGTTGATTAGAGAAAGGATTTGGAGATACTGAGAAGGTTACTTCATTTTCAAATCGTGGTAAACCAAGCAACAAATCACAATCAACAGCATTTGGTTTGTAGTTGGTTTTGAAATCTGTAATTGAAATTGAATCAATAACTAATGGAGTAGGAGGACTAGTGTAAACGATTGCTTTAGTAATGTTACCCATAATGAAGCCATTTTTAATTGGGATTGTTGGTGCCGCGCAAAACCTTGAAGGTGCATAATAGTCGCCAACTACAACTTGAGGGTTTAAGTAGGACGTGTCAGTAATTTTTCCGAGTATGATCAGAATACTATCCCCGACTGCGCCAATGGAAAATGCATCTATAGTAGAACAGCCGATGCCCGGTGTTAGTGTATCAATATAGTCCCAAATAGTGATGGTATCTCTTAACTCAACACCTCCTTAAACGCTCTATTATTTCAAATTGGGAAGAGCTAGAATCGTGTTGTAATACTTTACCTATAAACACATGTTGAGTAGGGTTAGCAAAGTTGATATCACAAAAAGCAGCTTCTCCGCTGCAAGAACAAGCTTTGCTAAATTGAAATTGGAATAACACAATTGACAGGAGTAGTAGAAGCCTTTTCATAAGTGTTTCGTATGGTTGAGATTACTAATTTATTAAAAAAAAGCTTACAATTTTAACTAATCTTCAATCGGGAAGAGATTGTTCGTTTAAATTGATAATCGACCGAAAGAAAAGAATTACCTTTGCAACCCCTAAAAAAGGCCTATTTTTTGGGCCTTTTACTAGGTTAATTAGCATAACCCAACCCAAAACAATGGAGCAAAAAATAATTTACACCAAGACAGACGAAGCTCCGGCTTTAGCTACTTATTCTTTATTGCCAATCGTTCAAAGATTTACTTCGGCAGCGGGCATTGATGTTGAGACGAGAGATATTTCTTTGGCAGCTAGAGTACTTGCAGTGTTTCCAGAATTTTTAAAGGAAAATCAACAAGTGAATGATGCATTGTTAGAGTTGGGAGAGTTGGCAAAAGCTCCTGAGGCAAACATTATCAAACTTCCAAATATTTCAGCTTCAGTACCACAATTGTTAGCAGTAATTTCTGAATTACAAAGTCAAGGTTTTGAGGTTCCGAATTATCCTGAATCAGTTCAATCGGAAGAAGAGAAGTCGATTAAGTTGAGGTACGATAAGATCAAAGGAAGTGCTGTAAACCCTGTTTTACGAGAAGGGAATTCTGATCGAAGAGCACCAAAAGCAGTAAAAGAATTTGCGAAACGAAATCCTCATTCTATGGGAGAGTGGGAGAGTGATACAAAGTCGCATGTTTCTACCATGAGTGCAGATGATTTTTGTTCCAATGAAAAATCAATTACACTAGAAAAAGCTGATGATGTAAAAATTGAATTGCATAAAAACAGCGGAGAAGTTGAGGTTTTAAAAGCGAGCACTCCGTTATTGGCCAAAGAAATAATTGATGCCACATTTTTGAGTAAGAATGCCTTAGTGCGCTTTTTGAAGGAGCAAATAGAGGAAGCAAAAGCTCAAGGAGTGTTGTTCTCATTACACATGAAAGCAACCATGATGAAAGTTTCTGACCCAGTTATTTTTGGGCATGCAGTGCGAGTGTTTTTTGATGAAGTGTTTGAACAATTTGGCGAGGATTTAGAAAGAATTGGTGCAAATCCGAATGATGGTTTAGGAAATGTTATTGCGCAGTTAGATGAACTTGACGCAGATAAAAAATCGGCAGTTTTAGCTGCGATTAAAAAATGCATGAATGAAGGGCCTGATATGGCAATGGTGAATTCAGCAAGAGGAATCACAAACTTACACGTACCTTCAGATGTGATTATTGATGCTTCTATGCCTGCAATGATTCGAACTTCAGGTATGATGTGGAATGCTGATGGAAATTTGCAAGAAACAAAAGCGGTAATACCCGATAGCAGTTATGCTGCTGTTTATGATGAAACTTTTAAGTTTTGCAAAGAGCACGGAGCGTTTGACCCAACAACCATGGGAACTGTTCCGAATGTTGGATTGATGGCTCAAAAGGCTGAGGAATACGGCTCTCATGACAAGACTTTTGAAATACAAGGAGACGGTGTGGTTAAGGTAATTAGCCAAGACGGAGCTACTTTACTAAAACATGAGGTTGAGGCAGGAGACATTTGGAGAATGTGTCAAGTAAAAGACGCTCCTGTTGAAAATTGGGTAGAATTAGCCGTGAAAAGAGCTAGAGCTACCGGTTGGCCTACTATATTTTGGTTAGATGAGAATAGAGCGCACGATGCTGAATTGATCAAAAAGGTCAATGCTTATCTCCCAAATCATGACACATCTGGATTGGATATTCGAATTATGTCTCCAAAAGAGGCGACTAAATTTACCTTGGCAAGAATTAAACAAGGTGAAAATGCCATCTCTGTTACGGGAAATGTTCTGAGAGATTATTTAACCGATTTGTTTCCAATTTTAGAATTAGGAACTTCAGCAAAAATGTTATCCATTGTTCCATTGATGAATGGTGGAGGGTTGTTTGAAACCGGCGCAGGCGGATCTGCACCAAAACATGTTGAGCAATTGACAGGTGAAAATCACTTGCGTTGGGATTCATTAGGAGAGTTTTTGGCATTAGCAGTTTCATTGGAGCACTTAAGTGAAAAAAATTATAACCGCCAAGCCGCGATTTTGGCTGAATGTTTGGACAGCGCTACAGAGCAATTGCTCTTAAACGGGAAGTCTCCTTCTAGAAAGGTGAGAGAATTGGACAACAGAGGAAGTCACTTTTATTTGGCAATGTATTGGGCACAAGCTATAGCTAATCAAGACGAAGACGAAGAATTGAAAGCTTCTTTTATGGGGTTAGCACATAAGCTAGCATCTAACGAAGAGCAAATCGTAAAAGAGCTAGTTGAAGTACAAGGGGTTACAGTTGATTTGGGTGGTTACTTTCACCCTAACGAGGCGAAAGTGGAAGCGGTAATGAGACCAAGTAAAACCTTAAATGAGATTATAGATTAAACTATCGTTTTAATCGAATTAGAAAACCTTGTTATGCTGAGCAGAGTCGAAGCTAGCAAGGTTTTTTATTGCCTACCCAAATGGGCTAAGTTTTTAAATACAATTTCTAAGTCTTTTCCTATAGAATAATCTCTGCCGTATTCAAAGTTCAACTGTTCAATGGTTTCTTGATCTAAGCCAAAGGAGTCGTGTAGGTCAGTTGGATTGAGGATTCCCTTTTTTACTTTCAAATTTTTATCGGCAATTTCATCAGAGGAATAAAATCCAACAAAAGAGCTAGTGCCAACTAGAACGTTAAAAAGATTCTTGAAGTAGTTTTTTCTTTCCGCGACTACCCAAAAAAGTAGGGGGGAAAAAAGGAGAAAGAAAAGGGATAAGAAAATATCTAGTATTCTCTTATTTTTTTGATTGACGGGTTTCAGAATGGTATCAGAGGCCAAAATGTAATACTCTCCCGAGCTTTCAATGCTTTTACTTCCAATAATGTATAAACTTTCAGGAGGGGCAATTTTAAAATCTACATCTTCTTTTTCTATAGCACCCATTTGCTCAATAATTTGAGCAGAGCTAAGGTCCTTGGCACAGAATATTACTTCATTAATGTCGTAGATATCAATAATATCTTTTAATTGGTACAAACGCGCTGAAAAGCCGCTATTATTACTGCCTTCATTGTCAGCATTTACGTTGATTATTTTTTCAGGCTCAATTAGTGTTTTTTTCAAGAAAGAACTGATGCGTTTTAGCTCTTCACTTTTTCCAACAATGGCA
>CAJQLW010000014.1 GCA_905479325.1 uncultured Flavobacteriales bacterium
TTTTTCCCTTTTGCCCGAAGTTCTTCTCTCAGGCCATCGTTCCATGCCTTAAATGCATGCTTGCTGATAGAATAATCAGTTGCAAAACTGGTTGCTCTCAAACTCATTACAGAAGCTATATTAACAATGTTTTTTAACTCCTGATTTTGTTCTACTTCAAGCATTTGCTGTGTCAATGTTATAGCGCTGTACAAGTTAACATTAATTTGGGCTTGCACTTGTTTCAAGTCAAGGTTCGCTGCATTTTGCATGGAATAAACCCCTAGGTTGTTCACGAGCAAGGTAGTATTCTTAAATATACCTGCATTTGTAGCTAAAACAGATGGCGCATCTTCTAATGATAAATCAACAGACAAAATTTGAACCTGATTTTCCGCATTGCTCAACTCGAGCTTACACCTTTCCAATTCTTCCTCATTTCTGGCTAGCAAAACCAAGTCGTAGCCTAGTTCAACTAACTTTTGTGCGATTGCTTTCCCAATTCCTCGTGTAGCTCCTGATATTACTGCTTTCATTTCCCAAAAATAATGCAAATTAGCTTAGCTCCTTTCCCTATATTTGACCAACTTTCAGATGGAAAAAAAGAAAACAATTCTAGTTGCTCCTCTAAATTGGGGCTTAGGACATGCTACTAGGTGTATTCCCCTAATTCGTGAATTGCTAAAGCAAAATGCAAACGTACTTATCGGAGCAGATGGAATGGCCTTAGATTATTTGAAGAGAGAATTTCCCTCATTAGATTCCATCATCATTCCTGATTTAAAAGTGCGCTACCCCAAAAGTGGTGGCTATTTACTTTACTTCGCCCTCCGTATTCCCCGATTGTTTAACCACGTTAAAAAGGAGCATCAATCACTTAGAAAAATAATTAGAGATTATAAAATAGATGGGATTATATCAGACAATCGATATGGTTTATACCATGCGTCCAAACCATCTGTTTTAATAACACATCAGTTGTTCATTGAAACCCCTTCTTTTAAGAAAACAGTGCATTCGATTGTAAAAAAACTAGTTTCAAAATTTAACGAGTGCTGGGTTCCCGATGTTGAAAGTTCAGATAATTTAAGCGGAAGACTTTCACATGCCGGAAATATTCCTTCAACTGTAAAGTTTATTGGCCCACTTTCACGTTTCAATGAGCAAAATAAGCAAATGCACCCAGAACGAGTGGCGCTAGCTATATTGTCAGGTCCTGAGCCATTTAGAACAGCGTTAGAAGAAATTTTAATTGATAAACTGAAAGAATTAAAATGCAAAGCACTCCTAGTTAGAGGAGTTGTGAGCGAAAACAATGAAGAAACGAAAGTAACAGCCGATTTAACGGTGGTTGGTTACCTCTCTTCCAACAATTTATTAAAGGAGGTTGAAAAGAGTGAATTCGTAATTGCAAGATCAGGGTACTCAAGCATTATGGATTTAGCGGCGCTTCAACAAAAAGCATTACTTATTCCAACACCTGGTCAAACAGAGCAAGAATATTTGGCGCAACACTTATTAAATCACCCTCTTTTTGTTTTTTCAAACCAAGATTCCATTGATTTACACGCGAGTTTTGAAGTTTTAAGATCAAATTCAACTCAAGAGGAACCAACTTATTCAGGAAGCTCTGAAAGCATTAGAGATTTTCTTGCCAATTGCTAAATTAGTTTGCGCTTCATGCGATTTCCAATATTTGTTAACGCTTCATAAGTAATTGTATCTTGAGCATTTGCAAAATCAAAAATCGTTTTCTTGCCACCAAAAACAATGACTTCCTCCCCTACACTTACCTCATCCTGTTCTAAATTTAACATGCATAAATCCATGCAAATGTTGCCAATAGTAGGGTACAATTGTCCATTTATTTCTACTTGCCAATTTCCATTTCCAAGTCTCCGTGGCAAACCATCTGCGTAACCTAAAGAAAGGATAGCAATGTTGCTGTCTTGCGAAACAAAACCACTTCTATTGTAACTAATACTTTCGCCTTTTAGTACTCTTCGTATCGCTACAACTTTAGATGTTAATCGAGCTACCGGCTGCAGTTCATTTTTTAAATCGTTCGCTTCTGAAGCTCCATACAAGCCTATTCCAAGCCGAACCATGTCCATTTGGTATTTTAAAAAATTGTTAATCCCATCTGTATTTAAAATGTGAGATATAGGATTGATGCCCAAAGAACTTTTGAGTTTGACATTCATGCTTTCAAACTCGCGAATTTGACGAAGCGTGAATTCTTCAGCAGAAAAGTTACCTGAACTGCTTAAGTGACTCATAATGGAGCTGACACGAATCGAGCTTTGATTGACTAATCTATTCACCAGCTCATCCACATCTGTCTGATTAAACCCAAGCCGATTCATTCCGGTATTCAACTTAATATGTATAGGATATTGCCCGTTTGCTAAGCTTTCTTTCGATTTTAAAAATCCTAAAAAGGAATGAAGAATTTCGAATGAGTGAATTACAGGCTCCAAACAATACTCAATCATAACATCCCAATGCTTTGGGTTCACATTTTGCACCATCACAGGCAGTTCAATGCCTTCAACACGCAACTCAATTCCTTCTGCAATAGAGGCAACACCTAAAAAATCAGCCATTTTTTTAGCTTCAATTTTCTTGCAAATAATACTGGTATAGTGACCGTAGGCAGCTGCCTTTACCATTAGCATGACCTTTGTTGAAGGTGCCAATTTGCTTTTGAAGAAATTAAGATTATGCTCTATCGCAGTCCAACTTACTTCAAGGGTATTATCGCTGTATTCACCCATAAAATATGATTTATTCTTCATTATTTTATCCTTCTGCTCTTGAAAAACAAGTTCGACAAAGTGGCTCGTAACTATCTGTTTCCCCCAGCATCACCAACTTGTCGTTTACCTTTGTTCTATGGCTGTGATTGGCTAAATGCCCGCATTTAACACAAATGGCATGGACCTTAGTTACATATTCGGCTGTAGCCAATAATGCAGGAATTGGACCGAAAGGCTTTCCTTGGTAGTCCATATCAAGACCTGCTACAATAACTCTAATACCTTGATTTGCTAAGCGATTACAAACACCAACCAATTCCATATCGAAGAACTGAGCCTCGTCTATTCCAATTACTTGCTCATCGTTAATAAGTAGTGGAATATTTGCTGAGGCAGGAACAGGTGTAGAATGAATCTGATTTGAATCGTGTGACACAACAGCCTCCTCGTCATACCTAATGTCTATTGCCGGTTTAAAGATTTCAACCTTTTGTTGTGCAATTTTTGCTCGCTTTAATCGGCGAATAAGTTCCTCTGTTTTACCTGAAAACATAGAACCACATATTACCTCAATCCAGCCCTTGCGATTTTCAGAATTAATAGTATTTTCGAGGAACATATTTACCGAATTTTGTTTTCAAAATTTATTACACAAAGGTATTATTTATCGTACAAAAGAAGCACAAAATGGAGATTCAAAATAAGCGCTCTGAGATTACCAAGTTAATTGATAATATTAAAAAACATTCTGACTACCTAAATGAGTTAGAAACTATTCCAGTACTTGAAATAGGAGTTATTCTGTCAAAAATTAACAAATTACACGAAGAAGCTGCCATTTTAAAGTACTTATGTGAAATGCAACAAGGCAAAAGAGTTAGGTTGCAGTCAGATGATTTTATTTTAACAAGCTTAACAGCAGAAGGAGATGAACTCCTGCAGGAAAGTAACGATTCTATTTCTACTGATTCCATTGAAAATTTAGAAGAAGATGCATTGTTGCAGGCAAAAGAAGACGATCCAAGCGAGGCCATAGAGCAAATGTTTGAAGCGACCTCTGAACCCTTAGATGACTCCATTGAAAATGAAGCCTCATCTAACTTCTTTGCTGAAAGAAAAAATGAGTCACAAATCGACAAGTTAGCAGAAGAACCTGAATTAACAGAAGACATCGAAGAAACAGCTGATGAAGGTGCCATTGAGCCCGAAATGAACGCTGAAGGAAAAGACCAAACGGAGGAAGCAATAGGAGAATTTGAATCCAAGCAAGAAATTTCTTCTAAACCTGATATTAATGAAGCGTTTGCTTCTGCAGACTCTAGTTTAAGTGGTCACCTTCAAAAACAACCCATTGCAGACTTAATGAGTGCTATTGGATTAAATGAAAGGTATTTATATGCAAACAACTTATTTGAAGGAGACATGCAGGAATTTAAAAATGCCATCAAAATGCTCAACGAGTTTCAAAGCGGTAACGAAGCTAAGGCATTTTTCGATAGCGGACTAAGAAGTACCTACAATTGGGAAGACGATAACACCTTAGCGCAAGCCCTTTTTAACCTTGTAGAACGACGATATCTGTAATATTTTCCTTTTAAATTAGCTTAACACCGATTATACATTCCTTTTTTGCTAGGTAGGAATTTGTGTTACATTTACTCTTAAATCGTAGTAACTCATGAGTAATTCTAATTTTAAATGGAAAACTGTAACGCTCAGCGTCATTTTATTTTTCGGCTTAGCAAAAAGCTATACTGCTCAGAATAAAGTTTGGACCTTAGAAGAATGCATTCAACATGCTTTAGACAATAACATTCAAGTTCAACAAAATGAATTGTCTCAAAAATTAGCCGAATACGATTTGCAGCAAGCCAAGTACAATGTACTTCCTGACGTAAACGGCTTTGCTACTCACGGTTATAATTTCGGCCAAACAATTGACCCATTTACCAACCAATTTGCCAATACTCAAGTTCAGTCAAACTCCTTTTCTTTGTCTTCAACGTTTACCATTTTCAATGGGTTTAGAAATGTGAATACCATCAAAAGGAGCCAAGCGCAGCAGAAATCGGCTCAACTTGACTTAGAAAAAATGAAAAACGACATTTCTCTGAACATTGCGAATTCGTTTTTAGGAATACTATTTAATCAAGAACTGTTAAAAAATGCAGAAGCTCAGTTAAAAGTAACTCAATTACAAATCGACAGAATTGAGCAACAAGTAAAAGCAGGAGCTTTGCCTGAAGGCGCATTGAAAGACATTAATGCTCAATTTGCCAGTGAAGAGTTAAATGTAGTAAATGCAGAAAATCAACTAAACATTTCAAAGCTAAACCTTGCGCAGTTACTTCGATTAGAGAGTTTTGACGATTTCGAAATTCTAAGTCCTAACCTTAGTACTTTTAATGGTGTTCAAGAATTAGTAAGTCCGAATGCACTCTACTTATCAGCTTTAGAAACAATGCCTGAAGTAAAGAGTGCTGAATTTAACTTGTACTCTGCACACAAAAACACACAAATTGCCCGAAGTGGGTATTTACCAACATTAAGCGTTTCGGGTTCAATCGGTACAGGATTTTCCGGCGCCAACCGAGAACTTATTGGTTTTAGTCCTCCGCAAACAGTTCGAACTTCAGACTTCACAAGTAGTGGAGAAGAAATTTTTACTACAACTCAAACGCCCATTTTTGGAGACAAACCATTTTCCGATCAATTCTCAGAAAATGAAAATAAGTCTATTCGATTTTCTTTGGCCATTCCTATTTTTAACAAGTTCAGCGCTCGAATTGGCGTACAAAGAGCAAAACTTCAAGAACAGGTGGCAGATTTAAATTATGAATCAGTGAAGCTCACTTTACGTCAAAATATTGAGTCTGCACACAACGATGCAGTTGCTGCACTAAAACGCTATAAAGCAGCTGAAAAGTCAGTAGCAGCTTTAGAAACTTCCTTTGATTACACTCAGGAGCGATACAAAGTTGGCATCATCAATTCGTTTGATTTTAACAATGAAAAAAACAGATTAATTAACGCTCAATCTGAATTATTACAAGCAAAATACAATTACATCTTTAGTACTAAAGTATTGGATTTTTACCAAGGCGGAGGTATTTCACTCTCAAAATAAAACAACGTCATGAATTCTAAGAAATGGTTTATTGCACTTGGAATAACGGTAGTTATTCTAATAATTGCTGGATTCTTAAAAGGGAAATCCGGAGGTAAAAGCAAAAAAGTGGCGATTGAAAAGGTAGAGCGTCGCACAATTATAGAAACAGTAGCAGCTAGTGGTAAAATACAGCCAGAAACAGAGGTAATAATAAGTTCTGATGTATCGGGCGAGATTATTGAAATGGCCGTGGCAGAAGGCGACAGAGTGAAGGCCGGAGACTTGCTATTGAAAATTAATCCCGATCTAGTAGAATCTGCATTAAGTAGAGCCGAAGCAGCATTAAATACTACAAAAGCAAATTTGGCGGGATCAAAAGCTCGGTTGGCTCAGTCTGAATCTCAATTTCAAAATGCTAAGGCATCATTTGACCGAAACAAGCAACTGTATGAAAGTAAAGTTATTTCACAAGCGGAATATGATCAAGCAAAAGCTAACTACGAAGTTGCAACGGCAGACGTAGAAGCTGCTAAAGAGAGTGTTAGAGCCGGAATGTTTAATGTTAGAAGTTCTGAAGCAACATTGAAAGAAGCCAAAGAAAACTTAGGAAGAACTTCTATTTACTCGCCAATGGATGGAATAATCACTAAATTAAACAAAGAACAAGGAGAGCGAGTTGTGGGAACGGCTCAAATGGCGGGAACAGAAATTATGACAGTTGCAGACCTCAACATAATGGAGGTAGCTGTAGAAGTGAATGAAAATGATATTGTTCGAGTTTCAATCAACGACACTACAGAAATCGAAGTAGATGCCTATTTAAACAAAACATTCAAAGGCATTGTAACAGAAATTGCCAACTCGGCAAATACTTCAGGTATGAGCGCAGATCAAGTAACCAACTTCGATGTAAAAATTAGAATGCTACAATCTTCTTACGAAGACTTGCTAAAGAAAAGAGCCGACAGTTCTTCACCATTCAGACCGGGAATGTCAGCAACTGTAGACATCAGAACCACACAGGTTGACAATGTAATTACAGTGCCGATACAAGCAGTAACCGTGAGAAAAGACACGACAAGCTCAAAAGAGGACGAGGTAAGTTCAATGGGAAATGAAGACGATGAAAAAATTGAAGTCGTATTTATAAAAGATGGCGATCAAGTGAAGATGGTAAAGGTTGAAACAGGAATTCAAAACACCATGCACATAGAAATAGTAAGTGGCTTACAGGGCGAAGAAGAGGTTGTAGTTGCACCTTACACTCTTGTTTCTAAAATATTGAAAGACGGACAGAGCATTACAGTTGTAGATAAAAAAGAGTTATTTACTGCAAGTAAAGACGAATAAAATGACCTATTTACTTGCAGTTGAAACAGCTACCAAAGTTTGTTCCGTTGCGCTTTTTGCAAACGAAGAACTACTGTTATTGAGGGAAGAAAAAGGCGATTATTCACATGCTGAAAATTTGGCCGTGTTTACCGAAGAAATTCTTAACGAAAGTAATTTATCAGCAACAGATTTATCGGCTGTTATTGTGAGTAAAGGACCAGGGTCGTACACAGGTCTTCGCATTGGTGTTTCGTTTGCCAAAGGTTTGTGTTATTCACTGAATATTCCTCTTATTAGTATAGATACGCTCTATGCTCTCGCCTTGGGTTATCATCAGTCTCAAAACAAGAGGGTAGATTTTATTTGCCCTATGATCGATGCGAGGAGAATGGAGGTATATTCTGCAATTTATGACGTTGAACTTAATTGTGTGAAATCTATTTCGGCAGATATTGTGGAAAATGACAGCTATGCAGACATTTTAAAGATTGGCAGTGCGGTTTTTATTGGAGACGGAGCTGCCAAATGTGCCAGCATTTTAGGTGCAGAAAATAGAGTTTTTCATTCAGACTTTCTATGTTCTGCAACCTATTTAGGAAAAGAGGGATACAAAAAATTCCAGCAAAAAGAGTTTGAGAATGTAGCTTATTTTGAGCCATTCTACTTAAAAGAGTTCATTGCTTTAAAAAGCAAAAAAAGTCTCATTTAAGAGAAGTAAATACTTTTTACAAGAACTTGTCTCGTTCTAAAATAAATTACTCTATTAGCTACAAGCATTTAACAACAAGAACTTTTCGCTACGTTTGTTAGTATGAGATGTTTATTATTAACAATACTGCTTTCTATCACTTCTGTATTATTTTCCCAAGAAGATACATTAGGTGTAGAGTGGCAACAAGACTATCGATTAACATGGTCTGATTTTAAAGGCAAAGAAGATAAAAGTCAAAAACTATCGGCATTGTCGAAAATTGCTATTCCATACAACTACTCTTCTGATGGCGAGGTAGATTTGACTATAAACTTGGCTACTGTTTTTGTTAAAGATGAATCTTGGTACAAAGTGGGAAAGGAAAACGATGTGCTACTAGCCCACGAACAACTGCATTTTGATATTGCTGAAGTGCACCGCAGATTAATAGTAAAAGCCATTTTAAATAGGAAATTTACTTCAGACAATTATGCGAACGAATTGAGAGAAATTATCACAGAGATTTGGGACAACGACTACAGAGCGATGCAAGATTTATATGACAAGGAAACAAATTACGCTAGGCTTTTTAAAAGCCAAATTAAATGGAATAAAACTGTAGCTAAAAAGCTGCTTGAACTCGAACAGTATAAAATGAATACGATCACAGTTGTATTCTAATCAATAATAGTCATACTTGAATTTGTAAATTCTAATCGTTTTCGCAAGCATATCTCTCATAACAATAGACTTTACCAACTTATTTTCATTGTAAAGAAAAGCGTACTTAAACGTCAAATTTCCATCTTCTTCTTTCTCTAAAAAATCTAAATAACCCTCTACATAGGTAAACTTCCAACGAGTCTTCTTTTGCCTACCAATGGTATTCCATTCTAATCTAGATTGCAGTTGGGTAGCACTATAGGCAAAGCTGTCCACGAGAAAACTAAGTGATCGAGAATAACTTTCTTTTTGATAAACAATTTGATTAAAAAGATTTTTCCCCGTCCAAATAGACTTCATTGGCCCACCTATTGAGTTATAGATTGTCTTTTTCTCTTCGTTTGCAGTTATCTTATTTATTTTTATTTCATGAACATAATTTGTATCCAACATATTTTCATCTACTTTAATCTCTTTGTAAGTAGAATCGTTAATCCACTTGTGCGAATAACTAAAATTAAAAGAGCCTTGTTTCTCGATTCTTCTTTGTAATCGATTTTCCGCATAAACAAACTCAATTGACGCAGTATCCACTCTCCGACTTAACTGAACAAAATTTTCACTTAACACCAAACGGCCAGACTCATCAAAACGGTAAATCCCAATTACATGCTGCTTACCAAAAGCCTCATCGTCTCGTTTATCACTTTTAGAAATAACTATTTCTTTTACACGCTTTTCACGAATCTTCTCCGATAGAAAAAAATCATTCAATGTAAACCAATCTTTACAAGGGTCTAATTGTGAAAAGCCATGCAAAGCGATGAGACAATAAAATATAAGGAAGGTGATTTTCATAGATAACGCTCGAACCAACTATTGAATTCTCTAAAACTTTACTCTTCCTTCATCTTACTTTCAACTTGAAATCAACTTATTTTGCTTAGCAAACGAAGAAGGTATTTTTTTGGAAAAGTGATACTAAAAAATGATTTACAAAACTAATGCCTTTAATGTTTACAAGCGCCTCAACTGTAAATAGAATGTCAAAATTTGGTAAACAATTATCAACAAAAGACAACAAATAACTTTCAGATTACGTCTGTTTATCAGCTGTTTTAGAATTTATATTTGACTTATGATTAGTTACTTTAAACGGATTGTTACATTCGTTTTCCTTTTTAGTATTTACCAGCTGCAAGCTGCCCACCAAGTAGGTGGTTATATGGAGTATAGATGTCTTCCATCAGCAAATCTTGTTGAAAATACATTTGAAGTTACTTTTCACTTTTATGTCGATTCACTTCAATTGGGACCAGGAAATACTCCGGGAAATTCAATTCCGATAACAGTTTTTGATAACAATAACCTTCAGGTTGATTATTTCTTTCTGAGTAATCTGATTAGCATCACAACAATTCCAGACGACGTTAATAACCCTTGTGTCGTTTCAAGTCCGCCGCGTTCCGTCGCTGAATATTTGTACCGAGATACCGTTAACCTACTAAAAACAAGAGCCCACAAACTTGTTTACCAGCGTTGTTGTAAAAACAACATATTAACCAACTTGGTTGGTAATTCTAATTTCTACGGCAATACTTTTTCTGTTGATATTCCGGCATTACCGGCTTGTAACTCCACGCCTATCTTTAATTCTCAACCACCAATTGTTGTGTGCGCTGGGTTTGATATTAGCCTCGATATGTCAGCTGTTGACCCTGATGGAGACTCGCTAGTCTATTCTTTGTGCGCTCCTCTCGACTTCAATCAAAGTCAACTACCTCTCGATAGATTTGGACGAACCATTCCTAACCCTGACACAGCCAATGCGCCTCCCTACTTAGATATTTTATTTCAAAGTCCCCAAAGCGCTTCTAATCCAATCCCATCCAATCCTCAAATTACAATTGACAGTAGAACAGGGATCCTAACAGGAGTTCCAACTAGCTCAGGAGCTTTTTTATTGGGCTTTTGTGTGGAAGAATACCGTAACGGTGTTTTAATTAATAATCTCAGAAGAGACATTCAAATTTCAACGGCAAACTGCTCACCAGTAATCGTATCCGCTATTCAGAATCAAACACAGTTTTGTGATGGGTTAAGTGTGCAATTCACCAATACTTCTACTTCAAACGGTAATGTGCCCAATTTTTTCTGGGATTTTGGAGTTCCTGCCCTAACAAATGATACCTCTAGAGCCACAAACCCAAGTTACACTTATCCTGATACGGGGCTCTACTTCATTACCTTAATCGTAAACCCCGACTTTCCTCAATGCAGCGATACAACCATAGTGCCTTTTCAAGTAAGCCGACTATTGGCTCCAACCATTTCTGTGAGTGGTGGCGGCTGTTTAGATAACAACTCTTTTGATTTCTCGGCAGGCGGAGCATTTGAAAGTAATGCAACCTTCCAATGGTTGTTTGGTCCATCAGCTTCCACTCAGAGTAGCACCAACCCAAACGTTTCAAACGTTAGCTTTAGTAGCAGTGGTTCAATACCTGTTCAACTTATTGTTAAACAAGACCAGTGTTCAGACACATTAACTCAAACCATCAACTTGTTCGACAACCCAAGTGGCAACTTTTCAACTAGAGATACTGCAGGCTGCTCCCCTTTAAGCGCTCAATTTACAAGCAACATAGTAGATCCCGGCGCCGGAAGCACACCCGGAATATACAAGTGGAACTTTGGCGACAGCTCTCCGATTTCTAATCTTGCTAACCCCTCCCATCAATATACGCAAGATGGAAGTTATACCGTTACGCTAACGTATGAGTCAGTAGGCTATTGTATTGATACCCTTGTCATTGAAAAGCAAAATTTGGTTAGAACAGGACAGCAGTTTAGCAACAACAATGCTAACTTTTCAGCAAGTCCGCCGGCAGGGTGTTATCCTTTAGAAGTTCAATTTAACAACTTATCTACGTTCGACGGAACCGCTTCATACATCTGGAATTTTGGCGACGGTTCCCCAACATCAACGGCAACCAACCCAACGCACACCTATACCGCTAACGGCTATTATAACGTGTCGTTAACCATGACCACCGTTGGAGGATGCGCCGAAACTCTAACAAGAACTATTGACTCCGCCATTTACATCTCTTTAGATTCTAGTAAGAACAAAATTGGGTTCACTGTAAACCAAGATACAGGTTGCGCTCCTGTTGATATTCAATTCACTGATACATCCTTTTTTGAAGGAGCAGCAAATTTCAAATGGTACTTTGGAGATGGAGACAGCTCCGAAATTCGAAATCCAATTCACACGTATCAAAATGATGGTATTTATGATGTACAGCTTATTTTACAAACTACAGAAAAGTGTTTAGATACGTTAACCTTAACCAAGCCAGCCTATATTGAGACGAACAGGAAGTTTAGCACCAATCAGGTTGCTTTCGATTTCTTTCCTAAGGAAGGTTGTCTTCCATTAACGGTTCAGTTTTCTGACTCTTCTAGTTTTTTAGGTACGCCTCAATATTTTTGGGATTTTGGCGATGGATCGAATTTTAACGCCGAACAAAACCCAAGCTACACCTTTTTAGACACAGGAACATACAACGTTGGTTTACTATTAATTACGAGCGATAAATGTGTAGATACAATTAGCACATCCGTAAATAATACGGTTAAAGTTCTTCCTCAACCTATAGCTCAAATCAACCATGCTGATACTGCTAAAAGTTTAAAAGAAGCCGAATTTAAATTCACCAATACAGGAAGTCAACGCGTAAACTCCTCTAGGTATTTAATCGACGGTAATGAAGTAGCTCAGACCGACAGCATAACGTATCAATTTACCGATACCGGACGTTTCACAGTAACTTATATTGCAACAAATACTTTCGGATGCGAAGATACTAGTACAGCAGAAATCTTTGTTTTCGATGAATTTGAGTTTATAGTTCCCAACATTTTTACGCCAAACGGAGACAATATAAATGACGAATTCAAGGTTCGAGCATGTGGTGTGTACGACTATGAAATTCAAATTTTCAACCGTTTTGGAGAGAAGGTATTTGAAAGCAATAGCCTAAACATTAACTGGGACGGACGAGTTGCCGGTAGACAAAGTAAATCAGGAGTTTATTACTACACCATAAAAATTAGAGAGTTTAGAAACCAAATACTGAATTACCAAGGTAGCATTACACTACTCAGAGATTAATCAATAGAGTTTTAACGGAACTTTTCCCGCATGTGTCACATGAACTTTTTTCTTGATAAAAAAAGCTTTACCCGTTGCGTAACCATCTACTTTAAAATCAATCTCACTGCTCCCAAGTGTAAGCCCTAGCATTTTAACTAAGGCGCCATCAGCGAAATCTTCGTATTCGCTTTTCATTACTACCGTGTGATATTCTTCTGAGTTTTTAGGAATTTTAATTGTGTTAGCGACTCTTGCCTTTGCAAGTTTTGACCCTTTAACGTACAAATCAAACTCAGAATCGACCATGCTCAACTGAAAACTATTGGGGTTCTTGATCTTTATTTCCGACTCAACAATTAGTCCCTTCTTCGAAAACTCAACCAACTTCACATATTTAATATTGGTGATTTTGACTTCCTCGTATTTCAAACAAGAACTCAAGCTTAAAACAATAATGAATAGAAAGCTGAGTCGATATAAATTTTTCATTTATTTTTTATTAGAATAGCTTTCGTAGAAATAAGAAATTGTTTCGATTCCTTTTAAGAAATTCTCAATTCCATAGTGCTCATTTGGAGAATGAATAGCATCTGTATCTAAACCAAATCCCAATAAAATTGACTTTAAGCCTAAAACCTCTTCAAACAATGCAACAATCGGAATACTTCCACCAGCTCTAACAGGCACAGGCTCTTTGCCAAATGCCTTTACAATGGCCTCACTTGCTGCCTTGTATTCAGGAATATCGATTGGCATTACGTAAGGCTCTCCGCCATGGTGTGGCCGAACATCAACTTTTACAGACTTTGGTGCAATTGATTCAAAGTGCTTTTTGAACTTAGCTGTTATTTCTTCATCTGATTGGTTTGGAACTAATCTCATTGAAATTTTTGCTGACGCCTTTGATGGCAATACCGTTTTAGCACCTTCGCCAATGTATCCACCCCAAATTCCATTCACATCTAACGTAGGTCGAATTCCTTTACGTTCTATGGTTGTATACCCTTTTTCTCCGTGAACATCTTCTATACCAAGCTTCGATTTGTAGTCTTCCAAATCAAAAGGGGTTTTAGCCATTAACTCTCTTTCTTTAGCACTAGCTTCTAACACATTGTCATAAAATCCTTGAATAGTGATGTAATTGTTTTCGTCCTTTAACGAAGCAATCATTTCACATAAAATATTGATTGGGTTCGCTACTGCACCTCCATAAACTCCTGAATGTAAGTCTCGGTTAGGTCCTGTAACCTCAACTTCAATATAACTTAGCCCTTTCAAGCCCGTTGTTATCGAAGGGTTCTCCATAGACAACATGGAAGTATCAGAAATTAAAATAATATCTGCCTTCAACTTTTCCTTATGCTCTGTAATAAAATTCTCTAAGTTCGCCGAACCCACTTCTTCCTCCCCTTCAATAATAAATTTTACGTTGCAAGGAAGCTGATTGGTTTGCATCATAAGCTCCAACGCTTTCACATGCATAAACATCTGTCCTTTATCATCACATGCTCCCCGAGCATAAATTTTCTCATCTTTTATTACTGGCTCAAAAGGAGGGCTATCCCATAATTCCAAAGGGTCTGCAGGCTGAACATCATAGTGACCGTAAACTAAAATTGTTGGCTTTGTAGGATCAATCATTTTCTCTCCATACACTACAGGAAACCCTGCTGTTGGGCACAACTCTGTATTCTCAGCTCCCGCTGCCTCTAATAATTGCCTAACCACTTCAGCAGCATTCATAACATCTCCTTTATAGGCTGAGTCAGCGCTGATAGATGGTATTTTTAAAAGTTCAATCAATTCATTGATAAATCGATCTTTATTGGTTTGTATGTATTCTGAAACTTCTTTCATGTTCTTTGTACTAAATTGAATTTTAAAATTACGATTTGAAAGTTGCAATGCCTTGCTTTACACCAAAACTTCACCGTTCATTTCACTTGGTATTTCTAGATGCATCATTTTTAAGATTGTGGGTGCAACGTCAGCTAATTTGCCGTTTTTAATCTTTTTAAATTCTGAATCAATCAATATTATCGGAACCAAGTTGGTTGTATGTGCTGTATTTGGGCTACCGTCTTTATTTATGGCAAAGTCTGCATTCCCATGATCTGCTATAACAACAAAGGAATAACCATTCTCTAGCCCCGTTTTAATAATCTCCCCAGCGCATTCATCCACTTTTTCTACTGCTGTTATTATCGCATCATATACTCCTGTGTGCCCAACCATGTCAGGATTTGCGAAGTTTAAACAAATAAAGTCTGCACTATTTTTATGTATTTCACTAATAATTTTCGACTTCACTTCGTCTGCACTCATTTCTGGTTGCAAATCATAGGTGGCCACTTTCGGTGAATTAGCCATTAACCTAGTTTCGCCTTCAAAGGGGATTTCTCTTCCTCCAGAAAAGAAAAAAGTAACGTGAGGGTACTTTTCAGTCTCCGCAATTCTAATCTGTTTTTTACCTGCATTGGCAATCACCTCACCTAATGTATTTTTTAAATTATCTTTCTTAAATAAAACGTGAACTCCCTTAAAACTATCATCGTAGTTAGTCATAGTGACAAAATACAGTGGTAATTTATGCATTCCAAAATCTTCAAAGTCTTCTTGGTGCAGCGCCCTTGTTATTTCGCGGCAACGATCGGTGCGATAATTGAAACAAATGACAACATCATCGGGCTCGATTTTAGCAATAGGATTTCCGTTCACATCGCTTATAAAATGCGGCTCGATAAATTCATCTGTCACATTTTGAGCATACGAATTCAACAACACCTCGCTTGAAGATGCTGCCGCTGTTCCTTTTACCTGAACCATTAACTCGTAAGCCTTTTTAATTCTTTCCCAACGCAAATCTCTATCCATTGCAAAATAACGACCTATTACGGAAGCTATTTTTGTTGGATACGGTTTAATTGCCTCTTCTACTTGTTTCAAAAAACCAATTCCCCCATTTGGATCTGTATCTCTACCATCTGTAAATGCATGAATAAAACTTTCTTTAACACCATTATTTGCCGCAATCTGACACAATTTAATTAAATGATTTTGATGTGAATGAATGCCTCCGTCAGATACCAAGCCTAAGAAGTGAACTTTTTTATGGTTCTCTTTTGCATATTCGAAAGCTTTTAGCAATTCTGGGTTAGATGCTATTGTATCATCGGCGCAAGCTTTATTGATCTTTACCAAATCTTGATACACTACTCTGCCCGCTCCGATGTTTAAGTGACCCACCTCAGAGTTACCCATTTGTCCTTCTGGCAAACCAACAAACTCCCCGTCAGTATGCAAGGCAGCATTGGGGTAATCTTTTAATAGTCGATCGAAAACTGGTGTATCCGCATTAAAGATAGCATCAGAGTGATCTTTCTTTCCATATCCCCAGCCATCTAAAATTAGTAGTGCTACTTTTTTCTGAGTATTCATAGTTTAGTTTTGTAATGATTTCAGCATCCACACATCACAATTATCGTGACCTGAATTGCCTAAAGAATGGCCTAAATATTTAAAATCATACTGCTCGTACATTTTTACCGCCTTGCTAAAACTTGGTTGGCTTTCAATATACAAAAATTGATAACCAAGGTCTCTTGCCGCTTGAATTGATTTTTCAAACAGGGCTTTTCCAATTCCGAGATTTCTAGCCTCTTTTGCTAAATAAAACTTCACCAATTCAGCATAACCTTTTTCTAACCCATTGGTTGTAAATATTCCGCAACAACCTAGAACTTTGCCTTCTGCTTCTGCTACAAAAAGAACCGAATCCTTTTTTGACTGAAATAGTTCAAATAATGCATCTGTGGTGGGATCCTCGTACACCGTTCCGGTTAGCGGCGCTCCAAATTCTATGAAAGCAGACCTGATAATCTTAGCTAATGCTAAATTATCGCCTTGCTTTACTTCTCTAATCTTAACTCCTGTCATTGTGTTTTAACAAAAAAGCCATTCCTTAGTTTGGAATGGCTTTAGCACTACTCTAAACCTTTACCTTGTCGCTCAGCCTCCTGTGACTCTGCCCAAAGTTTAAGATAAGCCTTCTTCATTCTCTTAGTGTATTGTTTGTTTCGAATAAATTTTCGTTTCTTTTTATCAAAAGAAACCAAGCCTACCGGAAAATCTAGAAAAGAGGTGTTAATGTTTTTCAACTCATCCTCTTTAAAAATATCAATATCAAAACTATACATTAATTGAGACTTGGTAATCTTACCTGGGACCTTTGTGTCAATTACAAATCGTTTAGCATGAAAATTAGGAGCCGTAATCTCGATGGTAACAATGGTATTCACCGGTAAGTTCGTTACAAATCGATTTGATGACTTAACATGAATTTCTTTAAACAACTTGTTGTGATTGTAAATATTCACCACCACATCTTTCACTCTGGAGTTATTGTTAAAAATCATCCCTTTTAACTCCAAACTATCTAAAGGACCAGCCACAACTTGAAAATTCAGGCCAATCGCAAAAATCAACAATAAGCTTATACGAGCAAATAAATAACTAGTTTTCATTTGGTTTGTTTAGGTGCAATTTAAGTATTTTACTGGTTACCTGCACTAAAGTATGGGGCCAATCGATCATTCAACTCTTTTCCAAACTCCTTTTGAGGATACAATTGATTCGTCATTACGACTAGTCTATTTAAGATTCCTCTAGCCTGCTGCAGATCGTTTTTCACGGTAACGGCAAACTCAGGTTCTAAGCTTTGGTAATAAATAACTTCTTTTTCATAAATGTCAACCAAACGAAGTACAATCTCGTTTGCTTTTTCAAACTCTCCGATTCCGTAATAATTCTCAGCTAAGAACATGACAAAATAATCGTAAGGCACATTGTGCTCTGGCATCACTTCAAACGCCTTATCTAAAGCTAGTTTTGCTTTGTCTAATTTATTTTCAGCAATCAACTGATCTGCCAAACGAGAAAAGGTTATTCTTAAACTCATGGTCATTCTACGGTTGGTTTCATCCATATATATATGATCAGTATCCATTCCACCCCAATGGAAATCTTCCATTAAGCGCTTGTACAAAATATCTGAGTTCACATAGCCTGGATTACCATCTCCTCTACCTTGCTTTTTAATTGGAACTAGTCGATACGCCATTCCTTCAGCACGGAAGTAATCTTCTAAACCAATATAACTCGCTAGCCCTGTTGTGCTCGCAAAATAAATTGGACGCTCCCAATCATTTGAACTTAGAATGTCAAGAATGGTTAAGTCATTTTTCAACACATAACTTTTGTTGATGGTCCAAGTAATTTCATCTACAATTTGATCCGCTTTTTCAGCTGGAACCGTTCCGTTTGCTAATACTTTTTCTTTATCAACCGAAATTTTCAACTTCTTTGTTGGTATGTAGTCGATTTTCTCACCTGTCCCAACCGGAATCTTAGTTTGTTGATTGTCTGACTTGATAAACTCAATTAAATCATCAACATCTATGTGACCTTTAATTTGCTTCCTTTCATACACAGGCAAATAATCATTTGTTCCCTGTCTAATTTTTTTCTCAGGAAGAGTAAGTGGTATTGGATCTGATTCATAAGCCTTCATGCGCATTTGATTCACATACCAGTCTGTATTTAATAAACTCAAGTTAATCACCCGAACATCTGTTCTGTACTCTTCTACCTCTTGAACGTACCATAATGGGAAGGTATCGTTATCTCCATTGGTGAAAAGTATTGCGTTAGGCTCACATGAATCTAAATAATTCTTAGCAAAATCTCTACCTGTGTATCGTTTCGCACGCGTATGATCATCCCAGTTTTCTGACGCCATAATTCCGGGAACTGCCACTAATGTCACTGCCGTAATTCCTATCGCAACAATTCCATTCGATTTTCCTCGACTAATTAAATCATAGAGGGCATACACTCCCAACCCGATCCAAATCGCAAATGCGTAGAAAGAAGCTGCGTAAGCATAATCCCTTTCCCTCGGTTGCAGTGGATATTGATTAAGGTACAAGACAATTGCTAACCCCGTAAAAAAGAACAACAACATCACAATGCTACCATCTTGTTTATCTCTGCTAAACTGGAAAAACAACCCTATTAACCCTAGTATGAAAGGCAATAGGTAATATTTATTGTTGGCTGGATTTTCGGTAATCATTTCCGGAAGATTGTCTTGCGTTCCCAAACGCATCTCATCAATAAATTTAATTCCACTAATCCAGTTGCCGTGTATTACATTACCATGTCCTTGAATGTCGTTTTGTCTTCCTCCGAAGTTCCACATGAAATACCTCCAATACATCCAATTCATTTGGTAATTAAACAAGTACGTTAAATTCTCTCCTACAGTCGGGGTATTGATTACTTTTGTTTCTCCACTTTGATCTTGATAACGAATTGGTTTCCCTTTAAAGTTAGCCCACTTTACGTAGTGACTTTTGTGCCTTGCTTCAGTACTCCACATTCTTGGCAAAATGGTTTTAAAACGGCTATCGAAATTTTGCACCGTATTCTTGCCATCATTCGTTATAATGTATTTGCCGCTTTCCTTGTCTTGAAAGTAAGTAGGCTTCCCGTCCTTGTAAGGATCTTTTGAATCGAGAGGTGTGTTAAATGAGTGTCCATTGAACAAAGGTCTATCTCCATACTGCTCTCTATTCAGATAAGAAAGAAAGGTAAACACATTCTCAGGGTTATTCTCATCCATTGGTGTATTGGCATTGGATCGAATTAAGATCACAGCGAAGGAAGAATAACCTAAAATGATAGCTGATACTGAAAGGAAAATGGTGTTTAAAACCACTTTAGAGTTTTTCTGCGTGTAGTGCAAGCCATAAGCCAAGCCGCCAATAATTAACGCCAAATACACGAAGAAACCTGTGTTAAAAGGAAGACCAAAACTGTTGGTAAACAGCAACTCAAACCACGATGCCATAACAATTAAACCCGGGATAATACCATATTGTATGGTTCCAAGAATAACGATTGAAAGACCTAATGCAATAATAATTCCCTTAGGGGTTGGTTTAAATTTCTTAAAGTAATAAACCATTACTATAGCAGGAACTGCAAGTAAGTTCAGCAAGTGAACTCCTATTGACAAACCCATTAAATAGGCAATGAGTATGATCCAACGCAATCCATGACTCTCGTTCGCAACCCCTTCCCACTTTATAATGGCCCAAAAAACCACTGCAGTAAACAACGAAGAAAGTGCATAAACCTCACCTTCTACTGCCGAAAACCAAAACGAATCTGAGAAAGTATAGGCCAAAGCGCCAACTAATCCACTACCAATAACAGCATAAATTTTTCCATTTGTCAACTCTCCTGTCTTTACTGCAAGCTTTTTTCCAAACGCAGTGATTGTCCAAAACAAGAAAAGTATGGTGAACGAACTTGCCAAAGCAGACAAGGAGTTAATCATTAATGCGGCATTTTCAGGTGAACCGAAAAGTGTAAAAAACCGAGCCAACATCATAAAGAGTGGAGCTCCCGGAGGGTGTCCAACCTCTAATTTAAAGGCAGTTGCAATAAATTCTCCACAATCCCAAAAACTTGTGGTAGGTTCTATTGTTAAAAGGTAAACAATAGAGGCAATTATCCATGTGATCCACCCTATGCTTAGGTTTAATTTTTTAAATGTCGTCATGTGTTTAATTTATTGCTTGTTTTTTAGATAGTGTGCGAAGATAAAAAAACTCCTTTAAATGAGTTCAAATACTTTTCATAAGAAATTATAAATATTTGAAGATTTTAATTATTTTTGCGCTCCGTTACAAAAATTGTCCGATGGTGTAACTGGCAACACGTCTGGTTTTGGTCCAGAAGAGTCTAGGTTCGAGCCCTAGTCGGACAACAAAAGTTCTTTAGTAAAGAGGCAAATTAATTGAAATGGAAACATTACTTTTGCTGCCCTCTTTTAAAGAGAAGTTCTTAAAAGTAACAATGCGAGAGTAGCTCAGCTGGTAGAGCACGACCTTGCCAAGGTCGGGGTCGCGGGTTCGAATCCCGTCTCCCGCTCACAGTCCTCTTTTCGGAGAGGATTTTTTTATGGAAGTGTCTTCTGAATGAAAATTTAGAATGTACCAATTGCCAACCTGCATTAATTGCGGTTGACGCGCCCGGGTGGTGGAATTGGTAGACACGCAGGACTTAAAATCCTGTGGCCATTGCGGCCGTGCCGGTTCGACCCCGGCTCCGGGTACTAAAAAAGCGAAGAGAAATCTTCGCTTTTTTTGGTTAATATAATTTCATGTTTTACACTTACATTTTATATTCTTGAATATCCGTATTCACACCTAAGATTTCATTATTGACGCAATAATCAACCTATCAAATAGTTTCTCTCCAAAATACCTTCGGTTGAGTTTATAAACAAATTCATTTAAATATAATTGAAGGTATT
>CAJQLW010000015.1 GCA_905479325.1 uncultured Flavobacteriales bacterium
CAGCGAATGAAAATATATTCATAATTTTAATGCTTTAGACAGCTAAATTAATAGTTTTAGGCAACTTTACGGATATTCAAAAACGACATTAATGTTTTGGATCAGCTGGCATATGTTGGAGATAATGGGAAAGGGGCGTTGATCTATCGTCCTGCAATTAATGATGACAAAAGATATAATGATAGGATTGATATGGACATGCTTAAATCCTCTATAGATGAGGTGTATTATGGAGCAAGCACAGATGTAATTGAAGAATTATTATTTCTGGGAGGTTCGTCAGGTGGGGCAAGACCGAAAGCCAATGTCGGATATAGTTCTGAAAAAGATGAAATCATTCACGGACAAAATATTCTTCCTGATGGGTTTGAACATTGGATTATTAAGTTCCCAAGCTCCTCAGATCCTGTTGATATTGCTAACATCGAATATGCATATCATAAAATGGCACTAATTGCTAAATTAGAAATGAGTGAATGTAAATTACTTGAAAGTAAAAACGGCTTGCAAATATTTGCTACTAAACGATTTGATAGAATAGGTAACAAAAGATTACATATGCATTCAATGGCCGGTCTAACTAATGACAACTTTAGAGTAAGTAGTATTGATTATGGCCATATAATTGATGCAGCCTTTGAATTAGAGAAATCAGCAGTGGCAAGAGAAAAGGTCTTGCGTCTTGCTGCTTTTAATATATATAGTCACAATAGAGATGACCATTCGAAAAATTTTTCATGGTTAATGGATGAAGCTGGAAAATGGGTTCTATCTCCAGCATACGATTTGACATATTCTTCAACAGCAATTGGTGAACATAGTACAATGATTAGTGGTGAAGGAGCAAAACCCGGAAGAAAGCACTTACTTATGCTAGCAAAGGAATTCAGCATAAATAAACCGGAAATAATTATTGAGCAAGTACAAGAAGCGATTTCTTTATGGCCTTCAATTGCAAAAGACTGTGGAGTAAAACAATCTTCAATTAAAAGAATACAATCAAAGTTTAGGAATCTTAATGATTAAGTTATTAGATTCTGTCGCATTAATCTAATGCGAAAATTAAAGAAACATATTTTTGAGTTAAACCACCGAGATATGTTCAAGCATCTGCGCACCCCAACCAAATCTAAAATAAAGAAGCTCGAGCATTTGCATAGTACTGCATTAGAATGAGGGGTACCAAAAAAGCCCCTTCATTTCTGAAGAGGCTTTTTTGATTTAACCAACATGTAACATCTTGCACCTATTGCTGTCCCTTTTTGAAGCCATACAGGTTTTGGCTAATAAAGTCTTGAGGAAATTGATCGTCTCCTTCAAATCCAATTTCCACGGTTCCGCTTTCTTCAGGAATATAATTTGTTTTAAAAAGGTAGTCCCACAGGCTTAAACTAATTCCGTAATTAACACCACTTTTCCCTTCAGGTAATACTGAAGCATGGTGGTACAAGTGCATTACAGGGTTATTGAAGATGTACTTTAATGGTCCCCATGTAATTTTAACATTAGAATGATTTAAGTGCCCAATGGCAATTGTGATAAAGTGAATAATATAGGCTTGTTCAGGCTCAAAACCACCGATTAGCATTACTCCAAAAGTTTTAAGGGGTTTGTAAAGTATATTCTCCATCCAGTGGTATCTTAAATGGGCAGCAAACCCCATTTCTTTTACGCTATGGTGCACTTTATGAAACTTCCAAAAGAATGAATATTTATGAAGCAAAACATGTGTAAACCACTGCACAAAGTCTAAGATGATAAAGAACACCAATAGTTGTGACCACATAGGCCATTCCGAAATGTCAAAAAGTGTGAGGCTTTTGATGGTAATATCTACTTCTGAAAATAACAATACTAGAATATCATAAACCCCAGTAATTACAATGGAGAAGATGAAAAAATTAAAAAACATGTAAAATGCATCTAACCAAAAATCTTTTCGAATGATCGCTTGGTCTTTTCGCCAAGGGAATATGATTTCTAACGTCCATGCAAAAAGTGAAATGGCAATAAGACCCCAAAAATAATTGGTGTACCAAGGCACTTGAAAGAGAATTGATTTCCATGTCCAATCTAACGTACCTGTGAAGGCATTTATAAAGGCTTCTACATATGTTTCCATAATTAATTAATTGTTTGTGTTAAATGATCTATTTCAAATGGCAAATCACTATAATAGCTCCACTCTGTCCATGAACCATCATAATTTTTTACGTTTTTATACTTTAATACTTGTGTTAATACAAAAGTGGTATGCGCCGAACGCACCCCACTGTGGCAATAAACAATAATAGGGTCTTCTTTCTCTATTTGTAGTTGATTATAAATAGATTCTAACGCTTCGAGAGATTTTATCTTTTTGTTGCTATGAAAGTTTATGGCCTCTGCCCAATCTATGTGTACACTATTGATGATTCTTCCCGCTTTAGCTGCACCTTTTTTTTGCATTTTCCCTGCAAACTCATCAAGGGTTCTTGTATCTAAAATAACTGTATTTGTTTGCATCGCCTGCTGCATTTCTTCTTTTGAAACAAAATATTTCATGGAAGGGTTTTCAGAAAGCTTAAATATTGCTTTTTGAAGAACTGGAGTATCGGTTGAAACCAATCCGCCATCGGCTGCCCATTCATGACCACCATATTTACTTTAACGGTGAAACCTTCTTTCAGCATGAGGTCAATGTTACTCATAATTCTATGGAAGTAATCTCTTCTGCTAATCTTTGCCTGACGTTCAGGATTGAGGGAATCAAGGCTGATGTTAACCGATTTGATTCCTGCTTCTTTGAATACGTCAATAAACTGATCCACAAGAATACCATTTGTTGTCATGACAAGCTCAACACCCAAGCTTCCCAACTTCCGAATAATATCGTCTGCCCCTTTTCTAACCAATGGCTCGCCGCCGGTTAATCGAATTTTATTGACCCCTAATTTTCTATATATTTTTGCAATTTCAACTATCTCTTCATTTCGCATAAAGTGAGACTTGTCTCTCAAAGGAATTCCTTCTTCTGGCATGCAATACGTGCATCGCAAGTTACAACGTTCGGTAAGAGAAATACGGAGATAATCGTGAACCCTGCCAAACGAATCTACAAGCTGAGTTTGGTCTACCGCTTCATTTTCTCCCTCCGTCACATTTTTTTGTTGCATGGTTCTTATTTCTCTGATCACTTTAGCGGTGCTAATTATCGTTTAACACACTCATCTATTGGCTCGTGTAAATACATTCTAGTGATTATAAAAATAAGCAAACGATGTTGGACAATTAACCCTTCAGAGCAGAAATTGAACACCTCACAATAGCACCCTCCGGTTGAAATGTCAAGTATTAGTACGAAGTCACTAGCGAGTTCTTTTTACCTCCCTACTCCCCATCATTGGACCCAGTTTTTATGGTATCCATTACATACACCCCTTGGTCTGCTAGGGCATCTATTTCGTCCATGGACATTTTTTCTCCAATGTGCCTTGCTCTGTCTATTTGGGCTTGTTTGGCGTTTTTATGCCAAGCAAAAATGCCATTTTCATTTAGCCAATCTGTTTTCCAAAGGGCTCCTTCGTACCTGCTAATCGGCACAAAATCATTCGAAAAGGTGATGTCATCGTTAACATCTAAACCGGCATCTGTTAAGTTGTCTATATTTAGTTCATCAATGTTCATTCTGGCAATGGAGAATAACTCATCGTCTTCTTGGTGGTAATTTTCACCTTCAATGCCCCAATCGATGCGGAATTGGGCACAGCCGCCTTGATACTTTTTTTCTATGATGGCTTTGTCAAATACAAAATTGGCGAGGTGGATGTAGGTGGGCATGTTTATAAATTAAGCTTACAAGTTCTGCAAGAAAAGGGAGAATGGCAATAGCAGAATTCAGTATTGGCTGTAACGGGTTACAATTTCTTCAACAAGCGCTGGAGTTAAACCAACTGCAGGGTCTGTTTGAAAAAATTGATTGGCTTGCGAAAGTAAAAAGTCAGCATTGTCGTCTAAAATTAGATAGTTTGTATAGTTGGCGGCTTTAGTTTGAATGATAGCTTCATTGTCTAAAATCCATTGTAGGATTTCATTGCCTCTGGTAAGGTAACCCTGACCTGCATGTAAGTTGGGAGTGTAAGAAACAAGAGCCCTTTTAATGCCCACTTTATGAAACAGTGCATTCATCCCCTCCAGCTCAAAATTCAATCGCCAAGAAGAAGTAAGCACGATTTGAGCATCAATTTTTGCTACTAATTCGTTTAATAAAGCTACTGCTTTAGGATCAAATTGACTTTCTAAAAAATCAGCATTGATTGGCTTTTTAGCTTGATCCCAACGGTCGGAATTTAAAACACCATCGATGTCTAGAAAGAGTATTCTCATGGTTTATAAAAATACAAAATTGGCGAGGTGGATGTAAGTGCCATCTTTATTAAACTAAGGTTAAAAGTACTGCGAGTTTGAGGACAATGGCAATAAATATATAAGAGTATTTTTAGCAAGTATTTCAATTTGCTGTAAATTGCCTTAAGCTATTATTATACATTAATAAATCTGTCGTAGATTATTATATTAAATGAATATCCGTATATTTACCTTGGGTTAAAAATGTAATTATATGTCGCTAATTAGTTTTATTTCAGAGTTTCCCGACGAACAGAGCTGTAAGAATAAGTTTAAAGAATATAGAGATCAGGCA
>CAJQLW010000016.1 GCA_905479325.1 uncultured Flavobacteriales bacterium
GGCTCTGTAAAAAATCGCAGAGCTTCAAATCCTCCCTCTCTGCCTACACCGCTATTCTTAACACCACCAAACGGAGTTCGTAAATCTCTAAGCAACCAACAATTTACCCAAACAATACCCATGTGTAATTGCTCCGCTAGCCTATTCGTTCGGCTTACGTTTTCTGTCCATACAGATGCAGCTAAACCATAGGTGGTGCCGTTTGCAAGTTCAATGGCATCTTGATCTGTTTCAAAAGGCATAATTGTAACCACTGGGCCAAAAATCTCCTCTTGATTGGTTCTGCAATTCATTGTTAATCCTTCAATCACAGTCGGCTCAACAAAGTATCCATTCAATCCTTCTGCCGACAAGTCAATCTGTTTTCCTCCACAAAGCACTTGACCTCCTTCTTCTTGAGCAATTTTAATGTGTGAGAGCACTTTTTCCATGTGAGGTTTAGATACCAAAGCCCCTTGATTGGTTTCGGCTGACTTAGGGTCGCCTACTTTTAGCTTTTTTACCTCCGCTACAAAGTCTGCTTTAAACTTTTCGTAAATAGATGACTGTATTAATAAGCGCGAACCGCATAAGCAAATTTGACCTTGATTCGCAAAAGATGAGCGAACTACCGTTTTCAACATTTTATCGTAGTTGCAATCATCAAAAATTAATGTTGGGTTTTTACCTCCTAATTCCAGCGATAGCTTCTTAAACATTGGCGCAGCCGTTCGTGCAATTTGAGCCCCAGTAGCTGTTCCGCCAGTGAAAGAGATCACCGGTATTTCTGGATGCTCTGTAATTGCAGCACCAACTTTATGGCCTAACCCATGAACTATATTTAAAACGCCTTTTGGCAATCCCGCCTCAATGCATATTTTAGACAATAAATAGGCAGACATTGGTGTAATTTCAGAAGGCTTTGCAACAACACAATTTCCAGCTGCTAAAGCCGGAGCTATTTTCCAACTAAATAAATACAACGGCAAGTTCCAAGGGGAAATACATCCTGCAACTCCAATTGGAGCTTTCAAAGTGTAATTAATCGCTCCTTCTTCCATGTGGTGAGATTCTGACGCAAAGTGAAGAATAGCTGTAGCAAAAAATCGAAAATTGTGCGCCGCTCTCGGAATATCAACTGAAGTTGCTAAACTAACAGGTTTGCCATTGTCTTTAGATTCGGCAGCGGCAAGCTGGTCTAAATTTTGCAGAATTAATTCTGAAATACGATAGAGTACTGCAGACCGCTCATCTTTAGGAGTTTTACTCCATGTAGGAAAAGCCTTTTTAGCAGCCTGAACCGCCATTTCTACATCTTCTGCGTCGCTATCTGCTAACAAACTATATGGCTTTCCGGTTGCAGGTTCTATGTTTTCTAAATAATTACCGCTTATTGTTTCTCTTAGTTCCCCATCAATATAGTTCAGAATCTTTTCCATAGTATCGTATTCCTTTAAAAAATAAAAATAAGATTATTGAACAAAAAAAGAGCGATCATAAGACCGCTCTTTTACCTGTAGTTTAACCAAACGATTGTTTAACTTCTATTATGCATTTAAAATGACGCTTGATTGATGTTTCAAATGTAATACATACAATTGTATATAAGTGTTAATAAAAACACTAACGGCTGTTAAATAGTGTTAAGCGGTTTAAACGGTTGCATTTAATGCTTTATTTTAACATTTCATGGTGAAGAAAAGATTAATAATTCTGATTGTGTTGGCCTCAATAAGCATATTCGTGCTAATTGTGCTGCAAACGTATTGGGTGAAAAAAAGCACCGAAACTCAAGAAAAGCAATTTGACCAAATGGTCATGGATGTAATGATTAATGTTGTTCAGAAGCTTGACCGAGAAGAAGCAGTAACTAAAATAACAAGTTCACTGCTAGATGGAGAGGAGCTTTTTTCAGGATTAAGTTCTGATACTCTTCTTGATATTCAGCCAAAAAAAAATTTCCAAGACCCTAGCTCAATTAGCAGCAATGCTGTAAGAATTCCTTCTGATTACCTCCAAATTAATTTTAAACCCCCACCGCAGAACGATTCGTCATACTTTATCATTAGAGAAACTAAAAAAAGAGTACTAAGCTCTTCTATTCAAGACTCATATAGCACCGACACTGTGCTTAAAAATCAATTGAAGAAAAAAGCAACCTTAGTCAATGATATTGTAAACGAAATTGCATTAATTACAATCAGAAAAGATCAAAGCGAACTCGTTTCATACCAAAAAATCGACTCCCTTTTTTCAAAAGAATTACTAGTGCATGGTATCAAGGCCGAATATGTTTTTGACATTTTAGATGTCCAGACGAATCGGTTAACATTTACTGAAGATGAAAATGGCTCGAGCGAATTGAGAGATTCACCATATAAGATAGCCCTTTTCCCAAATGCGTTTTTACTAGAAAGTGATGAGTTACTGCTTTATTTTCCAGATAAAGATTCACTCATTATTCAGAACAGTTGGAAGGTGCTTTTAATCTCTGCCCTGCTCGTTTTTATTTTAATAGGAATTTTTTATAGCTCCATTTCAACAATTTACAAACAGAAAAAATTATCGTTGGTAAAAAATGATTTTATTAACAACATGACTCATGAGCTGAAAACTCCCATTTCTACAATTTCGTTAGCCTGTGAAGCATTAAGTGACAAAACGTTATTATTAGATTCAGAAAGGCAAGGAAGCTATGTGAACATGATCAAAGAAGAAAATAAGCGCTTATCGGTTCTGGTAGACAATGTTTTGAAAAGCGCCGTATGGGACTCAACTCACTTGAAATTAAACCTTACAAAAGTTAACATTCACGAAATTATACAACATGTAAGCCAAAATTTTGACATACAAGTAAACAACCGAAATGGCAAATTAAAGTTAGATTTAGAAGCACAAGAGGCAGGCATATTAGCAGATAAAGTTCACTTGTCAAATGTAATTTATAATCTTTTAGACAATGCCAACAAATACAGTCCGGAAACTCCCAAAATTTGCATTTCAACAAAAAACATTGACAATAACCTAGTGCTCTCTATATCTGACAATGGAATAGGAATAAGCAAAGAAAATCAGAAAAAAATCTTTGACAAATTTTTTAGAGTATCAACAGGCAATATTCATGATGTTAAAGGGTTTGGTTTAGGATTAAGCTACGTGAAAAGAATTGTAGACTTACACCATGCCGATATAAGCATTGAAAGTGCTAAAAATAAAGGAACAACAATAAGTATAAAAATTGCAACCCATGGAAAATAAAAAAACAAAAATTCTTGTCGTTGAAGACGATGAAAACTTAGGCAGAATGCTTTCAGATTATTTAACAGTGAAAGGATTTGATATTGTATTAAAAAGAGATGGCGAGGCCGGACTAAAGGGATATATTGAAAATGATATTGACCTTTGTTTACTTGATGTAATGATGCCAAAAAAAGACGGATTCACATTGGCAAAGGAAATAAGAGGACTAAAGTCAAGTGTTCCTATTATATTTTTAAGCGCTAAATCTATGGATGAAGACTTAAAAACAGGTTTTGAATCAGGAGCAGATGATTACATTACAAAACCTTTTAGCATGGAGGTTTTAATGCTTCGAATCGAGGCAATTATGAGAAGAATAAATCAAATTGAGGACAATCTTCTCCACAAAAAAGAATTTGATATAAATGATTACAAATTCTATCCTGAAAAACAACTTATCATTAAAGGAGATTTTGAGAAGAAATTAACTTCTAAAGAAAACGAATTATTGCGATTGTTGTGCATGTACATGGGCAATGTAGTTGATAGAAACGATGCGTTAAACATGGTCTGGGGCGATGATAATTACTTCAACTCTAGAAGTATGGATGTTTACATCACTAAATTGAGAAAAATTTTTAAGGAAGACGAAAACATTCAGATTATTAACAGTCATGGAAAAGGGTTCAAGCTTCTAGTTGATTAGTGGTATTTTTAAGTTAAATTTGATTAGCTACTTATTAATCCAATCAACTATGAAACATATTCTTTTCCCTACAGACTTTTCAGATAATTCTGATCAAGCGTATCCTTATGCGCTTGACATTGCATATTTACTAGGTGCGGAACTTGTCATATTTAATGCCTACAAGTTACCACACTCAAAGTCTAATGTAATGGTTTCAATTACAGATAGAATGAAAGAAGACTCTATTAACTCATTAAAAAAGTTAAAAGAAGAAACACTTTCAACTGAAAAATACAAGGACTTGAAAATTACCACAACGTCTCGGTCAGGTAGCTTCATCTCCTTAATTCCGAAATTAGCAAATGAATTTGAAAGCGACTTAATTGTTATGGGCACCAAAGGTGCGAGTAGCTTAAAAGAAATGTTCATTGGATCAAATACACTAGATGTTATTCAAAATGCAAAAATTCCCGTGTTAACGGTGCCTGAAAAAGCCCAAAACAACAAGGTAGATAAGATTGCAATGGCTGTAGATCTTAAAAAAATCACCAATCCGGAGCAATTGAGACCTTTGTTAGAAATGGCAAAAATTTGCCGAGCATCTATTGAGTTTGTTCATGTTATGCACCCCGACGAAGAAGACAGTACACAAGATCGATTTAACCAAATTGTTTTCCTTGAAAAATTTGCGTCCGAAATTCCATCTAATATTAACATTATTACTGAAACTGATATAATTGAAGGGTTGAGCCGTTACATAGCTACAGAAAAACCTGACATGTTAGCAATGCTTTCTAGAAAACATACTTTATTCGAACGTTTGTTCACCCAATCAATCACAAACAAATTAGCTTTCCGTAGTGAAATTCCATTGCTTGTAATGGATGAATAGAACATTAGCAATGCATAATTTCGCGGCGCAATTACTTGGTATAAATTGAAATTACAACACCTATTTTTTATCTTACTCATTAGTGTTTTGTGCTCTTGCGGCGCATCTGGAGGAATGTACAATACAAACAAATCTGTGCGTAAAGTTGCGCCTTCTGGAAAGTACAGAAATCCTACTATGTTCAGCAGAGCAAATCCATTTCAAGGTAGGGCAAAAGCGAAGCTGCATAAAAACCAAAAACGACGAAGAAAACTGATTAAACGAAAAGGTGTTCAGAGCGGAACATATCGAAAATCTAAAAAACCAGGACGCACGTTTGGAAGTAAACGATCTCTCTCAAGAAGCAGAATGAAAAACTCAGGAAGTCGTTCAAAATCAGGAGGTGGAAAAGGAAAAGGCAACAAAAATTTATTCAATACTAGAAAGCGGTAAATGAAAAATTAAATGTTACAATAACCTTACATGTTTAACTCCAAAAGTTTAGTATTTTTATGAATCTACAGAAAAAGAATTTGTGAAGAAGTTATTAACAATATTAGCTCTCCTATTTGTCGTCTCGTTCCCTTCCTTTACGCCTGCAAACCAAGACCCTAAGGTAGATACGAATGCCAAAATTAAGGCTGTTTTCATATACAACTTTACAAAGTATATTGAATGGCCAGCAGACTACCAAGAAGGAGATTTTACGATTGCAATACTCGGAGACAACGAATCGTTGTACAAAGAGCTCAGCAATATGTCGAAAGTTAAGAAAGTTGCTAATAGGCCTTTTACCATAAAAGCTATTTCCAACCCAAGTGAAATTGGAAAGTCGCATATTGTTTACATACCTGAAGACAACAGCAGTTTAGTAGCAAAAGCGCTATCAACAGTAAAGGGAAAAAGTACGTTAATTGTCACCGAATCACCAGGATATGCAAAGAAAGGCGCAACAATCAACTTTATGATTGCTGGTGGTAGACAAAAATTTGAGTTAAATAAATCAACAGCACAACAACATAACCTGAAGGTATCTTCAACGTTAGAGAGTATTGCTGTTTTAGTGAATTGATATGAAAAAGATATTTTACATAGCACTTCTCTTGTTTTGCACCAACATTGTTTTTGGACAAAATAAACTAGCCAACGCAGTTTATAGTTTAAAAAACAATGAACTAGACAAAGCAAAGGAATTAATTGATGCAGCTGCCGAAGACAGCTTATTCAATAACAAACCCGCTACTTGGTATTACAGAGGTTTTGTTTACAAAGAAATTTTTAAAAGAGACGAAATTTCGAAAAGAGATTCTGAATTAAGAGAAAAATCAATAGAGTATTTTAGAAAAGCTTATGAAATGGAACAAGAAGGACCTTTAGCTAAAGGTTGCGAAAATGGAATTAAATATCTTGCTCAAACATTTTACAACGAATCTGCCGTTGCATTTAATCCGAATGAATATCAAATTGCCATCTCCTCTTACGAAAGATATAAAGAACTTACCAAAAGCGTTATTCCAGATGTTGACTTTACCGAGAAAGACATCCAATTTAACCTTGCTTTAGGAAGTACTTATAACCGAATAGCAACATTAGATTCGAACAATGCCGAGACTTACCTAAACAAATCCATTGAATGTTACAAAAACGTTCTTGCTGCTGATTCAAACAATTTTGGCGCAAACTACAACCTTGGTATTATTTATTACAACCAAGGTGTAGAGATTGTGAAAAAAATGGATTATGGGTTAGATTTGATGGAACTAACGATGATGCAAGACAAGTTGTTTGACATTTTCAGAACATCTCTTCCTTACATGAAAAAAGCTTACGATTTAAATCCAAAACGAAGAGAAACGTTAATTGGCTTAGAGGGCATTTATTTTAGCATGAATGACGTTGAAAAGTCTGAACTCTTTAAGAAAAAAATTGAAGAGTTAGATGGAGAAGGAAATACTATCAACCAAACTGAAGAACCTGTTGAGTCGCCAGACAAGCAGTAGTTTTTATTAGTTCAGAAAATTGACATATGAACTTTAGATTTACCATCGGTAAAAAAATTAGCACAGGGTTTGGGATATTAATTATCCTTACCCTTGTTGTGTTTATTACCACATATGTAACACTACAAGATAGCAGGGCAACTAGCGACCGTATTAGCAGTGTAAATACACCATCCGTCAAAGCTCTACAAGAATTAAAGTACGACGTTTTTGAAACTAAAGTATTTCTAGAATCATGGATAAAAGAAGAAAAGCCACATACCGATAAAGATAATCTTATCAAGTTTCGGACAGAAGTTTACCCACAAATTAAATCTGAATTAACCAATTTAAGCAAACATTGGGAAATTGATCAACAGAAATCTCTTGACACCCTCTTCTCTAGCATAACAGATTTATTTCAAGCTCAAAACAGTGACATCATTGACAATTTACAATCATTTTCTGATTATGATGATGAGGCAACAAAATTAATGGCAAAATTCAGCCTCGAAGACGGTGGTGATGTGCACTACAAAACTGACCTTGTACTACTTAGACTGAATTTGCTGATAAGCGAACAGAAGGAAGTTTCGAATGCCGCAAATGAGAATATGTATGACCAATTCGACTTTTTAAAAAAGCTTGTGATTGGGCTTGGTATTGCACTCATCATTATCAGTATCATTGTTGCTATCATTACCACCAAAAATATTGTTGACCCAATTTACCGCCTTAAAACTGTTCTTGTAAAACTAGGTAGAGGTGTTTTTCCAGATGAACCAACTTCAGCTGGGAATGATGAAATTGGAGAAATGGCCATCGCCATGAATAACGTTGTTGACGGGTTAAAAAGAACGAAAGATTTCGCGCAAGAAGTTGGTTCAGGTAATTTTGATACCGATTACAAGCCTCTTTCTAGTAAAGATAGTTTAGGCAAGGCATTGCTAAAAATGCGTGATGACCTAGCTGAAAATGAAAGGTTTTTGGAGGAGAAGGTTCGTCAAAGAACAGCAGAGGTAGTAAAGCAGAAGGAGGAAATTGATATTCAAAAAGAGCAAATTGAAGAATACTTCTTACAAGTAACAGACAGTATTAAATACGCTCAAAAAATTCAGGAAGCTATTTTACCACCAGAAAGCTATGTTAGAAAACTTCTGCCAGACTCTTTTATCTTTTACCGCCCAAAAGATATTGTTAGTGGTGATTTTTATTGGTTAGGAGAAGCTGAAGATAGAGTTTATTTTGCAGCTGTAGATTGCACGGGGCATGGGGTTCCCGGGGCATTTATGAGTATTGTAGGCTACAATCAACTGAAGCAAGCCATTATAACTACCAATGGTGGCACACCAGCTGAAATTCTCGATCACTTAAACATTGGAGTTTCTGAAACACTACACCAAAAGGATGAAAACTCTACTTCTAAAGATGGAATGGACATTGCAATTTGTTCTTTAAACCACAAAACGAAAGAGTTGCAATATGCTGGAGCGTTTAACCCACTATATCTTCTTAGAGATGGGGATATTCTGCAAACGAAAGGCGACAAATTTCCTATTGGATCTTTCTTAGATGGAGAAACCCCAAACTTTACAAATCACAAATTGCAATTATTGGAGGGAGATATCTTATACATTTTCTCAGATGGTTACGCTGATCAGTTTGGCGGTGCACGAGGGAAGAAAATGATGTATAAAAAGTTTAGAGATACCTTAATTGCAAATAGTCACAAGGACCTTTCCGTACAAAAGGACTTGCTTAGAGATCACCTATACGAATGGATGGGTGAAGAAGAACAAGTGGACGATATCTTAGTGATTGGAGTTAAGGTGTAAGCTAATTTCTTTCTTTTTCCCTATCTTTAACCTATGCTTGACAACATAAAGCTTAACAAGGTTATTTTCATTGATATTGAAACCGTTTCACAAGAAAGTGAGTACAAAAAACTTTCTAAGAAATGGAAAGATTTATGGGAAAAAAAATCTACTTATTTACGGGGTGAAGAAGAAGCCGCAGCAGACGTATACAACAAAGCAGGAATTTATGCTGAGTTTGGAAAAGTTATATGCATCTCCGTAGGAATTTATAGAGAATTTACTGACAATAAAATATTTAGGATCAAATCCTTTTTTGGTAAAAACGAAAAGCAAGTGCTCACTCAATTCTGTGACCTGTTCAAAAAAAACTTTCAATCAACCGATTTTATTTTGTGCGCGCACAACGGCAAAGAGTTTGACTTTCCATTTTTAGCGCGACGGATTTTAATTAATAATTTATCTCTTCCATTTGTATTAGATATAGCCGGAAGAAAACCTTGGGAAGTACAGCATTTAGATACATTACAGCTCTGGAAATTTGGAGACTATAAGCATTATACCTCTTTAGCTCTTCTGTGTGAATTATTCAAAATAAAGTCGCCAAAAAACGATATGGAAGGAAGTGATGTTGGAAGAGTTTTTTGGGAAGACGATGACTTGGAAAGAATTGTAAAGTATTGCCAAAATGATACACTTGCGGTTGCTCAGTTGATTTTAGCCTATAAAGGTATGAAGCAACTAAAAGACTCTGAAGTAGAAATAATCAGCTAATGGAGAGTCAGTCCTTACTAGAAATCAAAAACTTAAGCATTAGCTTTGGTGCTCAAAAAACAATCAAAAACCTTTCGTACTCGCTTAAAGAAGGTGAAGTTTTAGGAGTTGTTGGTGAGTCAGGTTCTGGAAAATCGCTAACCTCACTTTCAATTATTGGCCTATTACATCCTTCCGCGAAAATTGATTCAGGAGAAATTTTATTTCGGCACAAACAGAAAACGGTAAGCCTGCTTTCCTTAAAAGAGGATGAAATAAGAAAACTACGAGGGAATGACATTGCTATGATTTTTCAAGAGCCAATGACCTCATTGAACCCTGTTATTAAATGTGGAGAGCAAGTAGCGGAAGCTTTAAGGCTTCATAAAAAGCTAAATAAACAAGATGCACGGGCCAGAACCATTGAACTCTTTAAAGAGGTTCAATTGCCTCGCCCTGAACAAATTTACGACACCTACCCGCACCAAATATCTGGAGGGCAAAAACAACGTGTAATGATTGCAATGGCAATAAGTTGTGAGCCTAAGCTACTCATTGCAGATGAACCAACAACAGCATTAGACGTAACTGTTCAAAAAACAATATTAGAATTAATTAAGTCTCTTCAGAAAAAGAGAAACATGAGTGTAATTTTTATTACCCATGACTTAGGAGTTGTAGCAGAAATTGCCGACCACGTAGTAGTAATGAAAAACGGAGAAAAGGTTGAGAGCGGAAGTACCAAGGAGCTTTTTCAACACGCCAAGCATCCTTACACAAAAGGACTTCTAGCATGCAGACCTCCTATTGATTTTAGATTAACAAAGCTACCAACAGTGCAAGATTTTTTAACCTTAGATCAACCTGTAGAAAGCTATATTAATTCTCTGAAGGTAAGTAAAGCTGAGCAGAAAAAAACATTAGATGCTGTTTTACAGCAAGACAAGATTATTGAGGTTAGTAATTTAAATACGCATTTCCCAATTCAAAAAGGCATTTTCCGAAAAACAGTAGGTTTTGTGAAAGCGGTAAATAATGTTTCGTTTGATGTAAGAAAAGGTGAGACATTGGGCCTAGTTGGAGAGTCGGGCTGCGGAAAAACAACGTTAGGCCGAAGTATTCTAAGATTGATTGAGCCTACTAGCGGAAGCGTTAAATACAATGGTGAAGAATTGGTTACGCTTGGCGCAGAAGCAATGCGACAAAAGCGAAGAGATTTACAAATCATTTTTCAGGACCCCTACTCTTCACTAAACCCTAGAATGAAAGTTGGAAAGGCTATTTTAGAACCGATGCAAGTTCATAAAATAGAGGCAAATAACACTATTAGAAAAGAAAAAGTGATTGACCTAATGGAGACTGTTGGACTAAAGGCTGAACAGTTTGACCGTTATCCTCATGAGTTTTCCGGCGGACAACGCCAAAGAGTTTGCATTGCTAGAGCACTAGCCATGAATCCTAAATTTATCATTTGCGATGAGTCTGTCTCTGCGCTAGATGTTTCGGTTCAAGCACAAGTTTTAAACCTACTCAACGAATTAAAAACCAAGTTTTCATTTACTTACATTTTTATTTCACATGACCTTTCCGTGGTGAAGTACATGAGCGACAGAATGGTTGTAATGAAAGAAGGACAAATTGAAGAGATGGGAATTGTAGAAGACATCTACCTGAACCCTCAATCTGAATATACTCAGTGGCTAATTGAAGCCATTCCAAAGATTCGATTTTAGTTTGATTTAAAGTAAACAAGATTATTGGCCATGTTCCCAAAAATAAAGTGATGAAACGGCAACATAGAATACCAGTACAGCCTTCCAAATAAACCCTTTGGTCGAAAAGTAGCTGTTTGAATCATTTTACAATCCATTCCATTTGTTTCTATTTTAAACTCCAACCAAGCTTCTCCCGGCAAACGCATTTCAGCAAACAACAGCAAACGCTCACCTTCATGGTCAGCTAACAGCACTCTCCAAAAATCTACTGAATCGCCTGTAAAAATTTCTGTTGGACTTCGTCTTCCTCTCCGTAATCCAACGCCGCCGGCCAACTTGTCAATGTACCCTCTTATTCCCCACATCCAATTACCGTAATACCAACCTCGCTCGCCGCCTATTGCCCAAATATTTTCCATTACTTGGCTTTTTAACCCCAGTTCAAACGAAACTTCTTTTTGGTCCTTAAACGTTCCATTAACGGGCACCTTAATGTAATAATTTAACGATTGTCCTTTTCTCAATAATTCTGAGTCAGTCCAGCTGCTTACCACAGTATTTTGTTCGATTCGTTTGAACGCTAACGCCACATTTTCTTGGTAAGAAATTAAGTCTAGCTTAATGTAATCCTCTATATTCCCTTCCTTCACTACAACCTCATTCTTCATGCTATCAACAAGGTTGGCAGCTAAATAATAGGAAGTAGACGTTACAAAGTACAACCAATAAGAGGAGAACTTAGGGGTCATAATGGGAACTGTACCAATCCAGCGTTTCATTTTTCGTACTGCTGCAAATTGCAATAGCATTTCTTTGTAAGTCAATACTTCCGGGCCACCAATATCGAAAGTCTTGTTATATAATTGCTCATTTCCGCATGCCTCTAAAAGATATTCCATTACGTTTCGAATACCGATTGGTTGACACTTTGTATTCAACCATTTTGGAGCAATCATCACAGGAAGTTTCTCTACTAAGTCCCTAATAATCTCAAAAGAAGCCCCTCCAGAACCAATTATGATTGCCGCTCGCAAGGCTGTAAGTGGTACGACAGAAGTTCCTAAAATACTTCCTGTTTTCTGACGTGATTTAAGGTGATCTGACAAATTATTGTCATTGCTTATACCTCCTAGATAAATAATTTGTTTTGCAGTAGAACTGTCAATATAAGTCACAAAGTTTTGAGCTAGCTTATCTTCTTTTGCCGAAAATAACTTACTGCCAGCTGTTAGTGAGTGCATTAAAAAATAAGCAACATCTATATTCCTAGGCAAGGCATCAACCGAAGTTTCATCTAAAAAATCTACCTCACAAATAGTAACCTTGCTCTTCTCTTCTTCAGATAATCGAATGGTGTTTTTATCCCTTACACAAGTGATGACTTCATGTCCAGAATTCAATAATATAGGAAGTAATCTCCTGCCTATGTAGCCATTTGCTCCGGTTAAAAGGATTCTCATACTAGTAAAACAATGGGTAAAGCAGCTTGTTCCTTGGTAAAAGAACCGATGCATCGTTTAAAGCGAACCGTTAAACTTCCAATCACTGTAGAAGAAGCTTGGAATTTTTTCTCAAATCCTAAAAATCTACAAAAAATAACTCCTGAAAACATGGGGTTTAACATTACTTCTGAGTTTTTTAAAGACAACATGTATGCCGGTCAAATTATCACGTACAAGGTAAGCCCGTTATTGGGAATAAAAATGAACTGGATGACGGAAATTACTCAGGTAAAAGAAGGGGAGTTTTTTATCGACGAACAACGAGTTGGCCCATACAAAATATGGCACCATCAACACCATTTTAAAGCCATTGAAGGTGGAGTAGAAATGACCGATATTATCGACTATGTTGTACCATTTGGGTTTTTGGGTAGGTTGGTAGAACCCATTATTGTTCGAGGAAAGCTGAAAGAAATTTTTGACTACCGGGAACAAAAAATGGACAAACTGTTTGGGATGATCCACTAACTATTCACCCCTTCTTTAAACGCAGCTATCGCTCTTTCGCGAGCCATTTTATGTTCTACCATTTCTTTAGGATAGCGGTCTGTTCCATATTCAGGAACCCACTTCTTAATGTATAAGCGATTTTTATCGAACTTATCAATTTGTGTGGTTGGGTTAAACACTCGAAAATACGGTTGTGCATCTACACCCGTCCCTGCCGACCATTGCCAGTTTCCGTTGTTAGAGGCTAAGTCATAGTCCAACAATTTTTCAGCAAAATAAGCTTCTCCCCACTTCCAATCAATTAAAAGGTGTTTGGTTAAAAAACTCGCTACCAACATTCTTACCCTGTTGTGCATGAAACCCGTTTTATTCAATTCCCTCATTCCGGCGTCAACTAAAGGGTAACCTGTTTGCCCGTTTTTCCAATTTTCAAACTCAGCTTCGTTGTTTCTCCATTTCACTCCGTCATACTTCTGACTGTAATTGTTTTCCACCACTCTTGGAAAATGATAGAGTATACACATGAAAAACTCTCTCCAAATCAACTCCTTCAAGTAGGTATTCTCTTCACTTTGACTTGCCTTTTTTGCCATTTTTCGAATACTTACCGTGCCAAAACGGTAATGTACTCCTAAACGCGAAGTACTGTCTTTAGCAGGAAAGTCTCGCTCATCAGCATAGTTTTCAACCGTTTCCATTTTCAGCTCCTTCCCCGGAAGCTCAACGTCGGTTGGTTCGAAACCCATTTCTTGCAAAGAAATTATCGGCTCATTTTTGGTTCCCAACCAATTCTCAAACTGCAAACCAGAAGTGACCGACGCAAAACTTTCATCCGTAACTGAACTCAACCACTTTTTACTGAATGGAGTATACACCAAATAGGGAGTCCCGTCATCTTTCAACACCTCGGTTGGTTCAAAAATAACTTGGTCTTTGTGCAGTCTGAAATCGACGCTTTCTCCCAAAAGTTCTTTGATTTCCTGATCTCGTTTAGTAGCGTACGGTTCGTAATCTCTGTTGGCATGAACTCCCTGAACGTCATACTCTTCCAAAATTTGTTTGAAAGCCATCTCAGGACTTGAATAAAAAGTGTGTAGTCTCGACTTTTTCGATTCTAACTCCTTATTTATACCGCTTAACTCTTGGTGAATAAAAGAAACTCTTGCATCTTTTTTATCGGCCAAATCATTTAAAATATTTTTATCAAAAATGAAAATGGGCAACACCGGGTGTTCACTTTGTAGTGCATTATACAGCCCTACATTGTCATCTAATCTAAGGTCTCTTCGAAACCAAAATACAGTTACTTTTTGCTTTGCCATTATCGTAAACTTCCCATTCCTCCATCAACAGAAATAACTTGTCCTGTCATCCATCTCGACTCTTCTGTCAATAAAAATTTTGCTGCATTGGCCATGTCGTCCGCGGTTCCTAAACTTTTTAATGGATGTCTTTCGGCGTTGGCTTTTTTCTTGTCGTCACTTGATAATAACCTATCAGCCAAAGGTGTATCTGTTAATGATGGCGCAACAACATTCACTCTAATACTTGGCGTTAATTCAGCGGCTAACGCCCTTGCTAAGCCCTCTATTGCTCCTTTCGCGGAAGCAACACTTGAATGAAAGGTTAATCCTGTTTGAACAGCAACTGTACTAAACAATACAATTGAGGCATTTTCTGACTTTTTCAAGGCTTTTAACGCTTGCTGAATCACCTTAACCGCACCTAAGTGATTCACCTTAAAGTCATGCAAAAAATCTTCCTCTTTCAACCTATGAAATGGTTTAAGGTTGATTGTTCCTGGGCAATACACCAAACCATCTAAGGCTTCCGGCAAATCCAACTCAAAATCTTCTGTTACATCAATTTCTTGATAATGAACATTTTCTCCGTTAACTTCTCCTTGAGACCTCGAAGCCAAGTACAATTGAGTCGTTCCATTATTAAGTTGACGAGCCAATGCTTGCCCAATTCCCGAACTAGCGCCTATGATAAGATAATTTTTTGACATTGTTTTGTTGTTTTTGTTTGAAACAAGGATTCCAAAAGAATGTTTGAACGAAGCATCAATAGCTTTGAATCTAGCACAAAGCAAAACTCTTCTAAAAAATCTTAAAAAAATGAGATTTATTTGAATTTATCTACACAGATTTGAATATCCGTAAAGTTGCCTAAAACTATTAATTTAGCTGTCTAAAGCATTAAAATTATGAATATATTTTCATTCGCTGCACACTTTGGTAGCGAAGAAGCCTGTCGCTATCATTTTAAGGAACA
>CAJQLW010000017.1 GCA_905479325.1 uncultured Flavobacteriales bacterium
GATAGATAAATACAATAACAGAAAACATCAAGGAACAGGAGAGAAACCAGAAATTAAATACCAAAATGCAGCATAAAAATCAATTAAGAATCAACCATTAGTGGTCTGGATAATCGAGGTATTATATAGTAAAATAATTTGGGAAGGATATTAATAACGAAACACCTGTGCTTGTGAGGGTTAAAAAGTTCGATAAATGTATTTTATCAAAAGTCAAAACCTCTTCCTTCAAACTAACGTACATATTAAAAATTTTTAAATGAAAACCAGAGCTTCAGTTTTAGGAATATTCCAATTAATTGTGATAAGTATAGTTTTTTTATTAATTTTACTGTCTCAATAAGATATTTTAGATATCACAGAGTCGTTTTCATAAAGGTAGTAGTAGCCAATTAGTAATTCATAGCACTCTGTGGTAATTAGTCCGAACTTAGTTCGGGCTTTTTTTTATATGGCATCGTCATATTTTTTTGCCAGTATTATGTACTGATTACTCAATGTTTGCACATCAATTACGACTTTTACAAAACCTGCATTTTGTAATTCTCTCATTACTTCAAAACCTTCTATTCTCATTTGAACAGGAGGCCCTTCTGCGGTTTCTTCTTTTTTAAAGTCTACAACCATAAGTTGTCCGCCGGCCTTTATTCCGCGCCAAACTTCTCTAAAATACTCATATCTATTCTCCAAGTGGTGATAAGTATCAACAATTATAACAGCATCTACTTCTGCTGAATCTAGCAGAGGGTTATTGTATGGTATTTTTCGGGTAATAACTTTCAGGCTATCAGCCGTATTCTTATCAATGTAGTCTAAGAACAAGCTATCAACATCGAGGGCTAGCACGTTGGCGCCTTTTTGCGCTAATCTGCGACTAAAGTAGCCGGTGCCTGCGCCAATATCTGCAATTGTTTTCCCTTCAATCTTTCCTAATTTTTCAATTACAAGCTCAGGTTTTTGCCAGGCATCTCTTTTTGGATCTTCGAACCTATCTACTAATTCTTCAAAAGAACTTTGGTGCATGTGCTTATTTGCATCATCATGTTTTTTTTCTACGCTGCTACAATTCCAAAATACCACAGACATCAGCAGTACGCTCACTATATTTTTCATTTTATTTAAAATTTCCTTCAATGCTTAGCCAAAAACCACTTACTCCCTCTTCCGCTTCTTTATAATTAATTACGGCATCCAATTGTTTTCCTAGCAAGTGAATTAAGGTAACACCTATAGAAGAATCTGTTTCTTTCATCACTTCAGTATCTTGACTGTAGGTCTTCAGCCAAAAGTGAACTTTTTGGGGTAAAATTTAAGAGAGATTCTGGGCTAATTTAGAGTTAATTTTTGATATTGTTTTTTTCTTGCTTTTAGTGTTCTGTTTCTAATCATTATTCTTCGTTTTAATTTTCGGTCAGCCTGCCCAAAATAAACGTCAGCTGGCACGAGGTTGTTAATTGATTCGTGGTATCGTTCGTTGTTGTAATAATGCACAAACTCTTCCAGTTTTTGCTCCAATTTCCCAGGAGAGAAGTAATTATCCAGTTTGACCACATTTTTCATCGACCTGCGATAACGCTCTATTTTACCTTGTGTTTGTGGGTGTAACGGTCTGCCGCTAACGTGTTTCATGTCTTTTTCTTTTATATACGCTGCCAGCTCATGCGAGATGTAACAAGACCCATTATCACTGAGCAATTTAGGTGGATTGCTGTGTTTAAGGTTCGCTTTGGCTAAAGCCTCGTCTAAGGTGTTTGTGACGTCTTCTGCTTTCATATTAGCACAAAGCTTCCAAGTGACAATATACCTGCTATAGTCATCTAAAATTGTGGAAAGATAATACCACCCCCAGCCGTAGATTTTAAAGTAGGTAAAGTCTGTTTGCCACATTTGGTTTACAGCAGTTGTCTTGTCTGTAAAGCTATCGGAAGCACTCATAACCCTAAAACTTGGCGTTGTAATCAATCCGTTTTCCTTCAAAATACGGTAAACACTGGATTCGCTGATGTAATAATTATGCTTATCAGTAATGTCCCAAGCGAGCTCTCTGGAAGAAAGTTCCGGCTTTTCTATGGCCATTTCAACTACAGTGTCTCTATCCGCTTCGTTTATTTTATTCCAGCCGCCGCAGCGCTTGTTTTGCTTTCTAGCCAAGCCGTCATACCGTTTTCAAGATAGGTGTTGTACCACTTGTAAAAGGTCGTTTTGTGGACTTTTAAATCCTTTAAAGTCCTTATGACTCCTGTGTCTGATTGTTCAACTAAACGTATAATTTCCATCTTTTCTGATTGTGTATGATGCATATACTTTTTCCGTTTTAGTTGTCTCCACTTAAGTTTTTTTTCAACCTCCTGTTTTCCAAAGACAGTTCGGCTACAAACTCCTTTAAGTCATGGTTTTCATGCTTTAACGAGGTAACCTCAGAGGTATTCGCCTCACGCATTGTATCGCCATTTAAACGCTTCTTACCGGCTTCCATGAAGTCTTTGCTCCACTTGTAGTAGTTGGGTTGGGCTATGCCTTCTATACGACACAGCTCTGCGACAGACACTTCGCCGCGCATACCTTCAATAACAATTCTGATTTTGTCTTCTGAACTATAGGCTTTTCTAGTTTTTCTCTTTAGTTCGCTGATTAACGAACTGGCACTCTTTTTCTTGGTCATTTGAACAATTTTTAAAGATTATTAATTTAAGAAATATCTCTCTTAAATCTAAACCCTTAATAGTTCACTTTTTGCTGACGTTATACA
>CAJQLW010000018.1 GCA_905479325.1 uncultured Flavobacteriales bacterium
GCTTTAGCTACAACTTGATCATATTCTTGCATGAAATCATCTAATTGACAGAATATTTCAATAATTTTAGAGTCAGAAATCATAAGAGAGATTTTAGTTAATTAAATGTTTGTCAGACCTTTAAATTGCTAATTATCTCTCTTTTTTGCAATAAAAATTGCTTTTTCTTATGTCGAACTCACGTTTCACTAGAAATTTACAAATCAACATTTGGAGCTACGCTTGAAGTAAAAACAACACATGGCAAAAAGAGCATTAGGCTTGCCGATGTTCTTTATTTTGAGTCAGATGGCTCGTACGTAAAAACCGTCACAGAAAAAGAAACATACACTGAACGATGCACCTTAAATGAAATAGAAGATAAATTGGGAAAGCGAATAATAAGAATTCATCGTAGTTTTTTAATCAATAAAGACAAAATACAAGAGTACAATTCTAAAGAGGTTTATATTGAGGGAAGAGCTATACCGATTAGCAGAAGCTATCGGAAAAACCTAAAATAACTTCACCCCTTTCATTTCCACTACGCGCTTGTACAACTTTTCGTAAATGGGCAGAATATTCAGAATGTCAAACTTTTTAGCCTGACCAAAAGCCTGCTCTTTAAACTGATTCAATTTTTCTTCGTTTTGAAATAAACTCAAAGCGTTATTTGCCATGCTTTCGACATCGCCAACGTTACTTAAATAACCAGAAAAGCCGTCCTCATTTACTTCAGGAATTCCTCCGGTATTTGAAGAGATAACGGGCACTCCTGCTGCCATCGCCTCAAGAGCTGCAAGACCAAAGCTTTCAGACTCTGAAGGGAGTAAGAATAAATCAGCAATGCCCAATACTCGTTGGGTATCCTTCACCTTTCCTAGAACTATTAAATCATCACTAATTCCGTGTTCCCTACAAAAGGTTTCCGCAACATGGCGATCGGGACCATCGCCAATTAACAGTAACTTACAAGGCATTTCGGCTCTAACCTTCGCAAAAATTTTCACAACATCGCAAACTCTTTTTACTGGTCGAAAGTTCGAAACATGAGCTAATATTTTTTCTCCATTGGGTGCAATACTTTTTTGTAATTCCAAATCTAGCTCAGGGGCTTCACAACCTTCAAAACATATAGAATTTGGGATAACCTCAATTGACCGGTTAACCTTAAAGTGATCTAGCGTATCTTTTTTCAAACTTTCAGAAACTGCCGTAACCGCATTACTTTGGTTGATGGCAAAGGTAATTACAGGCTCAAAAGAAGAATCTTTTCCCACCAAGGTAATATCTGTTCCATGCAAAGTAGTTATAAAGGGAATATCAATTCCTTCAGTTTTTAAAATTTGTTGAGCCATATAGGCTGCCGAAGCGTGAGGAATGGCGTAATGCACATGCAATAAATCCAATTGCTCATACTTTACAACATCAACTAACTTACTCGCTAGAACTAATTCATAAGGTTGATAATCAAACAACGGGTAATCAGATACATTTACTTCGTGATACCAAATGTTTTCATGAAAGCTGTCTAACCGAACCGGTTGCCGGTAAGAAATAAAATGAATTTGATGCCCTTTAGCCGCTAAAGCCTTTCCCAATTCTGTTGCCACAACGCCACTGCCTCCAAAGGTTGGGTAACATACAATACCAATATTCATTTCTTCTTAGTTTATGCTTGCCTGCGAAGTTCGGTTTTTTGAATTGTTTATTGCCTTATAAATCTCCTCTTGTATGCGAGTTCGTATATCTAACGACAATAATTTTCTGTTCGTAGCATCAGGGTAAATTCTATTGCTCAAAAAAATATACACTATTTCTTCTTCCGGATCTGCCCATGCCAATGTTCCGGTAAATCCTGAATGACCAAAACTGTTCATAGAAACACAGTCGCAAGTTGGGCCAGGAGTGCCATGAAATTGAGGCTTATCGAAACCAGCTGCTCTTCTATTCTCCTCTACGTTCTGTGGAATACTGTCGGCACAAAACTGACATTTAGCATACGCTGCAACCACACCGGGCTCCAAATACCTTTCGTTGGCAAACAATCCGTCATCTAAATACATTTGCATTAGCTTGCCTAAATCATTCGCTGTTGAGAATAATCCTGCATGGCCTCCAACCCCACCCAACATGGCGGCTCCCGGATCGTGAACATCTCCATGAATGAGCTCTTGTCTAAAATATCGATCTCGTTCTGTTGGAATAATTTCAGCTAGAGGAAAAGAATAACTTGGTTTAAACGTTGTTCTGTACATTCCCAAAGGTTCGTAAAACTTAGCCGCATTGTATTCATCAATTGGCTGTTTGGTTATTTTTTCTACTATTTCTTTCATGAAATAATATCCCACATCGCTGTACTTGTACTCTTTCTTCGTTTTCACCTCCGCCCTATTCAAGATTCTGTAAAAAATGGTATCCTCATAACTTGGCTTTATAAACAAATTAGCTGTTACTCTAGTAGAATAAACTGAACTCGAATCTTTTGAATAAAACTCTTCCTTGGGCTGACCTTTACTCACAGTTTTGTTGTAAAATGGAATCCAAGCGGCCAAACCAGCCTGATGCGCCAATATATCTCGAAGTACTAAATTTTCATAGGGTGTGCCCTTGGTCATTTTTAAATGCTTGCCCAAATTATCGTCTAACGACAATTTTCCTTGACCTTCTAAATCCATCAATGCCAATAATGTTGAAGTAATTTTTGTAACGGAAGCAATGTCATACAAATCTGATTCTTTTACTGTCTCAGAACTTTCATACGTTGGATTTCCAAAAGATTTATGGTAGATCACTTTTCCTTCTTTGGCAATGTAAACTTGCGCTCCGGGGTAGGCCTTCTCTCGTATTCCTTCTTCAACAATGGCATCAATTGAGGCTAAATCTTCCGTTCTTAAGCCAAGCTCTTCAGGTCGTGTGTACTTAATACGAAAAGCATCTGCAGTTTCTAGTCCCATTCCTGCTTTTGTTCTGCTAGAAACCGACACTGGCAGCTTGCCATTTGCCTTTATTCCTCCAAAAAACAATTGAGCTGTTAAATTTTGAGCAGCCTCAGAGTTTTGATATGCGACCACCAAAACATCTGTAAATTCAGAAGCCAGAAATTCTTGCAAACAATATGCATTGCCAAACAGGACTAATCTTACTTCCTTTTTCAAGCGAAGAATATTTAAAAAGTTTTTAAACTCCGTATTCACCTCAGCTTTAATCCACGGATGCTTGTTGGACTTGTGTACACTAACAATAACCTCATCGTAAGTGAGCAAGGTATCCATTAAGGATTTTTGGGCAGATACCGGCAGACTAGTATAACTCAACCGATCGACTTTGGTGTACAAATTCAGCCCATCTTGAAAAGCATCAAAATCCACGTCTTCATCGGTAAAAGCTAACGATACAATTCGTTTTTTGGCTAACTTTTTAAATGGAATTCTGTTTTCATTGTTTCGAACTACCGTTATACTTGCCTCAGAAAGTTGCCTGTTCAAGTATTCATACTTTGGCTGATTCAAATCTTGGTACAGGTTCTTAATTTTCACTTGATCGCCTCGTTGAATTTTAAGCCACTCCTTGGCTCTTAAAATCTTCTTTACCGACACATCTATCGAAGCCTGAGAAAGTCGACCATCTTCTAATGCAACTTTAATTAAATCAATTGCCTTTGGAACATCTCTAGACAGCAACAAAACATCATTTCCGGCAATTAAGGCCTGCAAATCAATTTCTTCAGAAGCTTGATATTTAGCTACTCCGCCCATATTCAACCCATCGGTAAATATTAAGCCCCCAAAACCCAATTGCTGTTGCAACAAAGTATCCACTATTTCTTTGGTTAAGGAAGAAGCTTTTTTATCGGCGGTTAATTGTGGAAGGTACAAATGTGCCGTCATCATACTTCCTATGCCGCAATTGATCATTTGCTTGAAAGGATACAACTCCACAGAATCAATTCGATTCATATCGTAGTTTACTACTGGTAAAGTTTTGTGTGAATCCTTATCGGTGTCTCCGTGTCCGGGAAAATGTTTTGCATTGGCCAACAACCCTCCCGCCTGCATTCCCCTCATATAGGCTATTCCTTTTCGGGCAACATTGAATTTATCTTCGCCAAAAGATCGGGCAAAAATTACAGGATTGTTCGGGTTGTTGTTCACATCTACAACCGGCGCAAAATTTACATGAACACCCAAACGCCTAAACTGCTCAGCAACTTGCAAGCCCATTTCATAAATTAAACTGTCGTTTTGAATCGCTCCCAACGTCATTTGCCAAGGATATTTCACCGTGCTATCTAATCGCATCGAAAGTCCCCATTCCCCATCAATGGCAATCATAAGTGGAATTTTAGAAGCTTTTTGAAAGGCATTTGTTAAGTGCGCTTGCCGAACTGGTCCGCCTTGAAAAAAGGTTAACCCACCAATATGGTGCTTTTCAATGAGCTCTAAAATCTCTTGTTTGTGGGCTTCATCCTTGTTCGAATAGGCCGCAACGCTAAACAATTGTCCAATTTTTTCATCCAAACTCAAGGTTTGAAAAATAGAGTCTGCCCAAGGTGTGGGCATTGTATTGAAAGGAGCCTTCTCTTTTAAGATGGGTTCTTGAGGTGTATTAACCACATGAACTCCTAGAGAAACACTTACAAGAACAGCACTTACTAATAAAAACAGAATTCTTTTCAACGATTTTAGGCTTTTGTGGTTCAACCAATAAAGGTACCTATACAAAACAGTGCCAAAATTTAATTTCTTGGCACTTTATGAACAGCTTAGCGTTAACACAAGTTTGGAGTTTGGAGTTTGGAGTTTGGAGTTTGGAGTTTGGAGCGAATTCTCAAAATGCAACCAGTGTTCGAGCGAAAGACTAAAATAAAATGATAATTTAACCGTTTTATAATTGAACCCTCCGCTTGTAAAAGCACTAACTACTTGATCCATTAAGCAATAATTAAATTGCTACATTGACTTACTGATTCATTAATTAACTTATTGTTTTACTAAATTTGAAATATGAGAATTAGTTCAATTACAAAAACGCGAAAAGCAAAACAATTTTCTTTCACTCCCAGATATTACAATCAAGAGAAAGAGGAATTTGATGCCCGCAGGGCTGAAATTGAAGCTCAAATAACAGGAAAAAGATCAGAAGGCCGAGTGGCAATGACAGGCTTTAAAGACAAGTGGAAGAGCAAAAAAAACACAACTAATTTTGAAAAGAAGTCAAACATCCGTTTGGCGTTGATCATTGCCATTTTATTCGGTTTGTGTTATTGGGTTTTGTTTAGCTAAAAGCTCACTTTTTCTTTCCGCTTCGACGCATTAAGATTACATTTGTTCCCGAAAATAAGTCTTCTAAATGCCGGATATTATTCAACTTTTACCAGATTCGGTTGCGAATCAAATTGCTGCAGGAGAAGTGGTTCAGCGACCAGCTTCGGCAGTTAAAGAATTACTTGAAAACGCCATTGATGCGAAAGCCAGCGAAGTTAGCTTAATTGTTAAAAATGCCGGAAAAACACTCATTCAAGTTATTGACAACGGCATTGGAATGACACCCACCGACGCCAGACTTTGTTTAGAACGCCATGCTACTTCTAAAATTAAAAAAGTTGAAGATTTATTTGCCCTTAGAACCATGGGTTTTCGGGGCGAGGCCGTCCCTTCAATTGCGGCAGTATCTCAAATGGAAATTAAAACCAAACCGCAAAACGGTGAACTCGGCACTCACTTAATTTTAGAAGGAAGCGAAGTTGTTAGCCAAGAAGCGGCCCAATGTCCAGGCGGAACCAACATTTTAATTAAAAACTTATTTTTCAATATACCAGCAAGGCGCAACTTCCTAAAAAGTAATCCTGTTGAAACGAAACACATCATTGAAGAGTTTCTGCGAGTAGCAATGATTCATCCAGAAATTGCCATGAACATGACCAGCGACAACAATGAAGTTTATCGCTTACCAAAGGGTAATTTCCGACAAAGAATCGTTAATATTTTTGGAAGTAAATACGACCAACGCCTTGTACCTGTTGAAGAGTCGACAGATATTGTTGCCATTTCAGGTTTTGTAGGAAAACCCGAATTCGCAAAAAAAACCAGAGGCGAGCAGTACTTTTTTGTGAACGAACGTTTCATCAAAAGTGCTTACTTAAACCATGCTATTCAAGCGGCTTTTGAGGAGTTATTGCCGAAAGATCAATTTCCCTCTTACTTTTTGAAACTTGAAATTGACCCAGCTAAAATTGACATTAACATTCACCCTACCAAAACGGAGATTAAGTTTGAAGAAGAAAGGGCGATTTATGCCATTATAAGAACGGCTGTAAAACAAGCCTTAGGCAAATTCAACATAGCGCCGAGTATAGACTTTGAGCAAGAAACGAGCTTCAACATTCCCATGTTAAAGAAGGGAGAAGCGATTCCTATTCCAAGCATTGAAGTTGACACCAACTTTAACCCTTTCGAGACAAGACCGAAAGCTACCCAAAACTCTATTTCCTTTCCCTTTAAAAGGAACGAGACTCCAAATCCCAATTGGGAAAAAATCTACCAAGCTTCAACTGAGGAAGAGCCGCTGCAAACAAAAGCCGTTGAAAAAGAAGTGGAAGAAGTTTCGGAAAATAGAAAAGTTTTTCAACTACACGGCAAATTCATTCTAAGTCACATTCGATCAGGGTTTATAGTAGTGCACCAAAAAAGAGCTCATGAGCGAATTCTGATCGACAGGTTAACACAGCAATTGGACAAACAGCAAGCAAGTAGCCAACAATTATTGTTTCCTGAAGATTTAGCCTTAAACGCTGAAGATAGCGAGCTAATAATAAGCCTAATGGACGAATTAAACCTTTTAGGTTTCGACATGCGTTCGTTTGGTAAAAATCATTTCATCATTCATGGAGTTCCGGCTGAAGCTAACGGTCAAAATGGCGGTGATTTAATTGAGAAGCTACTCGAAGAATTTAAGCAGAACCTGTCTGAACTGAAAAATAGTCCGAAGGAAAACATGATTCGCTCTTTGGCACAAAGCATGAGTATTAAAAAAGACAAAATAATGAGTCAACAAGAAATGATTCATTTAATTGACGAACTTTTTGCATGCGAAATGCCTTATAGTTTGCCCAATGGTAAATCTATCGTAGTAAACTATTCGATGGACGACTTGGAAAAACAATTTAACAAACGATGAATTTCAGAACCAGTAATCCGTTAGCTAATATTCCTGTAGTCACTAAAAACCTCTTAATTGTTACGGTGATTAGTTTCTTAGCGCAAAAAGGATTGCCAGCCCTTGGGTTTAACTACACCAATTTTTTTGCCTTACATTATTGGAAAAGCACCGAGTTTTATCCGCACCAACTGGTCACACATATTTTCATGCACAGCATGAATGACTTTAGTCATTTACTGTTTAATATGTTTGGCTTGTACATGTTTGGTAGGGTGCTAGAAACAACTATGGGTGAAAAAAGATTCTTGATGTTCTATCTCATAACCGGAGTAGGAGCAGCCATTGTGCAATTGATTAGCAGAGAAGTACAAGCTCAAATGCTCATTCCTGACTTATCTAACGAAGCCATTGAATATGCAAGAATGAACGGAGCCGAGATTATACGAACAAGCATGGGAAGTGCAAAATATCTGAACGACCCTCGCTTTGTAAAATACCTCATTCTTACCAATTCAACCATGGTGGGCGCATCAGGGGCTATCTTCGGAATTTTATTGGCTTTTGGCTATCTGTTCCCTAACGCGCAATTACAACTGCTGTTCCCTCCCATTCCTATTAAAGGTAAGTACATTGCCATTTTAGCATTGGTTATGGGAATTGCAACGGACCTGCAAGGAAACGTGGCACATTTTGCCCATTTTGGAGGTATGCTAACAGGATTTATTTTATTAAAAATTTGGAACACTAAAGGCAATTCATTTCGATTATGAGATTCGGAAATCAATCTAGTTTTAGCTCAAATTTCATGCAAAACAGCATGTTGGTGAAATTAATTTATGCCAACCTAGTTCTTTTTGTCGCCATTAAGCTATTGTACTTGTTCTTTTGGCTTTTTCAAGCAGGTTCACCGGACCAATGGGCCTTGCAATGGCTAGCAGTTCCTTCTGACCCTGCGAAGTTAATTTTTAAGCCATGGACAGTTATTACCTATATGTTTTTACACTTAGGTTTCTTTCATCTGCTCAGTAATATGATTTGGCTTTATTTTCTGGGCACCTTGTTTGTTCAATTTTTAGGTGAACGAAAGTTATATACCGTCTACATTGCAGGTGGTATTGTTGGAGCATTGTTATACATTTTATTCTTTAATGTTTTTCCCGTTTTCGAAACAGTAAACAGCAGCGCTATAGCGTTAGGTGCATCAGCATCAGTTATGGCTATTGTTGTGGGCATTGGAACGTACGCTCCTGATTACGAAATAAAGCTGTTTGGAATCATATCTGTAAAACTAAAATACATTGCCATGATTTCTTTCATCGTTGATGTATTGAGCATCTCCAACTCCAATTCAGGTGGACACATTGCTCACATTGGTGGAGCCGCTTTGGGCTTCTTCTTTGCAAAACAATGGGCCAAAGGAAAGGACATTACCGAATGGGTTGGGAAAAGCAGTGACTTTTTAATTGCCTTAGTAAAACCTAGCAAGAAAAGAAAAATGAGGGTAAAGTACAAGAGAACTTCAACCGACGATTACGAATACAGTAGCAGAAAAAAAGAGGAACAAGCTGTAATTGATACTATTCTAGATAAAATATCTCGATCGGGATATGATTCGCTGAGTAAAAAAGAAAAGGAGATTCTTTTTAGGGCGAGCGGTAAATGATTTTTAGATAAAAGCGGAAAGTTGAAAGCTAAAAGATGAAGGCTTTTTACTTTCAGCTTTTTGCTTTGGGTTTAGCTTTAGCTGGAACAAAATGATAGACTACTTCAGGTTCTTTGTAGGCAGACTCTTCAGGTTTTTCAACCTCTTCGCTAAAGTCTACATATTCTCCTAACACATCCGCTTCGTCTTCCTCCTCTTCAGGCCAAACAAACACTTTTCTTTGAGGTCCTTGCTTTCGATAAACAAACGCGAGTACCAAACCAATAAATAACCCCCAAAAGTGACCTTCCCAACTGATGCTTTTATCCCATGGAAGAATTCCCCAAATTAAACTCCCGTATAGAAATGCTACCAAAAATGAAAGCGCTACAAGGGGAATGTATTTGCGCAAAAAACCGCTAATAAACAGAAAACCAAACAAAGCATAAACCAAACCACTTGCGCCAATATGGTAGGCAGTTCGGGCAGAAATCCACGTGTACAACCCCGCTAAAAGAAACGAATACAAAATAACCTTAGGCGCTAGGGAACGATAAAAGTAAAACATAACCCAACCCAATATTAAAAGCGGCAATGAATTATTGAAAACATGATTCCAATCTCCATGTATAAAAGGTGCAAGTAGCACACCTTTTAATCCTGAAACTTCACGAGGAAGTATACCCATTCGAACAAAAGAAGTATCAAAGTAGAGTTCAATAATTTTTACCGTCACAATGACGAGCACAAAAATGAACGGAAACACGGCACTATAAATAAATTTCTTTTTTTCGAAATCGTCCATTCAACTTCTTTTTCCAGTTCTTAATTTGCCATTTATTGACTTTATTCACCTAACAAATAATTTGCCATTGACAATTCGGCAGGTTTTATTAGTTTAGGTGCACTAAAATTACGTTTATGAAAAAGTTAATTCTCTCTGTGCTCCTATTTATTGGCTTCGGTGTTTATGGCTTTGCTACCAACAAAATTGAAGTTCAACTAAAACAAACTCAAAAAGAAGAGCAACACGAAACGAAGAAAAAAGTAGAACGTTACGACTATTGCCTGTTCAAGTTTATGGATTTATTGCCAAAAAAGGTAGAAAAAGATTCAAGCCAAATAAGTGACCAATTACTTCAACGAAAAGAACTCAAAGAAGAAACCACTCATCATCAAGAGAAACCTCTCGACTTTTTTATGTTCTCATATGCTTCTTGAACTTTCCTAAATTTTTCTTCCGCCTGATTTTTAACTTCTTCTCCTAAATGATTCACCTTATCAGGATGGTATTTCATGGCCATTCTGCGATAAGCCTTCTTAATCTCATCATCCGTTGCATCTTGGGTAATCTCTAATATTTTAAAATCGCCCCCTGTTTCACGCACAAACATTGCTTTGATCGACTGAAAATCGGCAACACCAATTCCTAAAAATCCCGCTATTCTTTGTATTGTAACGACTTCGCTATCGCTTATTTGCCCATCTGCTTTAGCAATACCAAACATGTAATGCAACAACTGCAATCGGCTTGCATATTGCATTTGGTAACGAATTTGGTGCCCCACAGACCGAGCATCTATTGGACTTTTTAGCAAATCCCTCAACGCCCTCATTTGCTCTCTCGTCTTTGCCTCACCAAACTGCTGAATGTAAAATCTGCGAACATACTCTAGTTCTGATTTTAAAATTTTCCCATCTGCCTTCATTACAGCAGCAGTTAACACCAATAAACTAGCGGCGAAATCTCCAGTAGCAGTTCTTTGATAAGCTTGCTGTCCGGTATATCGTTCTCTTGTAAATTGTTCGTCCCACTCTACAGACCCTCTTCGATCAAACAATCCACCAATAATAAAACCTAAAATGGCACCCGGAAATTTAAAAAATGAGAACCCAATTAACGCTCCAATCCATTTTGCCCAACCTTTCATACTTTTTAACGTTTAATGAATAATAAAATTAGGAATTTGATGTTCCTTAATATGTCGTTTAATAAAATTTTAAAACTGCCAATTATTAACTAATTTTGCCGATTGGAATTGCAAAAACTTCTGGAAACATACGATTTCATACCTCCACCAATTGAAAGTGGCTCTGCTTACTATTTTACAACAGATAGCGGAATACAATATGAAGTACGTTTTGGAAGAAAACAAAACAACGTTTTAAACACATCAATTGTATTTGGTGTTCTTAATGAAGAATTTGACGGAGAAGAGTATAGCATGACCAACAAGTTTGAGGTTTACAAAGTAATGTCGACCATAGTAAAAATAGTGCAACGTTATATACAAACGCACCCCAAAACAAATTGCTATGAGTTCACTGGTGAACCAACGGAGAAGGAAATTGACAATGAAGGTAGAATTAGATTAAAACTTTACAACCGCTATTTGCCGTATATATTCGACAATAATTGGGAAATAAGGAAAGAATATAATAAAACCATTGTGTCAAAAATAAACACTAATACGTAGCACGATTTTTGCAGTGTGCTAAGTGTTGAAAAAAGAAAAAGAAGAATATGAGACAACTGAAAATTAGTCAACAGATTACCAAAAGAGAAAGCAAATCATTGGAGAAGTATCTACAAGATGTTTCAAAAGAAGAGATGATTACTGCTGAAGAAGAGGTAGAGTTGGCAATTAAAATTCAAAGTGGCGACGAAAGAGCGTTAAACAGGTTAGTTAGAGCTAACTTACGTTTCGTAATTTCTGTAGCTAAACAATATCAAAACACAGGATTAACCTTAGAAGATTTAATTAACGAAGGAAACCTCGGTTTAATTGAAGCTGCAAAGAGGTACGATCACACAAAGGGGTTTAAATTTATCTCTTACGCAGTATGGTGGATTCGTCAAAGTATTTTAAAAGCTGCTGCTGATAACTCTAGAACCATTCGTTTACCACACAACCGATTGGGAGAGATTCAGAAAATCAGCAAGGCTTCGAATGAATTTGAGCAAAAAAACGAAAGAACTCCAACAGCAGAGGAATTGTCAGACTTGACAGAGATGGACGTAGCGAAGGTAGAAATGTCTTTAAAAATGTCCAAAAAACAAGTTTCTATTGATGCTCCAATGAGCAACGATGATGACAACAATAGCTTAGTAAGTGTTCTAGAAAATAACGACACTCCAGATCCAGCAGATAATCTTTTACAAGAGTCACTTTCTCAAGATTTAGAAAGAACACTTGCATATTTGAAAGGCATGGAAGCTGAAGTTATTCGTTTATTCTACGGTTTAGGTGGAGCTAGCGAAATGACATTAGAAGAAATTGGAAATACGTTTGGATTGACAAGAGAAAGAATCCGTCAAATTAAAGAAAGAGGGTTAAGAAGATTGAGAAGAGTTTCAAACCAAACAAACCTTCAAACGTACTTGTAACACTTTCTTACAACTAGAAAACACAGCCGCCTCGAGAAATCGAGGCGGCTTTTTTTATTTGCAAACCGAACAACCTTATGATTCAACACTTTCATTTACAAACTTCAATTATTTTCATATGTTTTCTATTACTTCTACTTTCTAGTTGTACTCAGAAAATTTTAATTGAAAACGTCGCATATCCAAACCGTACATTCTATTTAAATTGGAAGAACGATTCTGTAAAAATTTAAGTTTAATCCCGAAAGGCTAAACTGCGTAATAAACAACCACATTACCGAAAAGGACATCACTTTATTCTACAATGATTCAGGCAAAAACATTAGTAAATACCTGTTTCTTGAGGAATATGGAAAGAAGGAATTGGTGCAAATCGAAAGGACGATTTTTAAATTTGAAAAGGATTTTTTGAAAAAACAAAAAATATCAATTGAATACCTAAATTTAATTGAGGAAGCAGACGATTCGTTAAAAATAAGCAGCTTCAAAAGCGCGTTAAAGCATTATAAGAAGGCTCACCGGTTGAGTAAAAAAGAACAATATCCCATTACTAAAATTAAAGAAATTAAGCGTTATTTAAAACAGCAGAAAAAACAGTAATCGAAAATATAAACTACCAGTGTTAAAATTATTTTTAATTAAGAAACTACCAGCTCCCTCCTGCTCCGCCGCCGCCAAATGAGCCGCCGCCAAAACCACCAAATCCGCCTCCGCCGCCAAAACCAGATCCACCACCGAAACCACCTCGCCCTCCTGTAAAGTTACCGTAAAAGCCGGAATGTCGACTGTTCATTGACCCCATCAACCAAAGCGCCATCCATAAAGAAGTGTTGTTGGTATGTGCATAATTTCTTGCACGACTAATGTTCTTAAAAAACATGAGCCCTATAAGGACCACCAATGCTGCTAAAAGCGCAAAAGGAAAGCCGCCACCTCCTTTTCCTCTTCCATTTTTATTGTAGCTCTGAGCTGAATATTCTCCTCCCGTAATTTCTGTAATGGTAAGTATTCCTTCTAACAGCCCTTTTTCCGTTTGACCCTGTTTAAAATATGGAATCATTTCATTTTCTACAATCCTTTTTCCAATTGCATCGGGCAAAATACCTTCCAAACCATAACCGGTAGCGATGTAAATTTGCCCTTTTGAGTTCGCTTGCTTTGGCTTATAAAGTACAACTATCCCATTGTCAAATTTAGCATTGCCTACGCCCCATTTTTCACCCAAATCAAATGCAAAAAAAGAGGCCTCTTCTCCACACAAATCATTTACTGTAACCAATGTAATTTGAGTTGAAGTTGTATCGTTAAAACCAACCAAGTAATTTTCTAGTTGCGTTTCAAAAGAAGGAGACAATACATTTGCAAAGTCGTTGACCAACCTTTGAGGATTTGGTTTTTCAGGTATACAACCAACTTGCGCGATCGCCTGAACGGCCATAATAAACAGCAAAGAAATAAGTAATAGTTGTCTTTTTATCATCTTAGTTTTTTCCAAATGAAATGTCATCAGACAATTCGTTGATATCGCCTTTTTGATATGGGAAATGTGCTTTTAATTGTAATCCAGCTTCTTTAATTCCGGCAATTAGTCCACCTACAAAATCTCCTTTTTTAAATTGCTCTAGCATAATTAAAGAGGTTGAATCCCAAAACCCTTCAGGTACTTTTTGGTTGATACCAACATCGCCCAATATGGCAAATTCTTTTGATTCAACGGCTAAATAAATGAGCACGCCATTGCGCAATTTGGTTTGATGTAATTCCAACTTCTCAAAAACAAAAGAAGCTCGATCCATGACGTCCTCCTTCAACTTTCGCTCAATGTGAATTTTCACCTCTCCAGAGGTATTCAGCTCCGCTTCTTGAATAGCTTCTCTAACTTGTTGCTGTTCTGCTTCTGTAAATAAATCTTTCGCCATGTTAAAATTCTACTTTAGGTGCTTTTTCAGAGCCTGCGTCTGCTTCAAAATATCCTTTCTTTTCAAAATCGAACCATCCCGCATAAATGTTTCTAGGAAACTGCTTAATGTATGTATTATACTCTTTCGTTACTTCATTGAACTTTCTTCGCTCAACGGAAATTCTATTTTCTGTTCCTTCTAACTGTGCTTGCAATTCTAAAAAGTTTTGATTCGCTTTTAAGTCTGGATACCGTTCAAAAGTAGCAAGCAGTCTTGATAATGAACCACTCAATTGACTTTGTGCTTCTTGAAATTTCGCCATATTTTCCGGTGTTAAATCGTCTGCGCTAATATTAATTGAAGTTGCTTTAGATCGTGCTTCTGTAACCTCAACAAAAGTCGATTTTTCAAACTCAGCATATCCTTTTACAGTAGAGACTAAATTAGGTATGAGGTCAGCTCTTCGTTGGTAAGATGTTTCTACTTGTGCCCATTGGCCACCAACACTCTCTTGTTTTGCAACCATTTCATTGTAGCCACACGAGCTTAATGTTGCCACTGCTAATAATGAAATTACTAAATTTTTTATCTTTTTCATTTTGATTTGATTTTACGTTAAATTAATCCCAATTAATTGATTCTCCTCTCAAATTTTATGAATGGTTAATTTGTAATTCAAGAGGTGCAAAAAGTCCCCAAACTACAATCTATACAGATTTAAGATTGAGGACTTCTTTATTTGATTCTTCGTGAGCGTTTAAATCAGCGCTACACTTCGCTTAATGAACTTACTTAATTCCTCTCCTTTTAACAGGTTTTGAGAAAGCAACGCTAAGTCAGCAGCCTGCTTTGCCATGTCTTTGCGTTTCGCTTCATCCTTTTCTGCTAAAATTTTAGAAATTAGTGGGTGGTTTGAGTTTACTGACAGGTTATACATATCAGGCATGTTTCCCATTCCCATCATTCCGCCGCCGCCCATTGCGCTCATGTCTTTCATTCTTCTCATGAATTCAGCTTGCGTAACAGTCATTGGAGAATCCGCTTCACTTAAACTTACAAAGTTTACGGTAAAGGTTTGTTTATTTACAACTTCTTCAAACACTGGTTTCAATACTTTTTCATCATCTTCTGTCAATTTAGAAGTGATTTCTTCATCTTTCTGAATCAACTTATCAATGGTATCTCCATCTACTCGAGTGAATGTAGTGTTTGAATCAGCTTGCTCCAATTTGCCAACCAAATGCGCTGTTAGCGGAGAATCCATAACCAAAACGTCATACCCTTTGCTCTTAGCGGCATCAATGTAACTGTATTGAGCATCTTTGTCAGAGGTGTACAAGTAAACTACTTTCGAATTTTTATCTGTTTGGTTTACCTCGATTTTTGTTTTGTATTCGTCTGCCGTAAAGTACTCTCCCTCCACATTCTTGAACAACATGAACTTTTCAGCTTTTTTGGCAAATTTTTCATCAGACAGCATTCCATATTCTATGAATATTTTAATATCGTCCCATTTTGATTCGAATGCCTTTCTATCTTTTTTAAAGAGTTCTTCTAATTTATCTGCAACTTTTTTCGAAATGTAATTTGAAATTTTCTTTACATTCCCATCTGCTTGTAAATAAGACCTAGAAACGTTAAGAGGTATATCTGGAGAATCGATTACTCCATGCAACAAGGTCAAGAAATCCGGAACGATACCTTCTACAGAATCGGTCACAAACACTTGGTTACTGTACAATTGAATTTTATCTTTTTGAACCTCTAAGTTTTTCTTCAACTTAGGGAAATACAAGATTCCTGTCAAGTTAAACGGGTAATCTACATTTAAATGAATGTGGAATAAAGACTCCTCAAAGTTCATTGGATACAACTCTCTGTAGAAGTTCTTATAATCCTCATCGTTTAAGTCTACAGGAGCTTTGGTCCAAGCCGGTGTTGGATTGTTAATGATATCATCAACAGTAATTTTTCTGTGCTCTTCTTTGGTTTCTTTACCGTCTTTATCGGTAGTTGTTTTGGGCTCGTGCTCAGGATCGTTAATCTCCTTTGTTCCGAATTTAATCGGCACAGCCATGAACTTACAATACTTGTCTAACAGTTCTTTTATTTTGAATTCAGACAAATACTCCTTAGCATCTTCAGAAATGTGAAGTACTATGTCAGTACCTCTTTCTTTTCTTGTATCGTCCTCTTCTAGTGTGAAATTTGGGCTTCCATCACACTCCCACTTTACAGCCTTGCTCCCTTCTTTGTATGATTTTGAGAAAATCTCAACCTTATCTGCCACCATGAAAGATGAGTAGAAACCAAGACCAAAGTGTCCAATAACGCTAGCTTTATCTTTGTATTTCTCAACAAATTCTTCAGCTCCTGAAAAAGCAATTTGATTGATGTATTTATCAACTTCCTCTTCCGTCATCCCAATTCCTCGGTCAGAAAAAGTCAAGGTTTTTGCTTTCTCATCAACCTTTACTTCCATTTGAGTTTCACCAATGTCGCCTTTTACATCGCCAATGTTGCTCAATGTCCGAAGTTTTTGAGTGGCATCTACTGCGTTAGAAACCAACTCTCTCAAGAATATCTCCTGATCAGAATATAAAAATTGCTTGATAATTGGAAAGATATTCTCCGTTTGAACGTTAATCTGTCCTTTTGCCATAATATGATAAATTTTGAATGTTATTTTTTACAGAAAGCGAAGTTTCAAAGGATGTGCCAAGGGTAAACGGGTGACATTTTGGCGCAGAATGAGTTCGTAAAAAATAACGTACATTAGACCTGTCAGGTTATTGAAACATGACAGGTATTTAGAATACTATAACAAACAAACTCTTTACTATGAACAACTGGAAAGAAGAAAATAATACACTTATAAGAAGTTTCAAATTCAAAAACTTTGTTGAAGCATGGGGATTTATGTCACAAGTTGCACTAATTGCTGAAAAGCAAAGTCACCATCCTAATTGGAGTAACGTATACAACACGGTTGAAATTACCCTTACCACTCACGACGAAGGCAATACTGTAACTGAAAAAGATAGAAAATTAGCCGATTCAATAGATAAGATCATGTAACTACCTCAACTCAGCTCCCACCTGATCTTTTAAGGAAGAAATCAATTTCTCCATAATGGTATCAATGTACTTATCGGTCAGCGTTTTTTGCTCATCTTGAAACGTAAAACTAACCGCATAAGACTTTTTGCCGGCAGCCAAATTCTTGCCTTCATAAACATCAAAAAGGTTCACTTCTTTTAAGAGTCGTTGTTCTACTTTTTTAGCAATTGATTGAATTTGATTGAATTCAACTTGTTCATCTACCAATAATGCTAAATCTCTTCTAACTGATGGAAATTTTGTAACTGTTTTGTATTGAACATCTTTTCCGCTCATTAATTTTAGCGCAACCGACCAGTCAAACTCGGCGTAAAAGACTTCGTTCTTCCCTCCAAACTTAGCTAGTTCTGAAGAGTTTACTTTTCCAAAAGTGACCAAGTTAAATTTTCCTTTAAAAAATGAAACAGCCGACTCAAACCTTGAGTCCTCTACTTCTTCCATTTTGTACTTTTCAATTCCAACACGTTGTAAACAAGACTCAACCCTTTGTTTTAAGGTATAAAAACTTGTCGATTGTGTTTGAGACTCCCAACTCTCTTCTTGAACATCGCCACTCAGCCAAAGTCCTAAACGCTTCGTCTCCTCAAACTTTGAATCGCCTAACGCCTTATAGGTAGAACCAAACTCATAAAATTTAAGGCTCTTTCTTTTCCGTTTCTGATTGTATACAATAGCTTCAAGGCCTCCATACAACATCGACCCTCTCATTACTTCAGTTTCTCTGCTTAGTGGGTTTACCATGCGAACCAACGCAGCGTCATCAGAATAGTAAGTTGGATTGGTAAGTGAATTATTGAAAATTTCTGAAAAACCTGTGCTGCTTAAATAATTGGCAATTGTATTTTCTACCTTATGTGGAATAACTTTTGGATTAGGAGTCAAGTTTGACTTCATAAAGCTAGGCAACACCACATTATTGTACCCGTAAATTCGTAAAATTTCTTCAATAACGTCCACATCTCTTTGCACATCTACTCGATAAGAAGGAACTTGAAGAGACAGCTGATCTCCGTCTTCTTTTAAAATTTTTATATCTAAATTCTTTAAAATATCTCGAACAGCAACTTTCGGTAAAGAGTTTCCAATCAAATTATTCACCTTAGAAAAACTCAACTCTACTTTAAAGTCTTCAATCGGTTGAGGATAAATATCTGTTATTTGAGAACAAATCTCGCCACCTGCTATTTCTTGAATTAACAAAGCTGCCCTTTTCAAGGCAAAAACTGTAATATTCGGATCAATTCCCCTTTCAAATCGAAAAGACGCGTCTGTATTTAAGCCATATCGTTTGGCTGTTTTTCGAACGCTCACCGGATTAAAATAAGCTGACTCTAAAAAAATGGAGTTCGTGTTTTCAGAAACACCAGAATGTTCTCCGCCAAAAACTCCCGCAATACACATTGGCTTTTCAGCATCGCAAATCATTAAATCTTGATCAGACAAATCTCTTTCAACACCATCTAAGGTAGTAAACTTTTCGCCTGCTGTTGCACATTTTACAATTACTTTGTTCCCTTTAATTTTATCCGCATCAAACGCATGAAGCGGCTGTGCTAATTCGTGTAGCACGAAATTGGTAACATCTACAACATTATTCAAAGGCTTCAGACCTATCGCTTTCAAGTTATTCTGCAACCAATCTGGCGAAGCTCCAACTTTTACATTCTTGATCTCAATTCCACAATACCTTGGCGCTAACTCACTATTTTCAACCTCAACGGCTATTGAGCTAGTGTTTGCCTCTTTAAACCCTGACACGTCGGGAAGTACTAGCGTGTATTTTCCGGTTAAATTCAAATACGCGGCTAAATCTCTTGCCACACCAAAATGCGATGCTGCATCAATCCGATTAGGAGTGAGTCCTATTTCAAAAACAGTATCCGATGTCAGATGAAAAAACTCTACAGCAGGCGTTCCTACTATTGCTGATGGGTCTAGCACCATAATTCCATCGTGTGAATCACCTAGACCAATTTCATCTTCGGCGCAAATCATTCCTTCAGAAACTTCGCCTCTTATTTTTGATTTTTTGATTTTGAAAGATTCATCGCCGTCATACAAAACCGTACCTACGGTAGCAACAATTACCTTCTGTCCTGCGGCAACGTTTGGCGCTCCGCAAACAATGTCTAATAGTTCTTCGGCACCTACGTTTACCTTCGTTGTTTTTAACTTATCGGCGTTCGGGTGCTGTGCGCAAGAAATAACTTCACCAACAACTAATCCTTTCAAGCCTCCTTTAATAGATTCTACTCCTTCAACTTCTAGTCCTATATCCGTTAGAATTGTTGAAATGTTGTCGATGCTTAAATCAGTTTGAATGTAGTTCTGAAGCCAATTGTAAGAAATTTTCATGCGTATCTATTTTGCTGCTGCGAAGGTAACAATTGTCAATTGTGAATTGTCAATTGTTGATTATAATTTCGGAATTGACAATCCTTCGATTTCAATTTCTATGTTCACAATTTTACTTGCCAGACTCGAATCGTTTTATCATCTCCTGCACTGAGTAATAAATGATCAAACTGTGTCCAAAGCAAGGCATTCACCGAATGCGTGTGAGCTTTATCCTTAAATCCTTCTAACCGCTTGAGGACACTCAAATCATTAGGATTCCAAAATTTTACTGTCTTATCGCGGCTTCCTGATACCAATAGATTTAATTGATGATTAAAAGCCAAATCATAGATGGCCCAATTGTGAGCGGGGATTCCTTCTTTTTTATTGCTTACCGTAAAATCATACTCATGCAAGTGTGCATTTTTAGTTCCAATAAGCAAACTATCATCGGTAAAAATAACTGAGTTTGCTCCTGATTCCAAATCACCTATGCTGTATTTAGAACTCCAATCCTTTGTAGTTAACACTTGAACAAAACCATCGGCAGAGGCTACAGCAAGCTCTTCTCGTTTGGCTGAATAAGCCAGTTTCCGATTCTTTCCTTCTCCAATTTTTACTTGTAACAGCAGTTCAAAATCAGGAACAGACCAAATGCTTACTGTGCCATCTCCAGAAGAAAAAACCACCTCATTCTTTTCTTCAATAAATACAATGTCAAAAACATAGCCTTTGTGAATTTTTAAATACTTCAACTCCTTATTTTCATTCAAATCAATTACATGCACTCCCCCTTCAATTTGCCCTATTAAGAGTAAGTTTTGCTTCTTCAAAAAACACAAACTAACAATAGTAGTAGGAGATTTAGAAACTACTTTTTCTGCTTCCATCGTCTTCAAATTCCACTGAATTACATAACGATCTGAACCTCCCGAGTAAAAGATATGATCTTCTGCCCCTTCACACATGGCATAAATGGCAGCTTTGTGTTCCTTTAAAATTCCTTTTTGCTTAAACTCCATCATGATATCGAACTCCAATTGGTTTTACCTCTATTTTTTTCTCCTAAGTATTGCCGAAGGTTTTGATGCTCCATTCTTTCTAAATTGGGATCAGAATCTAAAATAGAAAAAGCTGCCTTTCTAGCTTTTTGAATTAATTCTCCATCGGTTGCCAAGTTGGCCAATTTTAAATTTATAGGCGTTCCACTTTGTTGAGTACCCCGTAAATCGCCAGGCCCTCGAAGTTTTAAATCAACCTCAGCAATTTGAAATCCGTCGTTGGTAGCTGTCATAGTTTTCATGCGTAATCTACCATCGCTTGACAATTTATTGCCAGTCATTAAAATGCAGTAAGACTGCTCAGCACCTCTTCCTACTCGCCCCCTTAATTGATGCAGTTGAGACAAACCAAAGCGTTCTGCACTTTCAATAATCATAACTGAAGCGTTGGGAACATTCACTCCAACCTCAATCACAGTTGTTGAAACCATAATGTCGGTTTCGCCATTTACAAAACGATCCATTTCGAATTGCTTTACATGGGCCTTCATTTTTCCATGAACAATACTCACCTTGTATTTTGGAGCCGGAAAACGTTTGAAAATATGCTGGTATCCTTCCTCTAGTGTGGCATAATCTAATTTCTCAGATTCTTCAATCAGCGGATAAACAACGTAAATCTGCCGTCCTTTAGCAATTTCTTGCTCCATAAAACCAAATAGCCGGAGCCGCTTATTCTCATACCAATGTAGGGTTTGTATTTCTTTCCTTCCGGGAGGAAGTTCATCAATAACAGAAACATCTAAATCGCCGTAAAGTGTCATGGCTAAAGTTCTAGGAATTGGCGTGGCGGTCATAATTAGAACGTGTGGAGGAATGGTATTCTTTTTATAGAGCTTTGCTCGTTGAGCCACCCCAAAACGATGCTGCTCATCAATTATAGCAATACCTATGTTCTTAAATATTACTTTATCTTCAATTAAGGCGTGGGTCCCAATTAGAATATCCAAGGTTCCACTCTCTAATGCTGCATGAATTTCCCTTCGTTTCTTCGCTCTAACAGATCCGGTAAGTAGTTCTATCGAAACATCCATTCCTTTTAACAACTCTTTCAAGCCTTCATAATGCTGAGTGGCCAAGATTTCTGTAGGTGCCATTAGGGCTGCCTGAAATCCATTATCCAAGCCCATTAAGATAGTCATTAACGCAACTATGGTCTTTCCACTCCCCACATCACCTTGTAGCAAGCGGTTCATTTGTTTTCCTCTTTTTAAATCGATGCGAATTTCTTTCAGCACGCGTTTTTGAGCACCTGTTAACTCAAAAGGTAGATTGTTAGCATAAAACCCATTAAACTTTTCCCCAATATCCCCAAATACAAATCCATTGGATTTTTCTAAATTGACCAACTTCAATTTCAACAGCTCCAACTGAATCATAAAAAGTTCTTCAAACTTAATTCGAGCGATGGATTTCTTAAGCAACTCAATAGAAACGGGAAAGTGAATGTTAAACAAGGCTGTTTCTCGATCGAGCAGCTGATGTTCTGTAATAATTCGCAAAGGCAGATTCTCGTCGAGTTTATATTTTAATTGAGGTAACAGAGTCTTCATTAACCTCGAAATGTTTTTCGAGCCTAGCGCAAATTTTGTTAGTTTTTCTGAAGAATGATATACAGCTTGGAGCTTCGACTGAACTGAATTTTTATGCTCAATCAATGTTTCTACTTCAGGATGAACCAGGTTAATTTTTGAATTGAAAATATTCGGTTTGGCAAAAACAACATATTTTTCGCCAACCTTCAGTACTTTTTTAAAATACGTTACCCCTTTAAACCATACCAATTCTATGGTTCCGGTATCGTCCTTTAGCTTAGCAACTAGTCGTTTTTTAAATTTCTCTCCAATTTCTTGGACATGAATTAACTCTCCAACCAATTGAACATAGGGCAAATCTCCATTAACTTCAGAAATTTTATAAAACTTGGTTCGATCCTCATACCTAAACGGAAAATGGTGCAACAATCCTCTGTAGGTTCTTATGCCTAACTCTGATGCTAATATTTCAGCTCGTTTAGGTCCTACACCTTTTAAATACTCTATGGATGTTGATAGGAGTTGACTCATTGAACTACAAAAATGGGCAAAAGTTGGTTTTGTTTTATTGCTAGCCTATTATTTCATTAACAGTTAAAACAAAAAAGCCCGCATCATTTGATGCGGGCTTCTCTTGATTGAAATAACTAAAAGTTACACTCTCTTACTTTGCAACCATGAACTTAGAAGTTTTGCTTCCTGACTCTGAATTAAGAATCATGAAATAAACTCCATTTTCGAAGTTAGCCACATCAATCTTATTGTCTAACACTGATAGACTCTTTTGTAATACCACTTGTCCAATAGAATTAGTAACAACTACTTGATTAATATTTTCTAATAAAGAAGCATCTATTGTTACAAAATCATTTGCCGGGTTAGGGTATACAGTAAATGTTGGATTAGCCTTGAATTCTTGAATTCCTGTAATTAAAGAACCAAAAGAAATATTATCTAAATAATATGTTTCAGTAGCTGCTGGAACAACATTAAAATTGAAAAAGATAGATACTACGTCGTACGTATTTGCAAAATTTAATGCCTGTGTATTTGGCCCCGGGTTAGCAAAGTCAAAAGTTAAGGTATCCCAACCAGCTTTACTTGTAGTTGCTAAAGTTTCTACAAAAATTCCTGAATTTGCCTGATCTTCCACTTTAAGTAAAACAGGTATTCCACTAGCTGCAGACCATACTTTTGCCTGCATTACTGTATTAGATGCTGCAAAAGGAATAGCAGAAGCTAACGCAGCACTACCCAATGTAGTTCCTGCCCAAGATTGAGCTGTTGCTGGTTTGTCTACTTGTAGAACTAAATTAGAGGCATTTGTTGGGTCAGTAACAACCGCCGACACATTCCCTCCGAAAACTGTTACAGCATAACTTACATTTGCAGTATCGTCCCAATTGATTGGCAAATCAATTTGAGCTTTTGACGGACCTGCTGAACCCATACCGAACCAAACATCATCAGTATAATACGTTTCGGTTGCAGTAGGAACCACATTAAAGTTAAAGAATAACGACACTTTATCGTAGGTATTTGCAAAATTTAAAGCTTGAGTATTAGGCCCAGGATTAGCGAAATCAAATGTTAACGTATCCCAACCAACTCTGCTTGTACTTGCAAGTGTTTCAACAAAAATTCCTGCGTTCGTTTGGTCTTCTACTTTCATTAATACAGGAATTCCACTTGCTGCAGACCAAATTCTTGCTTGCATAATAGTACTAGAAGCTGCAAAAGGAATCGCTGTAGCCAAAGAATTGCCCAAAGTAGTTCCTGCCCATGATTGAGCACTAGATGGCTTATCCGTCTTTAACACAATGTTAGCAGCATTTGTAGGATCAACAACAATTGAAGATCCATTACCACCAAAATCAATAACGGTATAATCTACATTGGCTGTATCATCCCAATTGATAGGCAAATTAATTTGAGCTTTTGATGGACCTGCTGAACCCATACCAAACCATACGTCATCTGTATAATATGTTTCGGTTGCAGTAGGAACCACATTAAAGTTAAAAAACAAAGAAACTTTATCGTAAGTATTTGCAAAATTTAATGCCTGTGTATTCGGGCCAGGATTAGCAAAATCAAATGTTAGGGTATCCCAACCAACTCTGCTTGTGCTTGCTAATGTTTCTACAAAAATTCCTGCATTCGTTTGGTCTTCCACTTTCATTAAAACAGGAATACCACTTGCTGCAGACCAAATTCTGGCTTGCATAATAGTACTTGAGGCTGCAAAAGGAATCGCTGTTGCCAAAGAATTACCTAAAGTTGTACCCGCCCAAGTCTGAGCTGTAGTTGGCTTGTCTGTTTTTAATACAATATTAGAAGCATTTGTAGGATCAACAACAATTGAAGAACCATTACCACCAAAATCAATAACGGTATAATCTACATTGGCTGTATCGTCCCAATTGATAGGCAAATCAATTTGAGCTTTTGATGGACCTGTTGAACCCATTCCAAACCAAACATCATCCGTATAATATGTTTCAGTTGCAGTAGGAACTACATTAAAGTTAAAAAACAAAGAAACTTTGTTGTATGTATTAGCAAAATTTAAAGCTTGTGCATTTGGTCCAGGATTAGCGAAATCAAACGTTAATGTATCCCAACCAACTCTGCTTGTGCTTGCTAATGTCTCAACAAATATTGCTGCGTTCGCCTGATCTTCAACTTTCATCAATACAGGTATACCACTTGCGGCAGACCAAACTCTTGCTTGCATTATTGTACTAGAAGCTGCAAAAGGAATCGCTGTAGCCAGAGAATTACCTAAAGTAGTTCCTGCCCAAGTTTGTGCCGTACTTGGCTTGTCAGTTTTCAAAACTAGGTTTGATGCATTTGTCGGATCAACTACTAATGAAGATACATTACCTCCAAAATCAATTACAGCGTAATTTACATTAGCCGTATCATCCCAATTTATAGGCAAATCAATTTGAGCTTTTGATGGCCCCGAAGAACCACCACCAGCAAACTCAACATAATCAATTTGATAAGTCTCATTTGCAGTTGTTGGTGTATTACCAAAATTAAAGAACACTGCAATTTTGTCGTACACATTTGAAAAATTAATTGCCTGTGTACCCGGAACTTGATTGGCAAAATCGAAGCTTATTGTATCCCAACCGGCAACAGTAGTGTTTACCTGAGTTTCAACAAAAATACCTGCGTTACCTTCGTTTTCCATTTTTAATCTAATAGGTGTGCCAATAACGGGAGCATAAATTCTAGCTCTCATAATGGTATTCCCTGCTGAAAAAGGAATTGCAGAAGCCAAAGAATCGTTACCTAGAACTACACCAGCCCAAGTTTGAGCTCCTATAGGCTTAATAACCTCCAAAACAATGTTTGAAGCGTTTGTTTGATCTGGCGCTAAGTAAGCGGTGTCACTACCAAAGCCAATAACCGTATAATCAACATTAGCAGTATCATCCCAAGTAATGGGCAGATCTATTTGTGATTTCTGGCTCATCCCAATTAAGGAAATCGACGAGAGACAAAGAGAAAGTATTATTTTTTTCATAATGTTTATTTGTAAATAATTTAAACAATAATACGAAGAAATAGTAAAATAAACTATAAGTCCTCAAGTTTTTATTTCAATATGCATAAAAAAAGCACTTTACAGCAATTGCAAAGCGCTTTTTCATCAACTAAAAACTAAGAATTTTACTTACTTCTGAAAGACTCTTACATAATCTACATACATGTATTGTGGAAATAAAGTAGAGCTATTTGGAGACCCTGGCCAATCCCCGCCAACAGCTACGTTAAAAATTAAGAAAAACTTATTTTGAAACTCGCTCAAATCAGACGGAGTTATATCTAGTACTTTGTACCTTATGTCGTCTCTATACCATTCAATCTTCTGACTATCCCAGATGATAGAGAATACATGAAACTCGTGAGCAAAAGTTCCATTAGGCAGTCGGTTACTACCCCCTGATTGTGCTCTAGCACCATTAAACTCCCAATGCGCTGTTCCGTGTATTTCATTGTCTCTGCCTGAACCGCCAACCAATTCCATGATATCTATTTCTCCGCATGAGGGCCAGCCTACCGTTGAAATGTTGTCTCCCAACATCCACAATGCAGGCCATAAACCCTGTCCAAAGGGTAAAGAGGCTCTAATGTCAATTCTGCCATATTGAAAACTCTGCTTATTTTGAGTCGTAATTCTAGAGGATGTATAACTGTTACCATTAAAGAACTCTTTTTTAGCTTGAATGGTTAGAATCCCGTTGTTAACAGATGTATTCTCTTGACGATAATATTGTAATTCATTGTTTCCCCAACCGCCATTTCCAGTGCCGATTTCGTAATTCCAATCTGCCGTTGACAAAGAAGTTCCGTTAAACTCATCATTCCAAACCAAATTATACCCCGGATAAGACATTGGTGTAGTATAACCGGTAGTTGGTGGAATTCCATCGTTCACTGGCGCACCGACATATACTGTAACTGATTTATTTACTTCAATGAAATTGTCGGCTGTAGAATGCGCTTTTACGTTAATGTTATAGGTACCAGAAGAAGAATACCGGAAGCTTGCTGTCCCATCATTAGATTCTTCTGATTTTGAATTACCCGGCTCGGTAAAGGTTATTACAAAATAATTTGCATTTACTGCTGTAGCGCTAACACTTACCAACCCTTCAGTAGTTGAATCTACCACTACTTGAACTTGCAAGTTTGAGGGCAGAACCAGTTCGACTGCACTTTCATCCTCTTTGCATCCTGAGAATGCAATTATTGAACTCAAGCATGAAAAAATGAAAAATATTCTTAAAACTCGCACAACCTATCTTTGTTCTATGTCGTCAATGTTATATGTATCTGTCCCAGTGGTTGCCCAACCTGGAAAAAACACAATTCTATCATATTGCCCAGATGCAGACCCTGCAAAATCAGCTTCATATTGAATCCATGCGGGAGTTGCTACAAGTGTTACATCAACTTCAACACTGTTTTGAGGGTTAGACTGGTCTTCTAATTTAACTCTGCACGTTCCTCCAACAAATGGATTTGTAGAATTAAATAGTTTGAAGGCAATTTTGGTGTTTGTCGAAAAATCTAATTTTGACCCTAAGTCAACGTAAATGCCAGCGTCGTTAGAGCCACCTTTAATGGTTTGAAGCACGTTAGCACTTGTATTTATACCTGTTGAATTTGGGTTACTGACCACACTCGCAGTACTACCATTAAAGCTTTCGAAACCCGGATCTGTTCCCTCAAAATCGATAGGCAACTCAACACCGGTGCTTCCTCCTCCGCCAGAACCACCACCACCGGAACTTGGAACGTAACCTTCCGGAATTAATCTAATATACCACATTAAATCTGCATCACTATTGTCTACAAAAGCAATAAATAATTCATTTTCTGTCAATCTAACAATCCGGTATACCCTACTTCCTGTATAGTGTCCAAGAAAAGCTGAACCAGTTATCGACAAAGTTGTGTCCTGACCTTTTACAATATTCCAGTTTTCACCAATTTGGTCAGGTAATGGAGCAATTTTGTCAGGAGAAAGGTCAATTGCTCCGGGAAACTCTGAACCTTGTGCATCGTCAATGAAAACTTGTCCTTTAGTAATCATGTCGAAATTATAACCAGATAGCGTAAAAATATATCTATCATCATACATGCCAGCACCCACCTTCTCATTCGCTGCCGCAGCATACCACTTCGGATAGAAGCCATCAAAATCTGGATGAGAAGGCACAGGGCCAACTCCAAAATGACCTGCATTAGCCGAATCTACAACCCAAGTTTTACCTGATAAACTATCGGACCCCCCGGTAAGATATCGGAACAGAGGGTCATTGAGTAAAGTAGGGTCATCAGCTGCTATCACAATACTGTCGGTTCGTTTAGCACTGCCACCTTTAGTAAATACGGTAAGCGTCACCGCATAAGTTCCCGCATTAGGATACGTCCCAACTGCATTTGGACCTTCTGCAGTAGTTCCATTTCCAAAATCCCACACCGCTACAACATCTGTTCTTGCTGCTTTAAATTCAAGAATATTAGGGCTAGTGGCGGAAGCTGAATATGTAAAGGCAGCATCAGCCGCTGTGGGCGCAACACCTAATTCGGGCTCATCATCTGTACAAGCAGAAAAAGCCAATACCGTGATAGCGAGTAAAAATAAAATATTCTTTTTCATATTATTTATATTTTAATATCCTGAGTTTTGATTCCAATTACCTCCTGCCAAAGAAATTTCAATTTGTGGAATTGCGAATAATTCGTGTTTCCCTGTTTGAAAACCATTAATTTCTGTGGCCGCTTTACCAGTTCTAACCAAGTCAAAAAAGCGATGACCTTCACCAGACAGCTCGTACCTTCTTTCTGACCAAATTGCTTCTGTTAGAGATTGACCACCTGCACTAATTGGAGCAAGATTAACCCTTGCACGAACTTCATTCAAGTATAACAACGCTTGAGCGTCATTGTTGGATCTGTTGTGCGCTTCAGCCGCCATTAAAAGTACATCAGCATATCGTACTACAATGTTGTTAACAGGACTTGTCAAATCATTATCTGGCAAACCTATTTCGCCTTGTTTTTTAATGTATTTATTGTTGTAAAAACCTGTGTGACCACCACCACCAATTGCATAAGTAATACTAGTAGCATTTGGCTGTTGGTTGATAAAAGAATCTAAATTTAACACCGTAGCATCCCGTCGAATATTATCTGCAGCTTCGAAAGAATCATACAAATCTTGGGTTGGTAAATTATAACTATTCCCATCGCCATAAATGGGTCCATTGTATTGACGAATTCCTTGAAATCCAGGAGCTGCATTACCTTCTAAGCAAATCAGACATCCATAACCTCCGCCTTCAAGACCGCTATATTGTACATCAAAAACAACTTCTGAGTGACCTTCATTACCGACAACAAAAAGGTTACGATAATCAGCAATTAGTGAATACTGCATTGAATTGATAACCTGATCTAAACTGGCAGCACTTTCAGCGAACTTATTTTGATAAAGTTGAACTTTCCCAAGCAAAGCTAACGCTGCCCACTTATTCACTCTCCCTTTAACGGGGTTAACAGCATTTAAGTTTGAAGCTGCAAAGTTCAAATCTGATTCAATTTGCGCATAGACATCTTCTTTACTACTTCGCTCAATTTCCGTTACTTCATCAGCGCCTAATCTTTTGTCAATCACTAATGGAACATCACCGAAATACTTCACCAACTGAAAATAATAATACGCTCTTAAGAATGTAGCTTCTGCTATAATTTGACTTTTACCATCGAAGTCGATGTTGTTTTTATTTTCTAAAATAAAATTAGCTCTAGCAATTCCAGCGTAGTTCCACTGAAAAACACTTCGCAATTCTCTGTTCACTGAACCATGCGTCATCGCTTCAATTTCATGTAGACCTTGAGAATCAGTGACACTCTCACCTCCTGCAATTGAATTATCTGAAGCTATTTCTCCAATCCATAAATTCATAAAAGAACCTTGTAATAAATCATACGCGCCAATTAGAGCAAGTTCGTAATGCGATGGTTCAGTAAAGTAATTGTCAGCATCTTGACTGAATGGAGGCTCTAAGTCCAAAAATTTCTCACATGCCGTCAATGAAAATAAAATAGTGAATAAAACTATTCCAAAATTTTTGTAATTAATCTTTCTCATTTTTTTAAAATTTAAAATTAAATCCGCCCATTACAGTTCTGGCCTGCGGGTAAAATCCGTAATCAACTCCCGCAGCTAAAGGTCCTCCTGCTGAACCGATTTCCGGATCAAATCCTCTGTACTTAGTTACGGTAAGGAGATTGTTAACAGCTACATAAAAACGTATTGAATTTGACTTGATTTTCTTGGTAAGATTTTCTGGTAAAGTATAGCCTATTTGCATGTTCTTTATTCTCATAAACGATCCATTTTCAACAAAATAATCAGAAAACTCACCATTTCTATTTGCTTCGTCAGTAACTCTTGGGTTTTCATTTGAAGTTCCTGTACCCACCCAACGATCAATTACATAATCCAATTGATTTGCAAAAGGTTGCTGGCGCTCATAGTTTCTTATAATCTCTTGTCCTACAGCCGAAAATACGTTCATTGAAAAATCGAAATTCTTATATTCCAGACTAACGTTGAATCCAAAAGTAAAATCCGGTATCGCTGAACCAATTTCCTTTCGATCAGAGTCATCATTAAAACTAATCACACCATCTCCATTTTGGTCCACAAATCTCAAATCACCGGGCTTAGCTCCCTCTTGTTTCACTGCAGCATTCTCAATTTCTTCTTGAGATTGAAAAACTCCATCTGTTTCGAAGCCATGGAAATATCCTATTGCATAGCCCTCTTCAAACCTTGTGGCAACTCCGCCTCCTACTCCGAAAGCGGCTCCAGGAATAAACTCAACTCCCTCAGGTGTTTTAAGTACTTCGTTTCTTAAGTAGGTAGTATTAAAGCTTACAGAATATTTTAATTCCTTCTGACGATCAGAGTAGTAAGCTAGTTCTAATTCAATTCCTTTATTCGACACATCTCCTGCATTTACAATTGGTGATTGACCTCCGGGACCGTTTGTTCCGAGAACTGCAGAAACTTCTGGTTGAAACAATAAGTCTTTCGTGTTCTTAATAAAATAGTTTGTTGTAATATTGAAATTATCACCAACAACAAGATCTAATCCTAAGTTAAATTGTCTTGTACTTTCCCATCTTAAATCAGGATTTGAAGCTCTTCCAATCGCTACACCTTGAACAATAACGTCATTAAATACATAAACACCTTCTCCATCTAATTGAGCTCGATAGGCAAAATTTTGAATTTGATCATTACCCGATATACCATAACTAGCTCTTAATTTAGCGAATGTTATTTTTTTAAGTTTAAAAAATTCTTCTTCAGAAATTAACCATGCAGCCGAAATGGTTGGAAAAGTTCCAAATCTATTATTAGGTCCAAATTTTGAAGACCCATCTCGTCTTACAATTAAAGATGCTAAGTATTTACCTTTATATCCATATTCTCCTCTGAAAAAAGTCGAAAGTAACCGCTCTTCGTATTCAAATGATCCGGTATTATTTAAAAATCCGCCTGGAGCGAGGTTTGCTGAGATATCAGCAAAGTCTACTGAATTGCCCGGGATATTAAAAGCCGAACCATTTAACTGCTCCCCATATCTTTTAAATACGGAAACACCAAACGTTCCTTTAACCGAATGATCTTCATTAAAAATTCGCTCATAGTTTAAATAACTTTCAGCAGTAACATCAACAAAGGTAGATCTTGATTCAAAAACCCCGGCTCCTCTTTCTATAAATACACTATCTGCAATTTCAACTTGAGTTGGATCTAGGTTTGCATTCAAAGCTGTGTTTTGAGCTTTACCTGGACCGTACCAAACTAGCGGAGAGAAAGACTTAAAGTCAACAGCAGCGTAATTGTAGTTTACCCGATTTGTAAAAGTGAAGTTGTCATTAATCTTATAAATCAATTCCTCTTTACCCACAATTTTGTTAGTCGAAGATAAATTCTCACTATTCTCAATCTGCGCTAGTGGATTTATAATATCAGTCACCTCCTCTAAATAGGAATAACGGCCATCTGCTGTTCGAACTGGCTCATTTGGAAAAGCATTTATAGTATTATAAAGCACTGACCCAATACCATTCTCAGGCAGTGCTCTTCTTTCTTCGTTTGTATATAAGATGACTGAATTCAGTTTGAACTTTTCATTCAATTGATTTCCGAGATTTAAACGAGCATTGTAACGCTCAAAATTTGACTTATCACCACCAACAATTCCATCTTGTGTAAAATAAGACACTCCAGCTGAGTACGTGGAACTTTTATTACCTCCTAGCACAGAGAAATTATAATTCTGAATCATTGCTGATTGAAATATTTCATCCTGCCAATCCGTTCCTTCCCCTAAAGCTGTATTGTTAAATGGTAATGGCTTGCCTGATGAACCTAGCGCTTCATTTTTGATAACTGCATATTCTGTGGCATTTAGTAAATCTAACCTTCTTGCTGTATTTTGGACTCCATAGTATCCACTAAATTCTACCCTTGGTGCCGAATTTAATGCCCCTTTTTTAGTTTCAATAATGATTACACCGTTAGCAGCTCTAACACCATAAATACCTGCACTTGCATCTTTCAGAACGTTCACCGAAGCAATGTCAGATGGGTTTAAAGCGTTCAAGCCTTCTGAATCGTAAACAACCCCGTCCACCAATATTAACGGATCGTTATCTCCAAATGTTGAAAGGCCTCGAATTCGTATACTTGAAGCTCCCCCAGGAGAGCCCGAATTTGTATTAATGGCAACCCCTGAAACTTGTCCTTGTAGTGCTTGGTCAACCCGAGCTACATTCAGTTTTTCCACATCTTCACCTCCTACTTGACTCGTAGCACCTGTTAATGTTTTCTTAGTTGACGTACCATAACCTACTACAACCACTTCATCAATATCGGTTGTCGCTTCGGCTAAAGTAATATCAATTTTCTCGCGTCCTGCAACAGCAATATTTTGAGTGGCATACCCTAAGTAAGAAAATTGCAATATCGCAGTTTTAATATTTGAAACCTTAATGGTATAGTTCCCATCTATATCTGTTGCAACTCCATTTGTTGTCCCTTTTTCAACCACACTCGCACCCGGAATGGATAAACCGTCCTGACCTTTAATTTTACCGGTCACGGTTCCTTCTTGAGCAAAGAGATTACTCCCAATGAATAATATAGAAGCAAAAAGAATTAAGTTCTTCATCATAATTACTTGAATTTTAAATAGTAAAAACTACAAACATCAACTTTTAGTTAATTTTACCATAACAATAATAACAACTTTATTTTAATTTTCCTTAACGCTTGTTAAAAAATATGTTGTTCCTAGCGTTGTACCAAACCACAAATAAAGACCTAAGTGCTTCATTAAATTACCACTAACTTAAACCCTGAAAGCATGTAAAAAATATTATAAAAAACGAAAGAAGAACGAATACTAAATAAAAACTAGTTAAGAATACTATCTTCGCAAACTTAAACCATACGAGAACTAATTAATATGAATGAAGAACGATCTTCTTCGACTGAGGACACTTTAGGTCACCAATTCGGAGCATTCTATAAGATCCCTATTGAGAAATTTTTCCAATTTGCCCTCTCTGTAGATTGTGTCATACTCGGATATCATGAAAATGGGCTAAAACTTTTAGTAATAGAACGAGGCACGGAGCCTCATAAAGGCAAAAAAGCCTTACCGGGCGATTTAGTTTATCCCGCTGAAGACATGGAGCTGGCAGCGAACAGAGTTCTAAAAGATTTAACAGGTTTAGAGAATGTTTACATGACGCAATCCAAATCTTATGGCCAAGTAGATCGCCATCCGATTGGGAGGGTTGTTACGGTAGGTTATTATTCTCTAATAAGTGTAGACCGCTACCAACCACTAGCTAGCTCTTGGGCGGCCAACGTTGTTTGGGTCGATGTTAACGAATTACCTCTCCTCGCTTTCGATCATAACCAAATTGTAAACCAAGTTCTTGCCACTCTTCGCGAAAGAGTAAGATTACAACCTATAGGATTTGAACTCTTGCCCAAAAAATTCACTTTAGGCCAATTGCAAGAGCTTTACGAGGCTATTCTAAACACAACTTTTGACAAAGCGAATTTTAGAAAGAAAATACTAAGCATGAACTTGCTTAAAGACACTAAAGAGCGCCAAACAGACGTAGCGCATCGCCCAGCTAAATTGTTTTCTTTTGACAAAAAAGCCTACGAAAGTTTGCGTCAACAAGGGTTCAGTTTCGAAATGTAAAAAATAACTTTCTAATAATTAAGATCAAACACTCCCTTTTATTGTATTGAAGCGCTAATTTAATAGTCTTATTGTAATTATTACCTTAAGTATATTATATTTGTGCTACATGAATAAAGAAAACGCAACAGAAGAAGGTGTATTTGACCTCGTAATTTTTGGTGGAGATGGAGATTTGGCTTTTCGAAAAATCTTTCCTGCACTCTATTATCGGTTAGAAGACGGTCAAATTAAAAATACAAGCCGCTTTCTTGCTGTATCACTGAAAGAGAGAACTACGGAAGAATTTCGGAAAATTCTTCTTTCGGAAATAAATTCGCATATAAAAGAGGCTAAACAACCAATTGTTGACCAGCTGTTAAACATGACTGAATACGCTTTTGGAATAGCAAAAACAACCTCTTATTCCGACTCTTACAACTTGTGGTTCACAAATTCTACAAATGAAGTTAGGGTGTTTTACTTGGCGACACCCGCAACTGTTTTTGGCGAAATATGCAAAAACTTAAACGAACAAGGTAACATTACTAAAACTTCAAGAGTGGTATTAGAAAAACCATTAGGCACTGACCTAAAGAGCTCTGAAGAAGTAAATAATCAAGTTGCCCAATATTTTTCGGAGGAGCAGATTTATCGAATTGATCATTACTTGGGCAAAGAAACTGTTCAAAATTTAATGGTTCTTCGATTCGCAAATAACATTTTCGAACGATCTTGGAATGCTCAAGAAATTGATAACGTACAGATTACCGTTTCAGAATCGCTTGGTGTTGGAAAACGAGGGGATTTTTACGATAAATATGGCGCCCTGAGAGACATGGTACAAAACCACCTTTTGCAACTGCTTTGTCTCATTTCTATGGAACCGCCTGTTACCCTGGAGGCCGATCAAGTGAGAGACGAAAAACTAAAAGTGTTAAGAGCGTTAAGACCATTTGACAAGAAATCGATTAAAAAAGATACCGTTAGAGGTCAATACACAAGAGGAAGCTCAAAAGAAGGCCAACTTCCTTCTTACCTTGAAGAAATTGACAAGTATGAATCAAACACGGAAACCTTTGTTGCCCTAAAAACATACATCGAAAACTGGCGGTGGGGTGGTGTGCCATTTTATTTGAGAACAGGAAAAAGAATGCCCCATCGTTATTCAGAAATTGTCATCAACTTTAAGCAAGTTCCGCATAACATTTTTCCAGAGAAGAAAAACATAGAAAACAATAGATTGACCATCCGATTGCAACCCGAAGAACGCATAGAACTTCGCCAAATGGTAAAAATCCCTGGCCCTGGTGGATACCGGTACAAGCCCTTCTCACTAGAGTTAGACTATGCAGACCACTTTGAAAATCGTTTCCCTGACGCCTATGAACGTTTGTTAATGGATGTTGCCAGAGGAAATCAAACTTTGTTTATGAGGCGAGACGAAGTGAAAGCATCTTGGGAATGGACAGAGTCAATTTTGAAACATTGGAAAAATCAAAAAATGCCTAATCACCTATATGAAGCCGGAACGTGGGGCCCAGGCGATTTTATTATGGATGAAGGGAATAGTTGGGTAAAATCTCAGCATGTTGCTAAAATACAAGAGAAAAAGAATGAAAACTAGAGTTGAAATTGAAACCGAACTTTCGACCTTAGTTTCATCAAAGTTAGAGAGTTCGATAAAAGAAAAGGGATTTGCGACACTTTTAGTTTCGGGAGGTTCAACTCCTGTTCAATTGTTTCACTTACTATCAGAAAAAAATATTGACTGGGAAAAAGTAACCATTCTACCTGTTGATGAAAGATTTTTGCCAGACGAACATCCTGACCAAAATGGCAACCTGATTAAAAAACACTTGATAAAAAATAAAGCCGCTGTTGCTAATTTTTGTCCTTTAATCCTTAATGCAACTGACTCTGAACTCAATTTAAATTTGGTAAAACGTTCAATTGAATCAGTGAAACATCCATTTACCGTGGTTATTTTAGGGATGGGTACAGATGGGCACACTGCGTCTTTATTTCCATGTTCGCCCGAATTGGAACAAGGTCTTGATTTGGCAAACACTAATGAGTTACTCATTACAAACCCAAAAAATGCTCCTTACCAAAGAATTACATTTACAAAAAAAGCACTTTTAAGTGCAGAAAACATATACCTTCACTGTTACGGTACTGAGAAGAAAAAAATATTAGACAGTTTGGATTCTTTCACAGAAAAAAAATATCCAATTAAAGCATTTATGAATCAACAAAATAATAGAACAGAGCTATTCTGGACCATTTAAGATTATGAATAAAGCAATACAAAAAATAACACAACGAATTAAAGAACGATCGCAAACCTCAAGAAAAGAATACGTTGACTTGATGAAATCTGTTCACAATAATAAAGTAACTCGAGCAGATTTAGCTTGTGGCAACTTAGCGCACGCTTTTGCTGCTTGCGCAGATGATGAAAAAGTAGATTTAAGTGCAGAAGTTAAATCGAATTTAGCCATCATTACGGCCTACAATGATATGCTCAGCGCCCACAAAACATATGAAGATTATCCGCCAAAACTAAAAGCTTCAGCCAAAAAGTATGGCTGTGTGGCGCAAGTTGCATCAGGTGTACCTGCCATGTGTGATGGTGTTACTCAAGGCCAAGCAGGGATGGAATTGTCTTTATTTAGTAGAGACGTTATAGCACTTTCAACAGCAGTTGGAATGTCTCACCAAATGTTTGATGGAGGTTTATGCCTAGGTATTTGCGATAAAATTGTTCCTGGTATGATGATAGGGGCTCTAAGATTTGGACATTTACCATATGTTTTCGTTCCAGGAGGACCAATGGAATCAGGTATTTCTAATGAAGAAAAAGCGCAACATCGAAGAGATTATGCTGATGGAAAAATTGGGAGAGCTGAATTGCTAAAAGCAGAATCAGCTTCGTACCACTCAGCAGGAACCTGCACTTTTTACGGAACCGCAAACAGTAACCAAATGTTAATGGAAATAATGGGAGTTCACTTACCAGGAGCCTCATTCGTCACGCCCGGTACAGAATTAAGAGAAAAGCTAAACGATTACGCTGTAAAACGGTTATTGGAAATTACTCCTCAAAAAGAAAGCTACACACCGCTTTATGAAATAATTACTCCAGAAAGTATTGTAAACGCATTAGTTGGTTTAGTAGCTACTGGAGGCAGCACCAATTTAACAATACACATAATTGCCATTGCTAAGAGTGCCGGTATAATTGTAAACTGGGATGATTTTAATGATGTTTCAGATGTTGTTCCTTCAATTACAAAGGTATATCCAAACGGTACTGCAGATATCAATCATTTTCAAGCCTGTGGAGGAATGGGATTTTTAATGAAAACGCTGAGAGAAGGTGGTTTTTTAAATGAAAACGTGAAAACTGTGATGGGTGCCGGATTGGAGCATTACGTGAAAGAACCCTTTGTCGAGAATGGAGAATTAAAGTGGAGACCTGTTCCTGATCATTCACTAGACGAAAACATTCTTCGCCCAATTTCAAATCCTTTTGCTCCAACCGGCGGACTCAAAATTTTAAAAGGAAACTTAGGACGTTCTGTTATTAAAACCTCAGCAGTTAAACCAGAACATAGATACGTTAAGGCAGCGGCAGTTGTATTTGATGATCAAGACGAAGTAATTGCTGCATTCAAACGAAAAGAGTTAAATAAAGACGTGGTTGTAGTGGTTAAAAATCAAGGTGCTCATAGCATTGGAATGCCCGAGCTACATAAATTAACGCCTACTCTGAGCCTTCTTCAGTTTGCAGGCTACAAAGTGGCCCTCGTTACCGATGGAAGGATGTCGGGAGCTTCAGGAAAAGTTCCTGCTGCAATTCATTTAAGTCCAGAGGCTGCCAAAGGCGGAATGATTGGCAAATTGCAAACAGGAGACATGATTGAACTAGACCCTGAAAACGGTAAATTGAATTGCTTAAACATTGAAGAAGTTGAAGAAAGAGAATCTGTGGAAGCCCAAGACTACAAATCATATGGCGTTGGTCGAGAATTATTTAATCAGCTAAAAACATTAGTGAGCGAAAGTGAAGAAGGCGCATCTTTTATAATTTAACATGAACAACCAAAACAACATATTGATAGCTTTAGAGAACCACTCTCTAATCCCAGTAATTACATTCGACAAAGATTCTAACCCAATTGAATTGATGCATTTCTTACTGAAACAAGGAGTTTCTTGTATAGAAGTAACATTGAGGACAAAAGAAGGAATGGAAGGCATAAAAAAATTGAAATATTTTTTTGGTGAACAAGTAGCAGTGGGTGCAGGTACAGTAACTTCTAAAGCTCAAATTGACCAATTGAAAGCACTGGGAATTGACTTTATAGTAAGTCCGGGTTTAACAGAGATCTTACAGAAAGAAATGGAAAACTCTAATATTCCATACTTACCCGGAGTTTCTACACCAAGTGAAATTATGAAAGCCATAGAAATGGGTTTAAACACATTAAAGTTTTTCCCTGCAAACCTTTTTGGTGGTTTTGGTGCACTTAAAACCTACGGTAATTTATTTCCCGAAGTTAAATTTTGTCCAACAGGCGGAATCACAGAGGAAAGCAGTAAAGAATATTTAAGACTGAATAACGTAATCGCAGTAGGCGGTTCATGGTTTCAGTCAGACTACAACCAAATAGATATTTAACTTATGATAGCAATTGCAGAAAGTGGATCAACAAAATGCGAGTGGGTCATTTTAAACGAGGAAGGATTAGTTGAGAGCAACTTTAAAACGCAAGGATTTAATCCTGATTTTCACAGTACAGAATTTGTAGCAAGTACGTTAGGTCAATGTGTTGACTTATTTGCTTCTAAAGACAAGATAACAAGTGTTTATTTTTACGGAGCAAGTTGCTCTAGCCCAAAGCTCAATAAGCGAATTATTGACGGCTTACAACAAATTTTTAGAAATGCAGAGATTGTAGTAGATCACGATTTATTAGCTGCGGCCTATTCCCTTTATGAGGGTGTGCCGCTCATTTCGTGTATCATTGGTACAGGCTCAAACTCTTGCTATTTTGATGGCAAAAATTTATCAGAAGAGGTTCCGGCGCTAGGTTTTATTGTAGGAGATGAAGCAGGAGGCGGCTACTTTGGTAAGCAACTATTGGCTGACTATTTTTACAAGAGGTTACCTGAAAATATTCAACAAGACTTCAAGGCTACTTATCAATTAACTTGGGGAGAAGCTAGAGAAAAAATTTATGGTAACATTCATGCAAATGTGTACCTCGCTTCTTTTATGCCATTTATTGCGAAGCACCGCCAAGAAAAATACATTATTGATTTAATGAGACAAGGCTTTGCTAAATTTATAGAGGTACATGTTGGTTGTTTTTCTAATAAAGAAACCAAACAAGTGGGATTTGTAGGAAGTATTGCTTTTATTTTTAAAGACATACTTATAGAAGAATTGCGCAAGCAAGGATTTGAAGCAGGTAGAATTATCAAAAGCCCAATAAACGAATTGGTGAATTACCACAGAAATTACATGAATATTTTAAGTGAAGCAAACAAAGAAGCTGTTCTTGATAAAAACAACTTGGCATAAGTAAAGTATGAAACCGCTCTTCAAAATATCCATTCTTTTCGCCATTGTTTCGCTTTTTGCGTGCACTGAGAAGAAAGTTAAAAGCCTTTCGGCTAAGGATATTTTGGGCAATTCGGATTTCCCCGCTATTTGTTACGGCGGCTTCAGAGAAACGACAAGAGATTTGTGTCCCTCCGTTGAAGAGATTAAAGAAGACATGAAAATTCTTGCTGCCTTGAATTTAAAGATCATCCGCACGTACAATACCCAACTTTTCCACCATGCTGAAAGAGTGCTGCAAGCCATCCAAGAATTAAAGGAAGAAGATTCGTCGTTCGAAATGTATGTAATGTTAGGGGCTTGGATTGAATGTGAAGGCGCATTCACAGGCACTAGAGATCATTCAAAGGAGAATGTTACGAGTAATCAGGCAGAAATCAAAAGAGCAATTGAGTTAACGCAGCAATATCCGGATATCGTAAAAATAATTGCGGTAGGAAACGAATCGATGGTACATTGGGCGGAAACGTACTCTGTCCTTCCAAAGGTTGTTTTACATTATGTCAAAGAGTTACAAAAACGAAAAACACAGGGCGATTTAGATTCTACTTTATGGATTACAAGTTCAGACAACTTTGCCTCTTGGGGTGGAGGATCAACCGATTACCATAACAACGATATAAATGAATTAATAAAAGCGGTAGATTACATTTCTATGCACACCTACCCTTTTCATGACACACACTACAATCCAGCCTTTTGGCAAATTGACTCAAGTGAAATCATGAAAGACAGTATTCTTCTAATTAAAGAAGGCATGGACAGAGCTGCTGAGTATGCCATTGCTCAATTTGAATCAACAAAAGAATATGTTCATCAAATTGCACCAAACAAACCGGTGCACATTGGTGAAACGGGATGGGCCTCCTCTGCTTATACCAAATACGGTAAAAATGGATCGCATGCAGCTGATGAATACAAGCAAAAGCTTTACTACGATTACATAAGAAATTGGTCGAATGAGAATAAAGTTTCTTGTTTCTTTTTTGAAGCTTTTGATGAGCCATGGAAAGACCAAACTGAAGAATCAGCATCTGAAAATCATTTCGGGCTGATTAACATCAACAGCGAAGTGAAATATGTTTTGTGGAATCAGGTCGATTCAGGCAAATTCCAAGGATTGAGACGAAACAATAAACCACTTACAAAGACTTTTAATGGAGAATTAAACAGCTTGTTAAGCATTTCATACCCTCCGGCAACTAAACCTTAAAACATTAAGTTATGACAAGAAAAGTAATATTTATTGCATTCGTAGTTTCACTGGGTGGCTTTCTTTTCGGATTCGACGCAGGAATTATTTCAGGCGTAATGTCATACGTAACACCTGAATTTGATTTAAGCGAATGGCAAGAAGGCTGGGTGGTTAGCTCTCCATCGTTCGCTGCGATGCTCGCCATGTTAGTTTCAGGAAGATTAAGTGATGTAATTGGAAGAAAGAAAATTTTAATTACAGTAGCATTTCTTTATGCACTTTCAGCGCTCTTTTCTGCATATGCATATTCGTTTGAAACTCTTTTTATTGCCCGAATGATTGGTGGAGTTGCATTTGGCGCAGCTTTAGTTCTTGCTCCAACCTACATTGCAGAAATATCTTCATCAAAAAACAGAGGAAAGTTAGTTTCCCTACAACAGCTAAACATTGTACTTGGCTTTTTTGCTGCGTTTTTAAGTAACTATTATCTAAATAAATCTAATACTGAAGGTAGCTCATTTTTTACCGATGAAAACGTTTGGCGATGGATGTTAGGCATTGAATTTATACCGGCTATCTTGTATTTTATCTTCATGTTCTTTGTGCCAAGAAGTCCGCGTTGGCTTTACACTAAAAACCTTGTTGACGAAGCAAAAAAGGTACTTAGTGGAATATACGGTGAAAAAACAGCCTCAGAAGAAATATCAAACATAGAAAGTTCGACGGTTCAAAACACCTCTAAAATAAATGTATTCGAACTGTTTAAACCTTCTCTCAGGTTTATTTTACTAGTAGGTTTGGTAATTGGTGTACTTCAGCAAATTACAGGAATTAACGCCATTTATTTTTACGCTACTTCCATATTTAAACAAACCGGTATTGGTACCAACGCATCCTTTACTTCAGGTGTGCTAATGAGTTTTATTACCGTCTTGTTCACCTTTATTGCCATCTTTTCTATTGACAAAATGGGAAGAAGACCCTTACTTCTAATTGGCATGTGCGGAATCGCAATCAGCCTATTACTATGCGCTTACGGATTTAATAATGCCGAATACAAAATTACAGCCGAAAAGATTGAGATGATGGATTTAAAAGAGATGGATGCATCTGATTTAGAATTCGCCATGAATAAAAATTTTAACAATGATGTTGAGTTTAAAGATGCAATGAAAGAGAATTTGGGCACTAAACTTTATGCAAAAAACGAAGGAGCTATTCTTGAAGGAGCCATTACCATTAATGCTACCCTCATTTTAATTGGCATTTTAGGTTTTATTGCTTGTTTTGCCTTCTCTCTAGGCCCAGTAATGTGGGTTCTTTTATCTGAATTATACCCGAGCAAGTACAGAGGTTTAGCTATTGGTTTTATCGGCTTTATCAATTCATTTTCGAGTTGGGTGGTACAGCAAGTGTTTCCGTGGGAGCTTTCGAACCTTGGGAATTCGTTGAGCTTCCTCATATTCGGTTTAATTGCAACTGCAGGATTCTTGGTTATGCTAAAAATACTGCCTGAAACAAAAGGTAAATCACTTGAAGAAATTGAAGCACAATACGTAAAATAAAACTTATGAAACACCTTATTCAAATCCTCTTTATTCAACTTTCCTGCGTGGTTATGTGCGCTTGTAATAACAGCTCAGCGGAAAAAGAAACAACTGCAACTGACGAGCAATCTGCCGAAATAACGTCGGTAACCGTTCAATTAGACTCTTCTCGCTTTTTGGTCGACATACCTCAAACAGGACGCTACAAAGTGAGTGTTTGGGCAAGTTCAGATTCTTCAACTACAGTCTGGATTGAAGATTATATTGGCAATAAAGATGGACGAACTTACAACATAACAGGTTCACTCGAGGTAAAAGACACAGGTTTAGGTTCCGTTGATGGCTCTCCGCTTGCCGAAGGAAAGCATGAAATGCAACTCCACTATGAAAGTGGTAATTCTGCAGATAGCATTCGCTTTGAGTTGATTCAAAAACACGTTTACACAGACAGCGTTTTAGTGCAAAACATGAGTGGCTCCGAATGGAAATTAGTATGGTCAGATGAGTTTAATGGTAATAGTTTACCTGACGATACAAAATGGAGCTACAACATTGGCGATTGGGGTTGGGGCAACAACGAACTTCAGTACTACACAATGAACGAAACGCGCAATGTGAGGCAAGAAAATGGCTCTTTAATTATTGAAGCGCATAAAAATGAAAATGACAACAAATGGACATCAGCCCGTTTAACTACGCAAAGCAAAGTTTCTTTCAAATATGGTCGTATTGAATTTAGAGCCCAAGTTCCTGTCGGAAGAGGAACTTGGGCTGCAGGATGGTTGTTGGGAGACGCCTACGAAGATGAAATATCTTGGCCATACTGCGGAGAAATTGACGTTTTAGAATGTGTTGGATATGAAATTAACGACACAACAGGAAATGGAATAAATCACGCAACTTGCCACACAAGAGCGTATTACTTTAAACAAGGAAATCAAATAGGAAGTGAGATAGAAGTAGATAGTATGAATTCTAAATTTCATACTTATGCTGTGGAATGGTACCCCAATAAAATTGAAGGATACTTAGACGGAGAATTATATTACACTTACGACAAAATTGCCAACGAACTCGAATGGCCTTTCAATCGACCGCAAAACTTAATAATTAACCTTGCCATTGGTGGAGGTTGGGGAGGTGCTAAAGGAGTGGACAGTAGTTATTCTTCTCATCAATATAGTTTAGATTACATTAGAGTATACGAGAAACAATGAACGTCAAAATCACTATTATTTTTTTGCTATTAGTGGGTGTTTTGTGCCACGACAAACAGAAGGGAAAGCTGAACCTTCAACTGTTCCAAACCTCGGCAAAGGGCGATCAACTGAAAGCGATAGAACTGGCCTTACCTAAAGGTATGATTAAGGATACGCTTGCCCTGTTTCCTGAACGAACATTTCAAACATTAACTGGGTTCGGAGGAGCTTTTACAGAGGCTTCGGCAAGCTTGCTAAACCAAATGAGTCCTGAAAAAAGGAAAGAAATTCTGAATGCTTACTTTGCTGAAAGTGGCGCAAATTACTCGCTTACAAGAACTCATATTAATTCTTGCGACTTTTCAATCAATAACTATTCTTACGCTGAAATAGAAAACGACACTTTACTGAAGCATTTTAGCATAGAACCTGACAAGGCAGATTTAATTCCGATGATTAAAGAAGCCCAAGACATTTCACCTGAAGGATTCAAAATAATAGCATCTCCGTGGACAGCTCCCCCATGGATGAAAACGAACAATGCATGGAATGGAGGTAAATTAAAAAAAGAGTACTTCCCTACTTGGGCTAATTATTTTTCAAAATACATTGCTGCCTATAAAAATGAAGGAATAGACATTTGGGCTGTTACAGTTGAGAATGAACCTTTAGGGAATGACTCAAATTGGGAAAGCATGCACTATTCGCCAGAAGAAATGGCAGAATTTGTTAAAAATCACCTAGGACCAAAATTCGAGGAGGACAAACTCCCTCAAAAAATATTGGTTTACGATCAAAATCGCGGAAAAGAGTTGAAAGAGTGGGCTGATGTGTTACTAAAGGATAAAGATTTAGAGAAATACATTTATGGAACTGCAGTTCATTGGTACACAAGCACAAACCAAGTTTTAGAAGAATCGTTGAACTACACGCATGAAGTAGCTCCCTCAAAGGCAATTATACAAACCGAAGGATGTATTGACTCTGAAATTCCGCATTGGAAAGATGACCAATGGTATTGGAGCAAAGAGGCCACCGATTGGGGATATGATTGGGCTCCGGAAGAAGACAAAAAAGACCACCCTAAGTATGTTCCCGTTTATCGCTATGCAAGAGATATGATTGGTTGCATGAACAATTGGGTTGAAGGTTGGGTAGACTGGAACATGGTTTTAAACAAGCAAGGAGGTCCGAACTTGGCTAAAAATTGGTGTGTTGCCCCTGTGATTGTAGATCCTGATAAAGATGAAGTATACTACACTCCGCTTTATTACACCATGGTTCATTTTAGCAAGTTTATTCGACCTAATGCGCAAAGAATAGACCTAGAGCTATCGGACAAAGACTTACTTGCTTCAGCTGCTAGAAATGAAGATGGTAGTACAGTAGTTGTTGTTCTTAATATGACTAAAAAAACAAAACAGTTTATCGTTAAACTGAATGGGAAAGAACGGCCAATTGAAATAGTTGGCGAAGCGTTACAAACAATTTTTATAAAAGCAGAAAATAGTTAGAAGTAAATATGGGACAGGATTCAATATATTTTGGAGATGCTAAATTAAAGTTTAGCGAGAAAGAAGTTAATGGGAAGTATACAACACTTGATGGTGAAGATTTTTTTATCATTGAGAATTACTCTAAAATGCGACCCTTTTTTATGACAATTGTGAGCGCCAACGACCACTGGTTGTTTATGGCTAGCAACGGAGGTCTTTCTGCAGGCCGTAAAAACCCTGAGCAATCATTATTCCCTTATTACTCCGATGATAAAATAATCAAGTCTGCGCGCCATACTGGTTCCCAAACTCTTTTTAGAGTAAAAACAAAGGAAGGAATTAAACTGTGGGAGCCCTTTAACGATTCATTTGAAGGGATTTATAACACCACTTCGAATTTATATAAAAACCGAGAGGGGAATAAAATAATATTTGAAGAAACAAACCACGACCTGAACCTTTGTTTTCGATACGGATGGATGTTTTCTGAAAAATACGGCATTGTAAAAAAATCAGAACTGATTAACTTAAGCACTGCCAACACTCAAGTGGAAGTGCTAGATGGAATTAGAAATATACTTCCGTATGGTGTAAGCAGTGCGTTACAAAGTATTCGAAGCACCTTGGTTGATGCCTATAAAAGGTGTGAACTTGATCGTAAAACGAATTTAGGTATTTACTCCCTGAGTTCAATGATTGTTGATAAAGCTGAGCCGAGTGAAGCATTGAAAGCCAGCACAGTTTGGTCTGTGGGAATTGAAACAACATCAATTTTACTTTCGACTCTGCAGTTAAAAAACTTTCGCAATGGGCTTGGCACTACATCAGAATTTGACATTAAAGCAGAAAAGGGTGCGTTTTTCATTACCGCCACAAAAAATTTAGAACCGAATAAACCTGCAATTTGGCTAACCGTTGCTGAAGTAAATCAGTCTGTTACTAAAATTTCAAAATTGCGAAGTGAGCTTTCAAACAACGAATCGTTACTCGACTCAGTTCTTCAAGATGTTGAAAAAAACAAGCAAGACTTACGAAAGAAAATTGGGCTAACCGATGGTATTCAACTTTCAAAAGACCGTCTTTCTACAGGACGACACTTTTCTAATGTCCTCTTCAACATTATGCGAGGTGGTACCTTCGATGATCAATATGAAATAGAAACCGCCGATTTTTTACTGCACATTAAACAAATGAACATGCAGGATTATCAGCGATTAAAACCTGTTTTAAAAGCCATTCCTGATCAAATATCCTATCATCAGTTACGTCATTTTTTGGTAGCATCTAAACACCAACATACCATGAGGTATTATTTGGAGTATTTGCCACTTTCTTTTAGCAGAAGACACGGTGACCCAAGTAGACCATGGAACCATTTTTCAATTGAAACAAAGGATGATGACGGAAATAAACTCAGAAACTTTGAAGGAAACTGGCGTGACATTTTCCAAAATTGGGAAGCCTTAGCGTTTAGTTATCCTGAATTCGCTCTTGGCATGGTGGCCAAATTTGTGAATGCCTCTACCTTAGACGGCTACAACCCCTACCGAATCTCTAGAGAAGGAATTGACTGGGAAGTTGTTGAACCAAACGACCCTTGGTCGCACATTGGTTATTGGGGAGACCACCAAGTAATCTACCTCTGTAAATTGTTAGAAATTTCCTTGCATTATCAGCCTGAAAGGTTAAAAGGAATGTTGAACAACAAAATTTTTACCTATGCCAATGTTCCTTACCGTATAAAAGGTTACGATGCGATTGCCAGCAACCCTAAAGATACAATAGACTTTGACCACGAACTAGAAGCTCAAATTAAGGAAAAAGTAAGTAAAGTTGGCTCTGATGGTAAACTAGTATGGAACAAGCACGACCAATTAGAAAGGGTAAATCTTACGGAGAAACTTTTAGTAATGGTGCTTACCAAATTGTATAATTTCATTCCTGATGCCGGTATTTGGTTAAATACTCAACGCCCAGAATGGAATGATGCAAATAACGCGTTAGTCGGAAATGGAGTTTCTATGGTAACGCTATATTACCTAAGAAGACTACTGAACTTTGCAAGCGAAATTTACAAAGAGCAAGAAGGACTAACTACAGAAATAAACAAACCTGTAGTTGACTTATTAGAAGCACTAAAACGAGGATTTACTTACCACAGTGCAAATCTGAACAAACCTTTTAGCGACAATCAAAGACGCCAATTTATGGATGATTTTGGTGTTGCGGGAGAACATTACAGAACGACAGCCTATGCTGGATTTACCGGAGAGAAAAGGAAGCTGAAGAATCAAGACATGCTGGATTTTTTCTCACTTGCTCTAAAATTCTTAGAAGATACCATTGACAAAAATGAACGAGCAGATGGCCTTTTTCATTCCTATAATTTAGTTGAACTTTCTGAAGGAAAAGCAACTTATACATACTTATATGAAATGTTAGAAGGTCAAGTATCTGCTTTGAGTGCGCATTACCTGAACCCAGAAAAAGCCCTAGCAGTGCTAGATTCTCTCAAAATGAGCAAAATGTACAGAGAAGATCAGTACAGTTATATGCTTTACCCGGACAGAGAACTTTCTCCTTTTCTAGAAAAGAACAATATTGATCCCGAATTATTGAAAGGCTCTCAGCTCTTAGAGAAAATGTTATCGAAAGGAAATACTGAAATCATTGAACGAGACATAGAGGGAAAACTTCACTTTAACGGCAATTTTCATAATGTAAATGATTTAAAGAAAGCCCTTCAATCCATCAAAGATTTTGAATTGAAGAAACTGCTAAAAAGAGAAACGAAACAATTTCTGGTTGCCTTTGAATCAGTTTTTGACCATAAAGCATTCACCGGACGTTCAGGAGCATTTTACGGCTACGAAGGCTTAGGGAGTATCTACTGGCACATGGTTTCAAAACTACTACTAGCCATTCAAGAAAATATTTACTTAGCTAAAAAAGCGGAAGCTTCTGAAGAAATCTTAGGCAGACTGATTGAGCATTATTATGAAATACGCGCGGGTATTGGAGTGAATAAATCTCCAGAGCTTTATGGTGCATTCCCTACTGACGCATATTCTCATACCCCAAAATATGCCGGCGCAAAACAACCGGGTATGACTGGTCAAGTGAAAGAAGACATTATCAACAGATGGGCTGAATTAGGTATTCATGTGCAAGACGGCTGTTTAACTTTTGATCCTTTTATTTTACGGAAATCAGAGTGTATTACCGAATCTGCTACTTTATCGTATTACAACCACAATGGGGAAGCTTGTAGAATTGAAGCGCCTAAAAGTTCATTAGCGTTTACGTATTGTCAAATTCCTATTATTTACCAAATTTCAAAGAAAACAGAACTAATCATTACTTATTCCGATGGAACGAGTAATACCATTAAAAATAATTCTTTAAGCTTTCTTGAATCAAAAGATGTATTTAAACGCTCAGGGAAAATTGAATCAATCTTGGTTCATATTTTAGAAAATAAATTGATTTAACAATTACGTTCAAACTGCTATACAAAAAAAGCCGACCATCTCACGATGATCGGCTTTGTATTTTGCTGTAAAAGAAGTTTAAGCTTCACCCTGAGGCCCTCCGAAGTTCATTGGAAAGTGAGGTTGCTCACTTTCTTTAATTCCTCCGTTCAATTGCTCAAACTTGTTAATGTTGTCTTGCAACGCTCTTACCAATCGTTTTGCGTGCTGTGGTGTCATCATTATACGTGATTTCACTTTAGCTTTTGGTAAGCCAGGCATTACTTTAATAAAATCCAAAACAAATTCAGAACTCGAATGGCTAATGATCGCCAAGTTAGAATAAATTCCTTCTGCCACTTCTTCGGTTAGCTCAATGTTAAGCTTACCATCTTGCTGCGGTTGATTGTTATTATCGTCTGCCATTTTACTCTGCGTTTTCTATTTCGTCTACACTAACTATTTCTTCCACTTGTTGCTTTTCTGCCTTAAGCATTTCATACTCTTCGTTTGAACCTACAACATACTCTTGGTAATCGTCCAAACCTGTTCCTGCCGGAATTAAGTGTCCAACAATAACGTTCTCTTTCAAGCCCATTAATGTATCTTCTTTTCCGTTTACAGCTGCTTCGTTCAACACTTTCGTCGTTTCCTGGAAAGATGCTGCTGAAATGAAACTGTCTGTTTGCAATGAAGCTCTTGTAATACCTTGAAGAACTGAATTAGAAGTAGCAGGAACTGCATCTCGTGCCTCAACTGTCTTCTTATCTTGTCTTTTCAGCATAGAGTTTTCTTCTCTCAACTTACGTGGAGAAATTATTTGTCCCGCTTTTAAGCTATCTGACTCTCCTGAATCAACAACGATTTTCTTTCCAAAAATCCAATCATTTTCAATTGCAAAGTCAGACTTGTTAGCAATTTGCTTTTCTAAGAATCTAGTGTCGCCCGGATCTTCAATTACTACTTTACGCATCATTTGTCTAACAATTACTTCAAAGTGCTTATCGTTAATCTTCACCCCTTGTAATCGGTATACTTCTTGAACTTCATTTACTAAGTATTCTTGAACTTGAGTAGGTCCTTTAATTGCTAAAATGTCAGCCGGAGTAATTGCACCATCAGACAATGGAACACCTGCTCTAACGAAATCATTTTCTTGAACTAAAATATGCTTAGAAAGGTTAATCAAGTATTTTTTAACCTCACCTGTTCTAGATTCAATAATAACCTCTCTGTTACCTCTCTTAATCTTACCGAAAGATACGATACCGTCTATTTCAGATACAACAGCTGGGTTAGATGGGTTTCTTGCTTCGAATAACTCAGTTACTCTTGGAAGACCACCCGTAATATCACCAGATTTACCTGAAGTTCTAGGTATTTTTACCAACGTCTTACCGCTCTCAATCTTATCTCCCTCTTTCACAACGATGTGCGCTCCTACTGGAAGGTTATATGTCTTAAGCACTTCTTTCTTAGCGTTCAACAATTTAATTTCAGGAATCAACTTCTTGTCTCTTGATTCAATAATTACTTTTTCAGTAAATCCTGTTTGTTCATCAGATTCCTCTTTGTAAGTAATACTGTCTACCAAGTTTTCAAAAGCAATTGTTCCCGGAACTTCAGCAATAATTAATGCGTTGTATGGATCCCAATAACAAATCATTTCGCCTTTCTTCACATAAGAACCTTCTTTTGCCACTAACACAGAACCGTAAGGAATTACAGCAGTCATTAAAGCAATATTTGTCTTCGGATCTAAAATTCTAGCTTCAGCAGAACGTCCAACTACGATAGAAACTTTATTTCCATCTCTATCTTCTCCTTCTACAGTTCTTAATTCATCAATTTCTAAATTCCCATCATATTTCGCCTCGACTCTAGAGTCATCGGCAATTTTAGATGCAGTACCACCAACGTGGAATGTACGAAGTGTCAACTGTGTACCTGGCTCTCCAATAGACTGAGCAGCAATAACTCCTACAGACTCTCCTTTTTGTGCCATTCTACCTGTTGCCAAACTTCTTCCGTAACACTTAGAACAAACTCCTCTCTTCAATTCACAAGAAAGTACAGATCTCATCTCTACCTCGTCAATTGGAGACTCTTGAATTTCTGTAGCAATTTCTTCTGTTACCTCTTCTCCTGATGCAATAATTAATTCACCAGTATTTGGATGGTACACATCGTGAACGGTTACTCTACCTAGAATTCGATCGTATAAAGATTCTACTTCGTCGTCATTTTTCATTAAGGCAGAAATCGTTACCCCTCTCAAGGTACCACAATCTACTTCAGAAATAACAACATCTTGAGAAACGTCAACTAATCTTCTTGTCAAGTAACCCGCATCCGCTGTTTTCAATGCTGTATCGGCCAAACCTTTACGCGCACCGTGAGTAGAAATAAAGTACTCTAAAATTGAAAGACCTTCTTTAAAGTTAGAAAGAATTGGGTTTTCAATAATTTCTTGACCTGTAGAACCAGATTTTTGTGGCTTAGCCATCAATCCTCTCATTCCTGAAAGCTGACGAATTTGCTCTTTAGAACCCCTTGCTCCAGAATCGAACATCATATAAACAGAGTTGAAACCTTGGTTATCGTTTTTCAAACGATCCATTACCGTGTTGGTTAACCTTGTATTAGTATGTGTCCAAATGTCAATAATTTGGTTATAACGCTCGTTATTCGTAATGAATCCCATGTTATAGTTATCCCAAACCTCTTTTACTTGGCTGTTTGCCTTGTCCATCATTTCTTCCTTCTCAGGTGGAACAATAACGTCCTCCAAGTTAAATGATAAACCTCCTTTGAATGACATATTATACCCTAAGGTCTTAATATCATCTAAGAAATTGGCAGTTTTAGCAGTTCCAGCTACTTTCAAAATATCACCAATAATGTCTCTCAACGATTTCTTCGTCAACAACTCATTAATGTATGGCACTTCTGCAGGAACATGCAGATTGAAAATAACTCTACCACAAGTGGTTTCAATTAATTTCGTTTCGCCGTTCTTAGTAATGTTTACTTTTATTTTAGCGTGAATATCTAATCGACCTTCATTGTTTGCAATAATTACTTCTTCTGGAGAATAGAAGCTCTTGCCTTCGCCTTTAATCACTTTCGTCTCGTCAGAAACTCTTTCTTTGGTCAAATAATAAAGACCCAATACCATATCCTGAGAAGGCACCGTAATCGGCGATCCGTTTGCAGGGTTAAGGATGTTGTGAGAAGCTAACATTAACAATTGAGCCTCTAAAATTGCAGCATTACCAAGTGGTAAGTGAACTGCCATCTGATCCCCATCAAAATCCGCGTTAAATGCAGTACATACTAATGGGTGAAGACGAATTGCTTTTCCTTCAATTAATTTTGGTTGGAATGCTTGAATTCCCAATCTGTGAAGCGTTGGAGCCCTGTTCAGAAGAATAGGGTGACCTTTCAATACGTTCTCTAAAATATCCCAAACAACGGGCTCTTTTTTGTCAACAATTTTCTTTGCAGATTTAACTGTTTTAACAATACCTCTTTCAATTAACTTCCGAATTACGAAAGGCTTGTAAAGCTCAGCTGCCATATCTTTTGGCATACCACATTCGTGCAATTTCAAATCCGGACCAACAACAATTACAGAACGAGCAGAATAATCTACCCTTTTCCCTAATAAGTTTTGTCTAAAACGACCAGACTTACCTTTTAAACTGTCAGATAAAGACTTTAACGCACGGTTAGAATCAGTTTTAACAGCTGAAGATTTTCTTGAGTTATCAAACAAAGAATCAACAGCTTCCTGTAGCATCCTTTTCTCGTTTCTTAAGATTACTTCAGGAGCTTTAATCTCCATCAATCTTTTCAAACGGTTGTTTCTAATAATAACTCTTCTGTATAAATCGTTCAAATCAGATGTTGCAAATCGGCCACCATCTAATGGCACCAATGGACGCAATTCTGGTGGAATTACAGGAACAACTTTTACAATCATCCACTCTGGTCTATTTTCAATATGACCATTCGCAGCTCTGAACGCTTCAACTACTTGAAGTCTCTTCAAGGCTTCGTTCTTTCTTTGCTGAGAAGTTTCTGTATTCGCTTTGTGTCTTAAATCGTAAGAAAGCGAGTCTAAATCCAATCTTTTCAACAATTCGAAAAGAGCATCAGCTCCCATCTTAGCGATGAATTTATTTGGATCAGAATCATCTAAATACATGTTTTCTTTTGGCATAGTATCCAAAATATCCAAGTATTCTTCTTCCGTTAAGAAATCTAAATATTCTAATGGCTCACCTTCAGTATTTTTAGCCTCTCCTGCATTAATTACAACATAACGTTCGTAATAAATGATGGTATCTAATTTCTTAGTTGGCAATCCTAATAGGTATCCAATTTTGTTTGGTAATGATTTAAAGTACCAGATGTGAGCAACAGGAACCACCAATGAAATGTGTCCCATTCTCTCTCTACGAACTTTTTTCTCAGTTACTTCAACACCACAACGGTCACAAACAATTCCTTTATATCGAATTCTTTTGTATTTACCACAGTGACATTCGTAATCTTTAACTGGACCAAAGATTCTTTCACAGAACAAACCGTCTCTCTCTGGTTTGTATGTTCTGTAGTTAATCGTCTCCGGCTTCAATACTTCACCATTTGATTTTTCTAAAATCATTTCTGGTGAAGCAAGGCTTATTGTAATTTTAGAGAATCTACTTGTTTCCTTATTGTCTCTTCTAAAAGCCATAATTATATTATTATGTTAATAATCTCTTTATTAGTTGAATTATACGATTACTTTGTCTTTGTCAGACAAGGTAATGTTCAAACACAACCCTCTTAATTCGTGAAGTAATACATTGAATGATTCTGGAATACCAGGAACTGGCATACTTTCACCTTTCACAATTGCTTCGTATGCTTTAGCTCTACCCATTACATCATCAGACTTAATGGTTAAGATTTCTTGTAGAATATTAGCTGCACCAAATGCTTCCAATGCCCAAACTTCCATCTCTCCAAAACGCTGACCACCAAACTGAGCTTTACCACCAAGTGGTTGCTGAGTAATTAATGAGTACGGCCCAATAGATCTAGCATGCATTTTATCTTCAACCATGTGACCAAGTTTCAACATGTAAATAATACCTACTGTTGCTGGTTGATCAAAAGGCGCACCTGTTCCACCATCTTTCAAGAATGTTCTTCCTGAACGTGGCACACCTGCCTTATCTGTGTAGTTGTTGATTTCATCTGCAGTTGCTCCGTCAAAAATTGGCGTTGCGAATTTAACACCTAACTTTTCACCTGCCCATCCTAAAACAGTTTCGTAAATCTGTCCAAGGTTCATACGAGAAGGTACACCAAGTGGATTCAATACAATATCAACTGGAGTTCCGTCATCTAAGAATGGCATGTCTTCATGTCGAACAATCTTAGCAACAATACCTTTGTTACCGTGACGTCCCGCCATCTTATCACCAACTTTTAATTTACGTTTCTTAGCTAAATAAACCTTAGCCAATTTCATAATTCCAGTTGGCAACTCATCCCCTACAGTTAACGCATATTTCTTACGCTTGTACTTTCCTTGAATTTCAGTTGCCTTCATGTTATGATTATGCAACATGGTCTTAATCGTTTGGTTTAACTCATCCGATGTTGTCCAGTTTTTATAATCAATAAACGCGAAGTCATCAATTCTTTGAAGTACTTTCTGAGTGAATTTAGTTCCTTTAGGGATTAACTCTTCGTTGTAATAGTTTTGAATTCCTTGAGCTGTTTTACCATTTACAACAGAGTATAATTTTTCAACTAATCTCTCTTTTAACTCAACAAGCTCTTTTCTTTCCTCTTCATCTAATTTTAAAATTAGATTTTTTTCATCAGCTCTCGACTTTCTGTCTTTCACTGCTCTTTCGAACAACTTCTTGCCAACAACAACACCCTTAGTAGATGGTGGCACTTTTAATGAAGCATCCTTAACATCACCTGCTTTGTCACCAAAAATTGCTCTTAACAACTTCTCTTCTGGAGTAGGATCAGACTCTCCTTTTGGAGTAATCTTTCCAATTAGAATATCGCCCTCTTTTACCTTAGCTCCTATTCTAATCAAACCATTTTCATCAAGATCTGCAGTTGCTTCTTCACTTACGTTTGGAATATCAGCAGTCAACTCTTCAACACCTCTCTTCGTATCTCTTACCTCTAGTGTAAATTCATCTACGTGAACAGAAGTAAATAAATCTTCTGATACAACTTTTTCAGAAATTACAATTGCATCTTCAAAATTATAACCTTTCCAAGGCATGAAAGCAACTTTCAAGTTTCTTCCAAGAGCAAGCTCTCCACCTTGAGTAGCATATCCCTCACAAAGTACCTGACCCTTGGTCACCTTGTCACCTTTCATTACGATTGGGTTCAAGTTGATTGTTGTACTCTGATTCGTTTTCTTGTACTTTGTTAGAACGTAAGTTTTAGTTGGCTCAGTAAATGAAACTAACTCCTCTTCTTCTGTTCTTTCATAAGTAACGATGATTTTATTTGCATCAACATATTCTACAACACCCGTGCCTTCAGCATTAATTAATACTCTTGAATCAATTGCAACTTGTTTTTCCAATCCAGTTCCGACAATTGGAGCACTTGGCTGCAACAATGGTACTGCTTGACGTTGCATGTTTGATCCCATTAAGGCTCTGTTTGCATCATCATGCTCTAAGAAAGGAATCAGTGATGCCGCAATAGAAGCAATTTGGTTTGGAGATACATCCATTAAGGTAACATTCTCTGGCTTTGCCAATGGAAAATCTCCCTCATACCTTGCTTTAACTACTTCTGTCTGGAATTTTCCGTCTTCTCCAATAATTGCATTCGCTTGAGCAATTGTTTGTTGATCTTCTTCTTCAGCACTTAAGTAAATAACTTCTTTATCACTTAAACCTACTGTATTATTAGAAACCTTGCGATAAGGTGTTTCAATAAATCCTAGTCTATTCACTTTTGCATAAACACACAATGAAGAAATCAACCCAATATTTGGACCTTCAGGTGTCTCAATAGGACAAAGTCTTCCGTAATGCGTGTAATGAACATCTCGAACCTCAAAACCAGCTCTTTCTCTCGATAGACCGCCTGGTCCTAGTGCCGACATTCTTCTCTTATGAGTTACCTCAGAAAGTGGATTCGTTTGATCCATAAACTGAGATAACTGATTCGTTCCAAAAAACGAATTAATTACAGCAGATAATGTCTTTGCATTAATTAAATCGGCAGGAGTAAATACTTCGTTATCTCTAACGTTCATTCTCTCTCTAATTGTTCTAGCCATTCTAGCTAAACCCACACCGAATTGATTGTATAACTGCTCTCCAACAGTTCTAACTCTTCTGTTAGATAAGTGATCAATATCATCTACATCTGCCTTTGAATTGATTAATTCAATCAAATATTTGATAATAGAGATTATATCTTCTCTTGTTAAAATTTTCGTGTTAGGCTCAATATTCAAACCTAACTTCTTGTTAATTCTATAACGACCAACCTCTCCTAAATCATAACGAGTTTCAGAGAAGAATAATTTATCGATTACACCTCTTGCTGTTTCCTCATCTGGCGGCTCAGAATTTCTAAGTTGACGATAGATGTGCTCTACTGCCTCTTTCTCTGAGTTAGAAGGATCTTTTTGAAGCGTATTATAAATAATAGCAAAATCTGCAGAATTTACATCTTCTTTGTGCAGGATAATCGTTTTTGTACCTGACTCTAAAATAGCATCAATGTGCTCTTTCTCGATGATGGTTTCACGATCAATAACAACCTCATTACGCTCAATAGATACAACTTCTCCTGTATCTTCATCTACGAAATCTTCAACCCAAGTTCTAAGAACTCTAGCCGCTAGTTTTCGTCCAAGCACTCTCTTAACTGCCGCCTTACTTACTTTAATCTCATCAGCAAGTTCAAAAATATCAAGGATGTCCTTGTCAAATTCAAATCCAATTGCTCTTAATAAAGTAGTAACAGGAAGCTTTTTCTTTCTATCGATGTACGCATACATCACGTTGTTAATGTCAGTAGCAAATTCTATCCAAGAACCTTTGAAAGGAATTACTCTTGCAGAATACAACTTCGTTCCATTTGCATGTCTAGATTGCCCAAAGAATACACCAGGAGATCTATGCAATTGCGATACAATAACTCTTTCAGCACCGTTCACAAGGAAAGTACCTTTAGGAGTCATGTAAGGAATAGTACCTAAATAAACATCTTGTACAATTGTTTCAAAATCCTCATGCTCCGGATCTGTACAATATAACTTGAGTTTCGCTTTTAACGGTACACTATAAGTCAATCCTCGATCTATACATTCTTCAATGCTGTATCTTGGTGGATCAACGAAGTAATCTAAAAACTCAAGAACAAACTGATTTCTAGCATCAGTTATAGGAAAGTTTTCACTAAAAACTCTGTATAGACCTTCTGTATCTCTGAACTCCGGAGAAGTGTCTAATTGAAAGAAATCCTGAAATGACTGTAACTGTATGTCTAAAAAGTCAGGATAATCTAATTTATTTTTTATAGAAGCAAAACTTACTCTGTCTTGCAATTTGGATATTGATGCGTTAGCCATCTGAAGGAGTGTTTATTAGTACTTAGATATAAACAGAAAAGGGTTTAGTCCTCACCCCGAAAATTCGGGGTGAGGACTAAACCTAAATATTATTAGTTGGGCCTTTTTTACTTAAGCTCAACTTCAGCTCCAGCCTCTTCTAATTGAGTTTTAAGACTTTCTGCTTCGTCTTTAGAAACACCTTCTTTCAATGGTTTTGGTGCTCCATCAACTAATTCTTTTGCCTCTTTAAGACCAAGACCTGTTAATTCTTTTACTAATTTAACAACTGCTAACTTAGAACCACCAGCTGCTTTCAAGATCACATCAAATTCAGTTTTCTCTTCAGCCGCACCAGCGACTCCACCTGCAGCAGGACCAGCCATAGCTACAGCAGCAGCAGCAGGCTCAATGCCATACTCATCCTTAAGGATAGTTGCTAATTCGTTTACATCTTTTACTGTTAAGTTTACTAACTCTTCAGCAAGCGCTTTTAAATCCGCCATTTTATTTTGTTTTTGTTTGTTTAATTTATATGAATTGAGAGTGCGTACACGTTTTATGCTTCCCTTTCAGAAAGTGTTTTAACCAATCCTGCAATTGTTCCTCCACTTGACTTAAGCGCAGATACAACATTCTTAGCAGGTGATTGAAGTAACATAATGATATCTCCAATAAGTTCTTCCTTAGATTTAATCTGAGTCAGAGTGTCAATTTGTTCATCACCAATGTAGATTGCTTCTTCAATGTAAGCGCCCTTTAAAATTGGTTTGTTACTTTTCTTTCTAAATTCTTTGATCAATTTAGCAGGAGCATTTCCTACTTCTGAAAAAAGGATTGAGGTATTTCCTTTTAATACATCGTAAAACTCTTCGTAACTTCCTTCAGCAGCCTCTAGAGCTTTTCTAAGTAAAGTATTCTTTACAACGTTTAAAGAAACCTCTCTTTTAAATGCCATTCTTCTAAGTCTAGAAGAAGTCTCAGCATCTAATTCTGAAATATCAGCAAGATAGAAAATATTATTTTCATTTAACTTCTCTGATAAATTCTTTACGATTTCGTGCTTTTCTTGTTTTGTCATTTCTAAATTGAATAGAATGATGAATAATTAGTCGTCTAAATGTCTTTTGGGTCAACATGGATCCCAGGAGTCATAGTTCCTGATACAGATATACTTTTCACGTATACTCCTTTTGCAGCTGCAGGTTTTAATTTAATGATTGTTTGAATCATCTCTGATGCATTCTCTCTTATTTTATCAGCTTCAAAAGAAACTCTTCCAACAGATGCATGGATAATACCATATTTATCTACTTTGAAGTCAATTTTACCACCTTTAACATCAGCTACAGCTTTACCAACATCCATCGTCACAGTACCAGACTTTGGGTTTGGCATCAATCCTCGTGGCCCTAAAACACGACCCAATGCACCAACTTTACCCATAACACTAGGCATAGTAACAATTACATCAACGTCTGTCCAACCACCTTTGATTTTATCAACATATTCATCAAGACCTACGTAATCAGCACCCGCTTCTCTAGCCTCTGCCTCTTTGTCTGGTGTAACTAAAGCTAAAACTGTTACAGTTTTACCTACACCATGAGGAAGTGCTACCGTACCTCTAACCATTTGATTTGCTTTTCTAGGATCTACTCCTAGTCTTACGCTTAAATCAACCGATGAGTCAAAATTAGTAGAAGCTAATTCTTTCACTAATGATGAAGCTTCCTTTAAAGAATATAATTTATCCTTTTCAATCTTTGCAAGAGCGTCTTTACGCTTTTTAGTCAATGTTGCCATGTCTCTTTATTTTAACCTACTAAGCAGGTTTTGGTCCTTTAACTGTAATACCCATACTTCTAGCTGTACCTGCAACCATACTCATTGCTGATTCCATTTTAAAAGCATTTAAGTCTTCCATTTTATCCTCTGCTATTTCCTTGATCTGATCCCAAGTTACAGAAGCTACTTTCTTTCTATTTGGCTCTGCTGAACCAGATTTAAGTTTTGCTTTCTCTAACAATTGAACCGCTGCAGGAGGAGTTTTAATTACAAAATCAAAAGATTTGTCTCCGTAAACAGTAATAACTACCGGTAAAACTTTTCCAGCTTTATCCTGGGTTCTACCGTTAAACTGCTTACAAAAATCCATTATGTTCACACCCTTAGCACCCAATGCAGGCCCAACTGGTGGTGATGGATTTGCTGCTCCACCTTTAATCTGTAATTTGATAATTCCAGTAACTTCTTTAGCCATTTCTTGCTATTTAAATAATGTCAATTATGAATCTTTTTCTACTTGAAGGAAGCTTAATTCTAACGGCTGCTTTCTTCCGAAAATCTTCACCATTACTTTTAATTTCTTCTTCTCTTCGTTTATTTCTTCAATGCTACCATTAAATCCGTTGAATGGTCCATCAATTACTTTGACTGACTCTCCAACAATGAATGGTATATTCATTTCTTCTTCACTCTCCGCTAACTCATCTACTTTACCTAAGATTCTATTCACCTCAGATTGTCTCAATGGTAACGGCTCTCCTCGCTTTTCAGCACCCAAAAAACCAATTACATTAGTCGTTTTTTGAATTAAATGAGGGATCTCTCCAACCAAATTGGCTTCAATGAGTATGTATCCCGGAAAGAAACTTCTTTCCTTACTCACTTTCTTACCATTTCTAATCTGATAAACTTTCTCTGTCGGAATTAGAATTTGACTAACATAGTCACCTAATTTCAAACGATTAATTTCATCCTCAATATAAAGTTTTACCTTTTTCTCTTTACCGCTAATCGCTCTAACGACATACCACTTTTTGTTATTATCCTCGCCCATGTTGATCTAGTATCAGTATTAAATGATTTCGTAGATTTTTTCCATCAACGTACTAAAAGTAGTGTCCATCAAAAAAATAATCAGAGAAATGATAATCGAAGCAATCATAACGACTACACCACTACTTTGCAATTCGCTCCATGTTGGCCAACTTACTTTATTCAGTAATTCGTCACTTGATTCTTCTATGTATGTTCTTAACTTCGACATAATTTTATTTTCTCTGCACGGGTGGAGAGACTCGAACTCCCAGCCAATGGTTTTGGAGACCACTACTCTACCAATTGAGCTACACCCGTAAAATTTAAAAGTCAAGAAAAGGTGTCAATCTAAAGACTAACACCTTTTCTAACTTTAACTCATATATTGATTACTCAATAATTTCTGTAACCTGACCAGCTCCTACTGTTCTTCCACCTTCTCTGATGGCAAACTGAAGACCTTTGTTGATCGCAACTTTGTTAATCAAATTAACAGTAATTGTTACGTTATCACCTGGCATTACCATTTCTCTTCCTTCTTCTAAGAAAATTTCTCCGGTAACATCAGTAGTCCTTAAGTAGAACTGAGGACGGTATTTATTTTGGAATGGAGTGTGACGTCCACCTTCTTCTTTTTTCAAGATATAAACCTCAGCCTTAAATTTTGTATGAGGAGTAATTGATCCTGGCTTAGCCATTACCATACCTCTACCAATTTGAGTTTTTTCAATTCCTCTTAATAAAAGACCTACGTTATCACCTGCTTCTCCTCTGTCAAGAATTTTTCTGAACATTTCAACACCAGTTACAACTGATTTTAAACCTTCAGCTCCCATTCCCATGATTTGAACTTCTTCTCCTGAGTTAATAACTCCTGTTTCGATTCTACCTGTAGCAACAGTTCCTCTACCTGTAATTGAGAATACATCTTCAATTGGCATCAAGAACGGCTTATCAGTATCTCTTGGAGGAATTGGAATGTAGCTATCAACAGCATCCATCAATTCCATTACTTTATCTTCCCACTGAGCTTCTCCGTTCAATGCACCTAATGCAGAACCTGAAATAATTGGAGTATTGTCACCATCAAAATCATAGAAAGATAATAATTCTCTAATTTCCATTTCAACTAACTCTAATAACTCTTCATCATCAACCATGTCAGCTTTGTTCATGAAAACAACGATAGTAGGAACTCCTACCTGACGAGCTAATAAGATGTGCTCTCTTGTTTGTGGCATTGGACCATCAGTAGAAGCTACTACTAAAATAGCACCATCCATTTGAGCAGCACCAGTTACCATGTTCTTAACGTAATCGGCGTGACCTGGACAATCTACGTGAGCGTAATGTCTTTTTTCTGTAGAATACTCAACGTGAGAAGAGTTAATTGTAATACCTCTTTCTTTTTCTTCAGGAGCATTATCAATTTTATCAAACGCTACCGGAGCTGAGAATCCTTTTTTTGCCAAAACTGTAGTAATGGCAGCAGTTAATGTAGTCTTTCCATGATCAACGTGACCAATTGTACCAATATTTAAATGTGGTTTAGACCGGTCAAAATTTTCTTTAGCCATGACTTATTGCTTTTTATTTAGTTATTATAATTAATTAATAGGTTAACCTTTATATCTAGAGCCAATGAGGGGAATTGAACCCCTGACCTCTTCCTTACCAAGGAAACGCTCTACCCCTGAGCTACATCGGCAATGATGTTATTTTTTTATTGATGAGAATAAAAGAGCGGGAAACCGGATTCGAACCGGCGACCCTCAGCTTGGAAGGCTGATGCTCTAGCCAGCTGAGCTACTCCCGCTTTTTAGATTCATCAATATTTTGAAACGATGTGGGGGGAGCAGGATTCGAACCTGCGAAGACGTAGTCAACAGATTTACAGTCTGTCCTCGTTGGCCGCTTGAGTATCCCCCCAATTATTTCAAGTATTTTAAAGAACGCTTCGAGCCGATGGAGGGATTCGAACCCCCGACCCGCTGATTACAAATCAGCTGCTCTGGCCAACTGAGCTACATCGGCAAAAATTTCAACCTTTTCCTGGACTATAAACTAGCCCTGAAAAAGGTCTGCAAATTTATGAAAGATTATAATATCCCAAAATAATTTTTAAACTTTTTTTCAAAGTCTTTTACTTATATACATAAAGACTTTAAATTCAGATTAAAAACTATCTCATTCTCTCCTTTTCTTTATGCTTTTTAGCTTGTCTACGCAGTGCTTCTGTCACTTCGTCTGTTGCTGCCTCAAAGTTTTTCGAAGTTTTCTTGGCAAATAGGTCATGACCGGGCACAAATAAGCGAATCTCTACCTCCTTGTTTTCCATCTCGCTTGTATTGTCAACTTTGAGGTAAACATCTGCACTAATAATCTTATCGAAAAAGTGAGTTAACTTGTCAATTTTTTCTTGGATAAAATCGATTAATTTTTGATCTGCATCGAAGTTTACTGATCTTACGTTCATTTTTACATTCATAGATATTGGTTTTATGCTCTTGGATGAGCTTGTTTGTATATATTTCTCAACTTTTCTATTGTATTGTGCGTGTAAACCTGCGTTGCCGACAAGTTTGCATGACCCAATATTTCTTTGATCGTATTTAACTCCGCACCATTATTCAACATATGTGTAGCAAAGGTGTGGCGCAACACATGCGGACTTTTTTTGCTTGCTGTTGTTACCTGTCCAAGGTAGTAATTAACCTTTCGATAAACAAACTTTGGATACATTTTTTTACCCGAGTCTGTAACTAACAAATTAAGGTCTTCAGCGATACTATTTCGCTCAATCAAGTACTCCTTAATGCCAAGTAAAAGCTTACGATGAATCGGTATTATTCGCTCTTTGTTCCGCTTTCCAAGAACTTTCATCTGACTTTGACTTAAATCGACATCGCCAACCTTGAGCTGAATCAATTCACTTAATCGAATACCCGAAGAATACAATAGCTCAATAATCATTTTATCGCGAATACCTTTAAATGAATTCTCAAATTGAAACTGATCTAACAAGTTCGTCATTTCCTTTTCGCGAACAAAATTGGGAAGTGTGGAACCCAACTTTGGAGAAACTAACTTGCCAGTAGGGTTTGTCGAAATCAACTCTTCTTTTAAAAGGTATTTGTAAAAAGACTTAAGTGTTGAAATTTTTCGATTGATGGTTTTGTTCTCGATGCCTGACTCTAGCAATTGGACAATCCAAGAACGTAGCGAAGCTGAGTTTGCTTCTATAAGTTCTAACTCATACTGGCTCTGCAAGTATAGTTCCAGCTGAATCAAATCTGACTTATACGCTTTTAATGTATGAATAGAGTATCGCTTATTCTTTTGAATGTGATTTAGAAACTGAGTTATGGGCATAAAAAAACCACGTTAAATACAATTGCAAGTTAAGCAATAGTATTTAAGGTGGTACTATATTTAAAGGTAAAAAAACTTAAAATTAAGCTTCTTCTTCTCTTTGCATTTTCTCTACGTAGATCGCTTTTTTGATTTGCTCTCTTCTAATGATTGAGGGCTTATCAAACTGCTGTCTGGCTCTTAATTGCCTTACTGTTCCAGTTCTTTCAAACTTCTTCTTGAACTTTTTTAATGCTCTTTCTATGTTCTCGCCTTCTTTTACAGGTACTATTAACATGCGTCTTAATTTTTATTGGAGTGCAAAAGTAATACTTTTTATTAAATTATAATTAGCTTTTTAAAATATCTCTTGAGATAACTAATTTTTGAATCTCAGAAGTTCCTTCGCCTATTGTACAAAGCTTTGAATCTCTGTAAAACTTCTCAACTGGGAACTCTTTTGTGTATCCATAACCACCGAAGATTTGAACAGCCTCATTTGAAACAGCAACACAAACTTCAGATGCTTTATACTTGGCAATAGCTGACTCTTTTGTCATTTTCTGACCTTTGTTTTTCATGTCAGCAGCTTGATGTGTTAACAATTCCGCAGCTTCAATATCTGTTGCCATGTCTGCCAACTTAAACGCAATGGCTTGGAAATTTGAAATTGCTTGTCCGAATTGATGTCTTTCTTGTGCGTACTTCTTTGCTGCAAGGTATGCCCCTTTTGCAATTCCTAAAGAAAGCGCTGCAATTGAAATTCTTCCGCCGTCAAGAACCTTCATTGCTTGCGGAAAGCCTTCTCCAACTTTTCCTAACAAATTCTCTTTTGGAATTCGACAATCGCTAAAAATTAGTTCGGCAGTTTCAGAAGCTCTCATACCTAACTTATCTTCTTTTTTACCTGAGGTAAAACCTGGAGTTCCTTTTTCTACAATAAAAGCTGACATTCCGTGAGAATCACCTTTTTCTCCAGTCCGTGCAATCACAACAGCAACATCTCCTGAAACAGCATGGGTAATAAAGTTTTTTGCCCCGTTTAAAACGTAAAAGTCTCCATCCTCAACGGCTGTGGTATTCATTCCTCCGGCATCTGAACCAGTGTTGTGCTCAGTTAAACCCCAAGCTCCAATGTGCTCAGCAGTTGCGAGCTTCGGCAAGTACTTCTTCTTTTGCTCTTCATTTCCAAAAGCTAAAATATGACCTGTACAAAGCGAATTATGAGCTGCTACTGATAAACCAATTGATCCGCATACTTTAGAAATTTCAGTAATCACTGTAATGTATTCATGATACCCGAAGCCTGAACCTCCATATTCTGCAGGTACTAAAACGCCCATCATGCCAAGTTCACCAAGTTGTTTAAAAATATGAACAGGGAATTCTTGCGATTCATCCCACTTCATAAAATCTGGTCGAATGTGTTTTTCTGCAAAATCTCTCGCCATTTGGGCGATCATCTCTTGGTTTTCTGTGTAGTTAAAATCCATAGTTAATAATTGACTAATCCTTTTATACTATTGTTGTATTTCGATAAAGTTGCTGATCCATTCAAGAAATCAAGTACTACCAAAAACAAAAAGCCAGCAACATGGGCCTTTTGTTTTAAAACAATTTCAGCAGCAGCTGCAGCTGTTCCTCCAGTTGCAAGTAAATCATCGTGAATTAAAATATTAGCCCCTTCTTTAATCGCATCTTCATGTACTTCAATTTCAGCTGAGCCATATTCTAAATCATATTTATGAGAGACTGTTTTATAGGGTAATTTGCCCTTCTTTCTAACCGGGATAAATGGAACCCCTAATTCCTGAGCAATCATAGGTCCCCAAAAGAACCCTCTGCTCTCAACACCCATAATTGCATCAACTTTGGTATGTTTTATTTGTCTTACAAACTCTTTGGTGATGGCTTTGGTGAGTTCGGGATTTTCTAAAATCGGGGTAATGTCTTTAAAAATAATCCCTTCTTTCGGAAAATCTTTTACGTCTCGAATGGCTTCCTTTATCTGTTCTTTGATCATTTAAATGTTCCTTTTAAGCGACTGCAAAACAACGAAAATTAAGGGGATTTACAACTTCAAATAAGGCTTTACTTTTTGAAACAAAGAGTCATCAATGAGAACTATTTCCTTTATTTCATCCAAAGCCTTATACGTGCCATGCTGCTCTCTGTACTTTACTATAGCATTCGCATGTTTCCAATACAAATAAGGATGCGCTCTTAACTCATCTATTGTTGCTGTGTTTATGCTGAGTTGCCTAACGTCAATAGGTTTGAATACGAACTGAGAATCTAATCGAACCAAGGTCTCTTCGGTTAAACCATAAACTTCTTTCAACTGATCTTTTGAAACAAATCCTCCTAATTCTTCTCTTTTTTGAACAATCATTTTAGCTAAAAAACTACCAATGCCGTATAAACTTTTAAATGCAGTCGTGTCCGCCTCGTTTATATTCACCTTGGAGTAAACGCGCGGCTCTCTCTCGTACTTTTTCTTTTCCCATTTCTGAAATGCAGGTTTATCTTCAAGATGCTCTTCAGGCAATTGAATAAAAGAAGATAGCTGGTCATGCAAATCATCATTGATGACAAATACTTTTCTAAACTGTTGCTTTGATTTAAACCCACCTATCGCTTCTTTATAATTTAACAAAGCAGCTACTTGCTTTTCACTTAAACCAAAGGCTTTCCACTCACTAGCATTTAGCTCATTTGGATTAAAGGGCGCTAGCGAAATTTGCTTCGCGGGATTTGAAATTGAACTTTCAACCTCTTTTTTTTGAGCGATTTGATTTTGCTCAAGACTATCTATGATTGCCTCAATTCTAGAAGTATCTTTCTGAGTAAATTGATTCTTAGGGTAAAATTCTACCAAAAGATATTTGGCAAACATGAGTAAAACAATTACAAGTACTAAACCTATAATTCCAACCCTTTCTAACTTGCTGAAATAGAAATATTCCTTAAGTCGTTGTTTCATTCATTAGTTGATAATCAAATTTACAACGGTCTCGGTGCCGCATCCGTTCAGAACAATTTGCAATTTATTATACGTTGAATCATCAATAGTAGCGCCCACTTCCGCTAGTCTAAAGTCTAATAATCCAACACCATAATACAACACTTCTTGTTGATTGTCAGCATTTGGATTAGAACTTGAAATTGTCAAACTATCGATAATTCCATTTACCGGTTGTACTTTTTGGTAAACATCCATTATCCTTGCAGTTGAATAATATAACGTGTCGGTTAGGCTAAACGTTCTTGTTCCGGCTAATTGAACTTTTACAGTTGACAAGTCATTTCGATACAAGGTTAAATCAACATCTTGATTCAGCTCAACATTATCCAGCAAAACCTCAAACCCTGATGATTTAATTAAAAGCAGGCTTCCTGTCCCCAAATCCTCCTCTTCCAACTCATAAGTAAAGTTTAAGGTCCCATCGGGTGCAGTGATACCACTGCCTAAAATAATTGGCGCACTAAAACTTCCTCCAACATTTGATTTTAAAGCAATCTCAGTACTCGCAAGAGGTTGAGCACAATTTTCAAATACTTTACCTGAAACTAAATTAACCTGCGTATTTTCTTTACAAGAAACCAAAGCTAACGATGCAATTACAATTGCACCAATGAAAATTTTCATTATTTGAACTTTTTAATTGCCCCACTCTTAACTCTAGCAAGATAAGATACTAGATCTTCCTTCACTTCTTTGGACATAATCACAAGACCAAGAATATTTGGAAATGCCATACCCAATATCATTAAATCGGAAAAATCTAATACAGCGCCTAACCCTACTGAAGAACCAATGATTATAAATAAAAGGAAAATTAATTTATACGAGTATTCTGAGGTTTTTGTTGAACCAAATAAGAATGTCCACGCCTTTAAACCATAGTACGACCAAGAAATCATAGTAGAGAATGCAAATAAGAATATTGCAATTACCAATACCAAGGAAAACCAAGGAAAAACACTACCGAATGCAGCAGATGTAAGTTGCGCACCTTCTAGACTAGATGTTCCATCGGCATAGCCTGTAAAAACTAGCACTAATGCAGTCATAGTACAAACTACAACTGTATCTACAAAAGGCTCAAGTAGTGCAACAATTCCTTCACTTACTGGCTCTTTTGTTTTAGAAGCTGAATGAGCAATAGATGCAGAACCTACACCCGCTTCATTTGAAAACGCTGCTCTTTGAAAACCAACTATTAAAACTCCTATTACACCACCTTTAATGGCAGGAGAGTTAAATGCTCCGTTGTATATTTCTACGAAAACATCGCCAACATTACCGATGTTCATTCCGATAATAATTAGAGAAAACAGCACGTAAAGACCGGCCATAAAGGGAACGATTTTATCTGTCACTTTAGCGATACTTTTAATTCCGCCAACAATTACAATTCCAACTAGCATCGCCAACACTAAACCGAACAACGGTCCCTTTCCTAAAAGAATAGGAAATTCATTTGACAATTGAGCAAAGGCTTGATTTGCTTGGAACATGTTACCCCCTCCAAGTGATCCACCGATGCACAAAATCGCGAAGATAACAGCTAGCACCTTACCTAAACCGCCTAAATTTTTACGCTTCAAACCTTCTCTAAGGTAGTACATTGGACCACCCGAAACCTCGCCTTCTTCATTAATGATTCTATATTTCACACCTAGTGTACATTCAACGAATTTTGATGACATACCTATTAAACCTGCTATGATCATCCAAAAGGTTGCTCCAGGACCTCCAAGCGATATTGCAACTGCTACCCCTGCAATATTCCCTAAACCTACTGTAGCAGAAAGAGCTGTTGTTAGTGCTTGAAAATGTGAAACTTCCCCCTCCTCTGCATGAGAAGGGTCTGTAAATTTACCCTGAACTAGCTGTAATGCATGCTTGAAACCTTTAATGTTGATAAAGCGCATTCTAACCGTAAAGAATATAGCTCCTAAGACCAACCAAACAACAATAAAAGGAATTCCTTTTTTCTGAACATCTCCATTTGGATGTAAAACAGGCCGCGGAGAATCGTAAAGGATAGATGCTAAATTTTCTGCTCCTACCTCAATTACATCTTGGATATTATTGGCATCATAAATTACTTTACCCTCCTTCACATTGTGCCTAAGTGTTCCATTGTCGTTAGCATACATGTAAACTTCCCGCTCGTTATCTTGTGTAATCACTGCAATAAAATCACCTTTCTTTACAGGTTTACCATCGGCTATCATCCACTGTTTTAGAACGATTTTGTTAATCTCAGGATTTGACCAACCTGCTGCTTTTACATTTTTTAAATCCGCATAAACAGTTGGATCATAAATTCCTATTGCAGAAAATGGATCGGAAAACAAAAAGTCGCTCATCACCCCAACGATTGGAACAAAGAACTTATTAATCTTTTCTGCTATTGATTCTGTTTCGATTTTACCACTTAACTCTTTAGTATTCCCATCTGCATCAGTAACTACTACAGAAAAATCTCTACCCTCAGTTAATTCCTTACAGTTACTTGAACTTAATGGAGTTTTTTCACTAGACCACTTGTATGTAAAAGGAGGCGTTCCTCCTGAAGTAATCACATAGGCTTCGCCGTCATTAATTTCAGCAGTCGGATTTTCAACTTTAAGCTCTGCAGAAAAATCAGCCGAAAATACTGAAAATGAAAAAACTGTAAGAATTAACACTACTAAATTCTTTAACATAAGGAGGATGTTTTTTTGGTAAGTGAACAAATATAAGAAAGCAAAATAAGAGTTTGAAACTATTGCTAATTCAATTGCGTTTCGAGGAACCGAATACCCTCTTCAAAACTAACAGGATTATACCCCAGTTCTGCAACGGCCTTTTCTATAACAAAACCTGTTCGTGGTGGCCTTTTGGCCGCTTGGTTTAATGAGGCTGAAGATATTTCTTCGATAAAACTCTCATCTAATTTATAGTATTTAGCCACTCGTCGAACAAGTTCAACAATACTCATGGTATCTTTTCCGGAAAGATGGTAAATTCCTTCCGCTTCCTTTTCTGCAATTAAAATACAGCCCTTCGCTAAATCTTCAGCTAAGGTTGGTGAACGAAACTGGTCGTTAACTATGGTTAGTTTTTGTCTTTTTTCTAGCGCACTTTTCGCCCATAAAACAATATTTGACCGACTCATATCTTCAACTATTCCATATACAATTATGGTGCGTGCTATTGCCCACCTGCATGATGCAACTTGTAGTAATTTTTCCGCTGCGAGCTTCGATTCGCCATAATAACTTAGTGGATTTGCTTTATCTGTTTCTTTGTATGGGCCGTTCTCTCCATCAAAAATAAAATCTGTTGAAAGCTGAATAAAATGAGAGTTGTGCTTTTCAGCAGCAACAATAAGGTTTTTAACAGCAGTTACATTTAACAACCAACAACCTTCACGATCGTCTTCACACGCATCTACATTGGTCATGGCTGCCGTGTTAATAAGCACATCGGGTTTGTAAGCATCAAATACTCTCATTACATCTTCTTGCGATGTAATGTCCATTGGTTCATAGGTAAAGCCAGATATTTTCGAAATTCTATTTTTCCCACGAGAGGTTGCTATCAATTCAAACTGTTTGTTTCCAGCCAACTGATCAACCAACTTTTGTCCCAATAACCCGTTTGATCCGGTTACTATTATTTTTTTCTTTATTCCCATTTCAATAATTTCTCTACTTGATGTTTCATACCAAGAACAAATACCTTCGACCCTTCGCCAATAATCTCCTCAGGAGAAGGATTTAAGATGTACTCGCCTTGTTTATTTTTTAATCCAATGATGTTTGCCCCAGATCGTCTTCTAATTTGCAAATCAGCAATCGATTTGTTCTTGAATTCAGCGGGTAACGTATCGTAACTAATCTCTTCTAAAGAAATGTTTTCATCTTGACCCGAAAGGTGATTCAGAAACTCTACAACATCCGGCTTTATTACTAAAGAAGCCATGTGCGCACCTCCAACCTTGTCCGGCATAACCACATTGTCTGCTCCTGCCATTTTTAATTTCTTGTCAGAAGAATCTTTAGACGCTCGGCTAATAATCAATAGTTTCTTATTCATTTCTCTTGCAGTGAGCACTACAAAAACGTTATCAGCATCCTCAGGTAATGTTGTAATTAATGCTTTTGCTCTTTCAATTCCTGCCTCTATTAAAACAGCATCCTCCGTAGCCTCTCCTTCTAAGTAATTGTTGCAATCTTCTGTTATGGCTTCATTAATTACCTCAGGATCTTTTTCAATTAAAATATACTCTTGACCTGATTCTTTCAACTCTTGAACGATCTGTTTGCCATTTCTACCATAACCGCAAATGATTACATGGTTTTCTAACTTTTGTATTTTTTTCACTTTACGAAGTTCTAATAGGTACCTTTTGAACTCACCATCGATTAAGTATAAAATTATGGTACTAATTGCATAAGCGAAGGTACCTAAACTAAAAACAATAAGAAACATTGTGAAATTTCTCCCCGCTTCACTAAGAGGTTTAACTTCTTGAAAACCAACAGTAGAAACTGTTATAATAGTCATGTATAGCGAATCGCCAAACGAATAGTTTTCAATAGTAGAGAAACCTATTACACCAACTATGACAATAAGAATAACTATAAAAAAAGCAATGTAAAGCTTTTTAAACCTTTGGTAGTAGTTCATTGCGCAGTTCTATATGTCCCAGATGGTTTTTCTTTTCTTGAGTTTGAACATGTACTTATGCTCTAATACAAAAGCCATTGGAAGATAAAGTATAATTGGGGAGCAAAGTGTTAAAAAAGAAAAGTAAATAAAAAACTTCCTTATGTTAGCAGATGGGAGACCAAGTTTTTGTCCCCACCAAGCACAAACTCCAAAAGCATAACGCTCAAAGAAATACTGAATTCTATTAATCATTGTTCTTGGGTTTAAGAATTGCCATTCCAATGGCGCAAGTTAAACATTTTTTATTGCTACAATCCTCGTTTTTCAGTTGAATCAAGGCTTGCGAATCATAGGCAGAAGTTAATGGCATTTCCAATTCTTGCCATTTCTTTGTAATTGAATTTTTCTCTGCTTTTATAGCCTGTAAAAAGGCAATAGCCCTAGACTGCAACTTCTCATTGTCAGTTTGTTTCCCATAATTGAATAAAATTGGAATAATCACATTTATAAGAAGTATATCGATAGAAGCATTGCCAATTGGCTTTTTTTGCTTCTTACTTGCAGGCACATCGAAACGATAATGCGAATCGAAATAACCGTGAGGCTCAATTTTGAACAACTTTTGTAAATCGATTAATTCTTCCGCTTCTAAAATAGCTTGAAACAAGTTTGGGCTTTTCACAAAGAGACCAATAAATTGGGCTATTCTTATCGTTGGAAAGTTAAGCGGACGCATTCGCATAAATTTCCAAATACTTGAATCTAATGCTTGAAGTTGGTACTTGTTTGCCAAAAAAGAATATTCTTTGAATAATTCTATTGGAAAACTTCCTTTCAAACCTGAATGCAAGAAGCCCGCTTGACCAAAAAAGAGTGCAAAAAGTTGATGCTCGTTAGTGCGATGTTTTCGAACCAAATTAAAATCAATTGTATTTGCTAACAACTCAAAAGGGACCGCATTTACTTTGAAGCCAAAATATTTTGCCAACAACTGATAGAGTGTTGCCTCCCAATCGTTTTTGCGAAGTTGTAAAATTTGATTTATTCGGTTCGACTTAGACTCAAGTCGTTCAATCAACTTTCTTTCTATCGCTTGAATCTTAACAAATTCATCCACATTCTTAATCTCAGACTCACAAGGAATCCAAGTTTTAGCATTTTGCAATTGATTAAACTTATCAAAAACAGATTTTTTCACCCTGCCGTTTAACTCAATTGTAGCCACACGCTCGCCATTTTCTTGAAAAACCGGCTCATCGTCTTCCCAAACTACATGTAAAATAATTTTACTGTACGCAATATCATTCTGGTGATTGTGCTTTTTCCAGTCGCTTGATTTAATGTGAATTTCAATATTTCCAACCCACAATGTTTCACCTATTCGAACTTGGCCGTTAAAAAAGTCTGGCCCAGAATGGAAATTCTGCGCACCCGCGCGAACAACTTGCATCTTTTCATTTTCAGTAGTTTCAAGCTCAAGTGGATTAAAAAGTTGAAAATTCCAAATGTATTGTAAGAGATCTTCATTCATTTGAAACGAAGGTAATTATTTTGATTTACTTGTTGACTTCTTCAAAATTCCATTTCGATACACCTCTTTGCGCTCAGTTTTTGTTCCAATATCGATTTTCCAAGCTCCAATTTTATTCCCATCTAAATATTTGCCTTTTATTAAAAGTTCTCCGTTTTCTCGAAACATTTTCCAACTTCCATCTAACAGACCTGCCGTGTAATTTGCAAAGAGATACAACTTACCGTTTGGATAATAAATTTTATACATGCCATTTACATAGCCATTATACACATATTTGGTATGCGCTATCTGATTTGGAAAATCCTTAAAATAAGCCTTCCTCATTGCAGGGTGAGAAAGTAATTCTTGAGGAGCATATTGTAACCCAAACCATGTTGAATCGCCTTGATATGGAATTAAGAGAGAATCTTCATTTGGCGACTTAGACTCAGCAATTATTTCAGTCTTTTCACGATTAAAGAATGGCAAATCTTTTGGAAAAATTTGTCGCTTTTCTACCAATACTCCATTACTGTAAAATTCCTTGTAGTAATTCGGTGAACCTACATTGTATTCCCACTTTCCATCTTTTAACCCATTGGAGTATTTGCCTTGGTAGTGCTCTGCCCTATTGATAAAAAACCCATTTAACTTTCCATTTAAATAACGAGCCTTAATTACCAATTCTCCCAAAGAATTGTACCTCGAATAATCTCCATTCCGCTTGCCATTTTGAAAGATACTTACCTCGTATATTTTTCCTGAAGGGAAGTAGGTATATTCCTTACCACCTTGTTTTCCTAGAAAATAGTTTTTCTCAATCGATTTCTGTGAAGGATTTGTTTTAAAAAAACCGATCAACTTACTCTCCTTAAATGAATCTGTTAAATGATATATGATTTGATGAGATGTTGTATCACCATCTTCAATTATTGTTATTGAAGTCTGCTGCGCAAAGAAATTTAATGTGATGACAAATAGAATGCAAAATGCTATTACTTTAGTCATTTTTGATTCAAATCATTTGAAGTAAGTCGGACATTTCTTGCTGAATCTCTTTTGCCACCTTTGTGCTAGCTTCTGCAAAATGAAGGTCATTTCCAGCATACAAAATTCCTCTAGAAGAATTAACCAACAAACCACAATCGGCAGTGAGACCATATTTGCAAACTTCAGCCAAACTGCCTCCTTGCGCACCAACTCCTGGGACAAGCAAAAAGTGGCTAGGAATAATTTTTCGAATCGATCCAAGTGACTCTGCTTTTGTTGCTCCAACAACAAACATAAGGTTCTCATCGGTTCCCCACGATGCAGTCGTTTTCAGCACCTTTTCATAAAGTAATTCTCCACTTTTAAGTTCTGAGAATTGAAAATCGAAAGCACCTTTGTTCGATGTTAAGCCAAGTACAATCCCCCATTTATTTTGATGTAAAAGAAAAGGGGTAACCGAATCTTCTCCCATATATGGAGCTATGGTAACGGAATCAAAATTGTAGGTATCAAAGAAAGTTTTAGCATACATGTTTGCTGTATTCCCAATGTCACCGCGTTTTGCGTCAGCGATTGTAAAAATGTCTTTCGGAATGTAGTCTAAGGTGGCTTTTAAAGTCCTCCACCCTTGTTCTCCCATGCTTTCATAAAAAGCTATGTTGGGTTTGTATGCCACACAGTAATCTTTTGTAGCGTCGATGATTCGTTTATTAAATTCTAAGATTGGATCTTCAAACTTTAATAAATGTTGAGGAATTTTTTCAAGATCTGAGTCTAACCCAACACAAAGGAAGGATTGCTTTTTCTTGATTTGTTCGATTAGTTCTTTACGAGTCATTAGTTCACTGCGTTATCATCTCTTAGACCTTCTTTCATTTTTTCAGCATTTGCTGCCATTTGCAATCCTTCAATCACCGGTCCAAGATCTCCGTTAATTATTCCTTCCAGGTTATAAAGTGTTAGGTTTATTCTATGATCCGTAACCCTCCCTTGCGGATAGTTGTAGGTTCTAATTTTAGCAGACCGGTCACCGGTTGAAACTTGAGATTTACGATCGGCAGCAATTTCTTTCTCACGCTTTTCTACCTCTGCTTCATAAATTCGGGTTCTTAGAACCTTCATTGCTTTCTCATAGTTTTTCAACTGAGAACGCCCATCTTGACACTCAACAACCGTATTCGTAGGAATGTGTGTTAACCGAACTGCTGATTCTGTCTTGTTCACGTGCTGCCCGCCCGCGCCTGATGCTCGGTAGGTGTCTTTTTTAATGTCGGCTGGATTAATTTTTACATCCACTTCATCAGCCTCTGGAAGCACGGCTACAGAAGCTGCCGAGGTATGAACTCTTCCCTGTGTTTCTGTCTGCGGAACTCGTTGAACCCTGTGCACGCCAGATTCATATTTCATAATTCCATAAACGTTATTACCACTAACCTCTAGTCCAATTTCCTTAAAACCTCCTGAGGTGCCCTCGTTTATAGTTGTTACTTCGTGTTTCCAACCTTTACCCTCAATGTACTTTACATACATTCTGTATAAGTCTCCTGAAAAAATACTTGCCTCATCTCCTCCTGCTCCAGCTCTTATTTCAATAATCACATTCTTATTATCATCCGGATCTTTCGGAATGAGCATAATTTTTATCTCATCCTCTAAGGTTATTTTTCGCTTTTGCAGCTCGTCAAATTCTATCTTTGCCATTTCTCGAAACTCCTCATCCTTTTCATTTGATAAGATTTCCCTAGAAGAATCGATGTTCGCCAACACATTAGTGTAATCATCAAAAGCGTCAACAATTACCTTCAAATCACTATACTCTTTGTTCAGCTTAACATAACGATCCATGTCAGCAATAATCTCCGGATCAACAATTTGCTGCGAAACGTCAATCCATCTATCTTTTATAGACTGTAACTTTTCAATTAAACTACTCATCTCTTAATATTCAAATGTTCCGTAAGGCGACTTTATCGTCAATTTTTTCGTTTCAGATGCCTCAACTCGTCCAACAATTTTTGCATCTACATTGTACTGCTTTGAAATTGCAATCAAATCTGCCGCAGCATCTTTAGGTACATACAATTCCATTCTATGCCCCATGTTAAAAACCTTATACATTTCTTTCCACGGTGTTTGAGACTCTTCATGAATCAGTTTAAAAAGAGGTGGTATATCGAATAAGTCATCTTTAATTACATGAACTTGATCTACAAAATGAAGAACCTTTGTTTGGGCACCACCACTGCAATGAACCATACCATGAATAGAATCCCTGTGTGATTTTAGCATCTCTGCTATAATAGGAGCATAGGTTCTAGTTGGAGAGAGTACTAATTTACCTGCATCTATTGGCGAGCCTTCAATTGAGTCTGTTAATTTTTTACTCCCGGAGTAAACTAAATCTGAAGGAACTGCAGCATCGTAAGATTCTGGAAACTTCTCTGACAAGTACTTGCTAAAAACATCATGACGTGCAGAAGTTAGACCATTACTTCCCATACCTCCATTGTACTCTGACTCGTAACAAGCTTGTCCAAAAGAAGCCAAGCCAACAATTACGTCACCGGCTTTTATGTTATTATTTGATATTACATCAGACTTCTTCATTCTAGCGGTAACCGTAGAGTCAACAATTATCGTTCTTACTAAGTCTCCTACGTCTGCAGTTTCCCCACCTGTACTGTAAATACCAATGCCATGAGAACGCAGTTCGGTAAGTATTTCCTCCGTGCCGTTGATAATCTCAGAAATAACTCCCCCCGGAATCAAATTCTTATTCCTACCAATTGTTGAACTCAGCAAAATATTGTCAATTGCACCAACACATAACAAATCATCTATATTCATGGTAATTGCATCCATGGCAATTCCTTTCCAAACTGAAATGTCTCCTGTCTCTTTCCAATACATATAGGCTAAGGCCGATTTTGTTCCTGCCCCATCAGCATGCATAACTACGCAGTGATCGTCGCTTCCAGTTAAATAATCAGGAACTATTTTACAGAATGCTTTTGGGAATAATCCTTTATCAACATTTTTAATAGCGTTGTGCACGTCCTCTTTATCAGCAGAAACGCCTCTTAAGTTATACCTTCCTTTGTCCATTTTATGCTATAAAAAAAACATCCAATTTCATAGAGAAAATGGATGTTTCATTTTTATTAATACTGTATCTATTGTTCGTCTTCTGCTCCTTCATCTTCTGCCTCAGGAACTGCTTCAGTTTCTGGGTTAGCGTCACCTTCTGGTGCAACTTGCTCTCCTCCCTCTGCAGGAGCAGCATCACCTTGCCCCTCCGCTTCTCCAGCAGGGTTTGCAGGAACAAAATCGTCTCTCAAAATACTAAATTCTGTTCTACGATTCGCCTGATGAGCCGCTTCTCTCTCTTCTTCTGAAGCTAATTTTGCAATTTCATCATCAGAAATTAACAAGTTTGTTTCTCCATAACCTTTTGGCTCCATTCTTTCAGGATCAATCCCTCTTCTTACCAAATATGCAACAGCCGAATCGGCTCGTTTTTGAGATAATTTCAAGTTGTAGTCATCACCACCTCTACTATCTGTATTTGCACGAAGCTCAATTACTAACTTCGGGTTATCTACAAGAATCTTATATAAGAATTCCAATGAATCTGCTGCTTGTGGGGTAATGTTTGCTTGGTTAAATGGGTATACAATCTCAGGAAGCTTAATTGCTTTCTCAGTAATTGGTTGTAACTCGTACAAGTGAGCAAATATTTTCGATTCTTCCACATTCACTGTTGTTTCTTTACCTTTTGCATTTAAGTAATTAGGCTTAGAAACAGTCAATTGGTATGATGTATTTTTATTGATATAATCAGCATCTCCATTTTTAGCAAATTCAAAAGTTCCATCGGCTCCTGTTTGAACTTCAGCTGAACTTCCATCTGTTCCAATTAACTTCACGTTTGCTGCTACTAACGGCTGTCCAGTTTCTAAATCTTTCACCAAACCTTTTAAAACAAACAGAATTGGAGGTTCACTAAACTGCCAAATATCGTCTTTTCCTCTGCCGCCTTCTCTACTTGAAGAAAAGAAGCCTCTATTTTTATTTCCAGAAAAAGTAATACCAAAATCATTCGCGCTTGAGTTAATTGGCGCTTTCATGTTCGTTACCTTTCCCCATTGAGCGTCTCCTACATTCTCAGCTGAGAAAATATCTAATCCACCCATTCCAACATGTCCATTTGATGCAAAATACAGCGTTCCATTTTCTTTAATAAAAGGAAACATTTCATCTCCTGTTGTATTAATTTCTGGACCAAGATTAATTGGTGCACTCCACTTGCCTCTTGATTCTTCGCGAATGTACCACAAGTCTTTTCCACCTTGTCCACCATCCATATCAGAAGCAAAAACTAAGATTTTATCATCGGGAGACAAAGCTGGGTGACCAACTACTGCACTATCTGATGCGATTGCTATCACCTCGGGCGTTGCAAATTTAACACCTTGGCGCTTTGCACTTAAAATTTGACAACCCATGTAACCGTTTTTCTCAACTCTACATCTCGTGAAATACATTAAATTTCTCCGAGAATTCACTACTACGCCACCTTCACTGTCTTCTGTGTTTATTCCTTCTCCTTCCACTAAAACTGGCACACTCCACTTACCCTTTTTATCTCTTTGGGTGATGTAAAGATCAGAAAAGTTACCACCTGTTACCTCTGAGGTATTTGAACCTGTGGAACCTTCACGCGTTGACGTAAAAATCATTTCCATGTCCTTTCTGTCAGAAAATGCCGGATTGTAGTCGTAAAACTCGGAATTAATCAAAATTGCAGGCTCAACAATTAACCCTTCCGGATTATCTGCCCAACTTTGAGCTTGTTCCGCCGCTTCTATGCCTTTCTTACCTCTAGGATCAGATGGCACTTCTGCTGCATATTTTTGATAAGCGACCAAAGCTTCATCGTACTTGCCATTCATCATTTTCATATCTGCCAATCTCATGTTGGCGATAGGATCTGCATATTGTGCGATTACAGACTTATCATACCAAACTTCAGCTTGTAATTGTTGATCACTCAATCTATACGCCTCAGCAATTTTGAAAATAATTTGTACCTTTACATCTCTAGCAGGCTCTTTCACATAGGCCTTTTTGTAAAGCTCAATTGCTTCGAAATATTTCTCTTCTTGCATTAACGCTTTGTCCGCATCATCTAAGTAACTTTTCTGCGCAGTAATCTGCAAACTGAAAAGACAGAAAATAAAAGACAACCCAACAAATTTCAATAACTTCATTTATGTCTGGTATTTGAATTCAATGGCTGCTAAAATAAACAAAATTTCCTTGCTTTTGCTCCAAACATTTTGGTAAAAAACGCTATTCGCTTAGCAAAAGGTAGTCTGTCTTGTAAAATTCTAGTGATTAAACAACAATTCTCTATACTTTGGCAACGGCCAAATCTCATCATCTACCATTAGTTCCAACTTATCTACGCTGTATCGTATGATGTCAAACAATGGCTTTACGATGTCAGAATATTCGTTTGCCTTCTGCTTAGGATCGTCTAGTTTATTAATTCGCTTTCTTTCAACAATCATTTTCTCAGTAGTTTCTTGCACCGTTTTCATGTGCTTTGAAATACCTTTAATCATCTCTAATTGAACGCATGCCAATTCTTTAAAATCAGAAGAACTTAATATATCTTTCAAGCCTTGCACGTTCTTTATTAATTGATTCTGATACTTTAACGCCGTTGGAAGAATATGATTTTGAGCTAAATCACCAATAACTCTCGCTTCAATTCGAATTAAATTGGTGTACAACTCATATGCAATTTCTTGACGAGCCAAAGTTTCGCGATTTGTCATTACGTTAAGCTCTTCGTAAAGGGCCAACGTCTGCTTCGAGCCCATTTCGGCAATTGCTGCAGGAGTAGTTCTTAAATGAGACAATCCTCTTCGCTCAGCTTCTGCAATCCATTCATCTCCGTACCCATTCCCTTCAAAACGAATATTCTTTGAACTAATGGTATATTTCTTTAAAATTCTAAAGATTGCTTCGTCTTTTTTAACTCCTTTATTAATCAAGGAATCAACATCCTTCTTAAACTCTTTTAATTGTTTTGCTACAATTGAGTTAATTACAATCATTGCAGAAGAACAGTTAGCAGAAGAACCAATTGCTCGGAATTCAAACTTGTTTCCTGTAAATGCAAAAGGGGAAGTTCTGTTACGATCGGTATTGTCTAATAAAATCTCAGGGATTTTACCAATGTTCAGTTTTAATTCTGTCTTCTCTTCAGCTGTTAATGATTTCCCATCCTTTACTTTCGATACCAATTGATCTAGCATCTTTGTTAATTCCTCACCAATAAAAACAGAAATAATTGCCGGAGGTGCCTCATTTGCACCAAGCCTATGCTCATTCCCAGCTGTTGCCATTGATGCTCTCAACAAACGCTCGTTATCGTGAACCGCCTTAATAGTATTGATTAAGAAGGTTAAAAATTGAAGGTTTGATTTTGGATTTTTTCCAGGGCTTAACAAGTTAACTCCAGTGTTTGTTGACAATGACCAGTTGTTGTGCTTACCTGAGCCATTTACGTTTGCGAAAGGCTTTTCGTGTAATAGCACTCTAAAGTTGTGCTTTCTTGCAATTTTCTCCATCATGTCCATCAACAGCTGATTGTGATCTACTGCTAAGTTTGCCTCTTCAAACACCGGTGCAAACTCGTATTGATTTGGAGCAACTTCATTATGTCTTGTTTTTAATGGAATGCCCAACTTCATACACTCGATTTCCAATTCCACCATAAAAGCATGAGCTCTCTCAGGAATACTACCGAAATAATGATCATCAAGCTCTTGACCTTTTGCAGGAATGTGTCCAAAAACGGTTCTACCTGTCATCACCAAATCAGGTCGAGCTGTAAAAAGCGCCTTGTCAACCAAGAAGTACTCTTGCTCCCAACCTAGAGTAGCACTTACTTTGTTCACGTTTTTATCGAAATAACGACAAACCTCAACCGCTGCTTTATCTACGGCACTTAATGCTTTTAATAATGGTGTTTTGTAATCTAATGCTTCACCTGTGTATGAAATATAAATTGTTGGAATACATAAAGTATTACCAATTATGAAAGCCGGCGAGCTAGGGTCCCAAGCGGTATAACCTCTAGCCTCAAAGGTGTTTCTAATTCCACCATTTGGTAAACTTGAAGCATCGGGCTCTTGTTGCGCCAATTGCCCTCCATCAAATCGCTCAATTACATTGTTGTCGTTTATTGGCTCAAAAAACGCATCGTGCTTTTCCGCGGTAGTTCCTGTTAAAGGCTGAAACCAGTGCGTATAGTGTGTTACATTTTTTTCCATCGCCCATGCCTTCATGGCCGAAGCAACAGAGTTAGTAATCTTACGATCAATGGTTTTCCCATCATCAATTGTTTGCATTACTTGACTGTAAATATCTTTAGACATATACTCAGCCATAACGTTTTTGTCAAAAACGTTCATTCCATAGTATTCAGAAATCTTTTTTGAAGGAGCTTCTACAATTCTAGGTGTTCTTGACATAGAAGCTTCTAATGCTTTAAATCGAATAATTGCCATTTTGAGGAGGTGTTTAAGTTTAAGCGGCAAAAGTATTAAAGAAAGTCAGCCAACAACAAAAAGCGATGTAAAATTTATCAACACCCCCTAAAAAAGATACCCCTAGCTGTAAAAAAGTGCTTTATTTTAAAAAATACCCCTTTATTTTTCGGCCATTATTGAAAAATAAACGTACCCTGCGTAAAATAGAATTAAAAAAACTCCCTTTAGGCGACCTATTTTCTTTCCAAACAGCATTAATGGAAGTAACAATATTGAAATCGCTAACAAAAAGTACATATCAAATTGATTGATACTTTGAGAAATCTTTAGAGGATGTAAAATTGATGTTATTCCTAAAATGGCGAAAATGTTAAAGATATTCGAGCCAATAAGGTTACCAATAGAAATATCGGTTTCTTTCCGAACTGCTGCCATTGCTGAAGTAACCAATTCAGGCAAACTTGTACCAAAAGCTACAATAGTAACAGATATCAACTTTTCACTGACTCCTTGGCTGCTTGCTATACTAACAACTGAATCGATTAACCATTCTGCACCAAAGTAAAGTGCCAACATTCCTATTGCCAAAAAGAAAACGTCTTTATAAACCGGGTTTCCAACATTAATCTCCTCTACCTCGCTTTCTGCAGCTAGCTGAATTCCCTCTCTGCGAGAACGACGAATAAGCCAAAAAGTAAACAAGGACAGGATAACCATAAAGATTGAACCTTCCCACCAAGATATTTCACCATTCATTGCGAAAAAGTAAAACATAAAAGTGGCTAAAATCATCAGCGGCCAATCGATGCGAAGGCTGTCTCGATTCACCACAATAGGGAAGATTAAAACAGTTATTCCAAGAACTAAACCGATGTTCGAAATATTGGAACCAACAACAGCACCTACACTTACATCAGGATAACCATCAAAAACTGCACTTAAACTAACAAGTAATTCAGGGGCAGAAGTACCAAAAGACACTACAGTCATACCCACTACGAGCGGAGAAATTTTGGCTTTTAAGGCAATACTTACCGCTCCTTTTACAAGAAACTCACCTCCTAAAACTAAAGCAACTAGGCCTAAAATCAGCCACAAGTATTCCATTTAAGATTTCTCTTTTTTATCTGAACGAATGTTTTTTGTCACATCAACTTGGTCAGTTACTTCTTTTGATGTTTTTCGAATTTCCTCTTGGATATCACTAGTAGCATTTTTAAATTCTCTGATCCCCTTGCCTAAGCCTTTTGCTATTTCAGGAATTCGTTTGGAACCAAACAACAAGACTATAACGAGTCCTGCAAAAATCAATTCTTGAGTAGAAATAAATAATAATGTCATGCTATGTAGATAGGCTGCAAAAGTAACAAAAAAGCCTCGTCTGCATGATGCAAACGAGGCTTTGAAATTATTTAAAGGAAAAACTATTTCTTAGTCTTTTCAATTACTTTTTTAGTAAGGTCTACAACAATTGGCGTTGCAACACAAAGTGAAGAATATGTTCCTACTGCCACACCAACAAGCAGAGCAAATGCGAATCCTCTAATCACTTCGCCACCGAAGATGAAAATCATCAACAATACAAAGAAGGTAGAAAGCGAAGTATTCACTGTTCTACTTAATGTGCTGTTTAATGCATCATTCACAACTTCTTCCATTTCTCTCTTTTTGTATGAGCCTAAATACTCTCTAATTCTGTCAAACACAACAACTGTATCGTTGATCGAGTAACCTACCACGGTAAGTATAGCTGCAATAAACGCTTGATCAATGTCTAAAGAGAATGGCAGAATACCCCAGAATATTGAGAAGATCGCTAACACGATGATTACATCATGGAAAATTGCTATAACTGCTCCTAGTCCATATTGCCACTTTCTAAATCTTAATAAGATGTATAAGAAGATAACAATCAATGAAAATAATATTGCAAGGATTGATGAGTTCTTAATATCATCCGCGATAGTTGGCCCTACTTTCTGAGAACTTAGAATTTGTGCATTGTTGCCTACTTCTTTCAAGCCTTCGATTAACAATGCTTCAACCTGATCATCTGCAGTTGGATCTTCACTGTTAATCATAAAACCTGTTGTAATTTTCACTTGGTTATCTTCTCCAAAAGTTTTAACCTCTGGCGCTGCTTCAAAAGCTCCAGCCAACGCATTTCGAACATCAGATGTAGAAACCGATTCATCAAAACTCACCAAGTAAGATCTTCCTCCATTAAAATCTACACCGTAAGACAGACCTTTTGTTACGAAGGACGCAATACCTGCTAAGATCAAAACTCCTGAGATCATGTAATACATTTTTCTCTTTGGAATAAAGTTGATCTTCATGTTAGTAAATGCATTCTCTGTCATTTTTGTCGAAACAGTAACCTCTTTTTTATTGTCTAATCTCCAAGCGAAAATTAGTCGAGTAATAAAGATAGCACTAAACAAAGAAGTTAAAATACCAATTACCAATGTTTTCGCAAAACCTTCAACTGGACCTGTACCAAAGTACCATAAAATAATACCTGTTAATATGGTAGTAACGTTTGCATCAATAATTGAAGAGTATGCATTCTTATATCCATCGGCAACTGCTAATCTAGCACCCTTTCCTGCTCTTAATTCCTCTCGGATTCTTTCATAAATAAGAACGTTCGCATCGACAGAGATACCAATTGTTAATACGATACCTGCAATACCCGGAAGCGTTAATGCAATATTTGTTGATGCAATTACTCCCATTATAAAGAACAGGTTGGCCAACAAAGCAATGTCAGAAGCAATACCGGCTTTTCCGTAGTAAAAAATCATGTATAACAACACAATTACAAGTGCTACTATGAAAGACAATAACCCTTTATTAATTGACTCTTGACCTAAAGATGGCCCTACTACCGCCTCTTCTACAATTCTTGCAGGAGCAGGTAACTTACCAGCCTTAAGAATATTTGCAATTAATTTAGCTTCTTCAATGGTAAAATCACCTGAAATACTAGAAACACCGCCTGCAATTTCTTGATTTACATTTGGGAAAGAGTATACATAGTTATCTAAAACAATCGCAACACTTCGACCAATGTTATCAGCAGTAAGTAATTTCCATGTTTTCGCACCAATAGCGTTCATTTTCATGGTAATCTCAGGGCTTCCGCCTAATTGACTAAAATCTTGAAAAGCATCTGTGATAACATCTCCTTCTAAAGGAGCATTCCCATCTCTACTTTTAACCTCGATTGCAATTAACTGTAAAAATTTACCAGCCTCATCAAATGGCTTTGCCGTCCACAACAACTTTAAATCATTTGGAAAAATAGCTGCAATCTCAGGCATTTTTAAATAATCGTTCACTTTTGAGGTATCCTTTATAGCAGAGTAACCAACTACAGGACCTTCACCTGGAACATAGTTCCCTTCGGCATTTTGATAAATCGCAGGAGAAAGAACGGCAAAGAAAGGGTTGTCCTTAGCAAAATCTTCGAAAGATTGATCTGCTGCGGCAGTTGTATCTGAATCGTCAGCAAGTGCATCTAGAATTGAAGAACTTTCGTCCTCCTCAGCAACTGTAGAATCAGCTGAATCTATTCCTTCTTCTGATGCTGCAACTACGTCATCGTCATTCATAGTTTCAACTTCTAAAGAGTCTGAAACCGTTTCCTCAGCTTCCTCATCAGAAGTATCATTACCTAAAATCTTATTCAACTTATCGTTGGCTTGAGCTAAATAAGGATAAACTTCATTGTTATTAAAAGTCTCCCAGAACTCCAACTTAGCAGTTCCTTGTAGCAATTGTCTTACCCGTTCTTTGTTTTTTACACCCGGCAATTCAACTAAAATCCTGTCAGAAGCATCTAACTTTTGAATATTTGGCTGAGCAACACCGAACAAATTAACTCTTGTTCTCAATACCTCAAAGGTTCTATCGAAAGCAGCATCCGTTTCTGAAGAAATGAATTCAATCACCTCCTCATCTGAAGCTTCTCTGCTTATTTTATCCTTGTTTTCTAAAGTATAAAATACTGAAGTTAATCTCTTTCCATTAGCCGTTTGAGCCCAAGCATCGGCAAAAAGAGTTACAAAGTTGTCTTGCGTAGACTTTTGCATTTCCTTTGCTTTAGCTAAAGCTACTAAAAACGTTTCATCTTTACTGTTTGAGGAAAGTGCTCTTACCACTTCAGCAACTGACACTTCTAAAGTAACGTTCATCCCGCCCTTTAAATCTAGTCCCAAGTTAATCACGTTCTTAGTTACTTCTGTGTAAGTTTCACCTGTTAATGGATAAACCTCTTCACTTGCCATAGAATCCAAGTACGCATCTTCTAACTCTATAGAGCCATTTGCATATTCTTTTGCATCATTTTCGACTCCTTGCGCTACCCACGTATACGACAATTGGTACAAACATGCTAATGAAAGCAGTACGATGAATGACCAAATTAAACCCTTGTTTTGCATCTTTTTTGTTATAAAATTTTCGTCTTTTTTGAAGCCTGCAAATATAGAATTTCCATACAGAAATACCAATCTATTTCATTTTTATAATAGTGCCCCTAAAAATAGGTTCATTTATATTCTTAAATTTGATAACAAAGGCAACCAATTGCTACAAAATCGTCTTTATTTAAATAACTTATATGAATCATTTATTGCTAGTTCTATTTTCTATTTGTACTCCGCTTACAATGTTTGGTCAAATTTACTTTTCTGAAGCTAGCGACATTGAGGTTACAAGAGGCAATGAAAAGGTAGAATTTCCTTTCACTGGAGGTTTTAACAATGCTCAATTTTCTGAAATTGATCTCAACCAAGATGGAGTGATGGATTTGGTTGTGACAGATCGATTCTTCAATGAAGTGAAACCTTACATCAATTCTGGCATTAATGATTCAATAAATTATATATATGCACCTGAATTTAAAGATAAATTCCCCGCAATGGATCAAGTTTTAGTTACGCGAGATTATAACAATGACGGCAAAATGGACTTGTTCGTTTCTGGGAATAGCGTAGATCTCTACGAAAACACGAGCACTCTCAGCGGTGGGTTATCGTTTCAGCTTGTAGACAAACTTCAAACTCAATATAATTTAGGCAACCCATTTATAAGCAGTTTAAACCCGAATGCAATTAACTACCCTGCCTTTGTTGATCTCGATGGTGATAGGGACATTGATGTAATTAGCAGGTCCGGAGCTAGAACACTTGATTATCACAGAAATTTATCAATTGAAAACAATAACAATTTTGCTCCTATATATGAGAGAAGAAATACCTGTTGGGGATACATTGCTTTTACTTTTGCTTCAAATTTTACATTAGACAGTATTCTCTTGAACAACTGCAGATTCAATACAAGAGGAGAAAGAAGAAAAGAATTGAAGCATTCTGAAGGAATGAGCACGACGGCCATTGACATTGATCTAAACGGCAGCATGGATCTAGTAACTAGTGATATCGGCTCTTATCAAATGAGAGTATTGTTAAATTCAGACTCTTTGCCCGGAGCAAAAGTAAATTCTGAAATTTATAGGATTATCGACTCGTTCCCAAATTACGATGAACCTATAACATTACTCTACGCTACTGCTTATTTTATAGACTTAAACAATGACGGTAAGAAGGATTTAATTGCTAGTTCGAGCCATGCAAACAATAGCGCCCTAGGGCCTTATGCTAAAGAAGAGATTTGGGTGTATGAAAACATTTCTACTACGGGTGGTTATCGTTTCAAATTAAAAACAAAATCATTTTTAAAAGAAGAGACATTGGACTTCGGAAGAAATTCTCGACCTGTATTTATTGACTACAACAATGACGGGCTGAAAGATTTATTGGTTGGTAATGGTGGTTATTTGTCAGAAAATGATTCAAACACATTTATTGAAAGTCTTGCCCTGCTTGAAAATACGGGAACTAGAAATGCTCCTAAGTTTGATTTAATTTCTACAGACTACCTTCAACTTTCTACCTTAGATTTCAAAATAACAAGGGGTGAGTTTGCCAACGCAACTCCAGCTGCAGGTGACCTTGATGGTGATGGGGATGAGGACTTTCTGCTCTGTCAAAAAAACGGTCGATTGTATTTGTTTGAAGATACTTCTGCAATAGGTTCTAATGCAGCCTTTAAATTTCATGCTACACCTTTTCAAGGCATTAAGGACATTTCCCCTATTGAGGCCGCCCAATTATTTGATGTAGACAAGGATGGGTTACTAGACTTGATTGCCAATTCCCAAAATCAAACTGTTTATTTTCCAAACTTTGGAACACCTCAAAATCCAATCTTCAACATTGGTTTAGATTCAATTAAATGGCTGAATGGAAATACACTAAGATACCATGTAAACGAAACTTTTAATTACTCCAAAATTAAAATCGGCGATAGTCTTGCAGTAGATAACACTTCAAACCCTAACAACAATTCGTTTATAGCGCTAATCGTAAACAACATAGATTCAACTAATGGTTTCATTGACTGTATCAACACTATTCCTTTTGGTGTAGGAGACAACCGCTATGACGAAATCAATTCAAGTGCCACTTTGAATTTTTTTAGAAGGTCATGGCAAATTGAAAGAGGAGGCAATCGCACGGAAATTGAAAATGTTTTTCTTTTTGAGGATCGAGGAGAAAATCAATTTTATGCAGGCGGAGTTAACAACACAACCTATCGCATCAATTCGTTTACAGATAGCTTGCGCCCTATTTACAAAAACGGCCCAAATGCTGAACGAATAAAAATGTCAAATTTGGGCTATCACATGTTTATCAATGGCACCGACCTCAACGGGGATAGCGTTATGGATTTAGTTTTAGGGTTGAGTACAGGCGGTATTAAAATACTCTATGGCTCCAGAGTCAACAGCATTGCCGAGAATTCTTCTCAGGAGGAAAATCAGAATACTATGTTTAGAATTTACCCCAATCCAACTAAAGGAGAGCTAAACATCGAGTTATTAACTCAAAATCTTCAAGAACAAAATAGAATTGAAGTTAGGGGAATTTCAGGTCAACTAATTTTTAGCGAAAATATAAGCGGGGCTCAAGAATCAATCGATATAAGCCACCTTTCTAAAGGCTTGTACTTTATTACCATCTCGAATTCAGAGAAAATTCAAACCGAAAAAATAATACTTAGGCCTTAATCTAATAGTGTTAAGCTTAAGTCTGAGTAATCAATTATAGCTTCATACCTTTCCAAAATATCACCTCCAATCACACCGTAAATTGTTTCTTCGCCTAACTGATTGTAAGATTCTTTTACGTGACTCAAATCCATCAAGGCAAGTTCATAATCCTTGACCTCAAATCCTTCAATAAAAAAAGAGTCAACCCAACTGGTATAACTCGCCAAACCGGATGCTCCGACTCCTGCAGAATCGCTTAACTCTTCTTTCAGATTCGCCTCCGGATATAATTCTTGAAAATGGTCTATATCTAATACAGATCTTGATGCTCCTGTATCCAAGACCATTCTTACACTCTGTCCATTTAGCATTGCAGTTAATGCCAAATGAATTCCACCCGGAGGAATTTCTACTTTTTGTAAGCTAATTTTCATCATAACTAAGAAAATAAAAAAGGTGAACACAATCGCATTCACCTTTTACTTCAATTATATCATAACGTACTAAGCGTCTAACAATGTATTTGTTTTCGAAACTGCTGCTGCACTTTTTGTAAGTTTATCTTGCTCTGCATCAGAAAGCTCAATTTCAACAATTTTTTCAATTCCATTTTTTCCAATAATACATGGAACACCAATTGAAATATCATTTAAACCATACTCACCTTCTAGCATAGCTGAACAAGGGAACATTTTTTGAGAATCAGTAGCTATTGCATGAACCATTGCTGAAACAGCAGCACCAGGTGCATACCATGCGCTTGTACCTAACATTTTTGTTAAGGTAGCACCGCCCACCATAGTAGCTTGTGCAACTTCCTCTAATCTTTCAGGAGATAAAAATTCAGAAATTCTTACACTATTTCTTGTTGCTAAACTTGTTAATGGCAACATTCCTGTATCAGAGTGTCCTCCAATTACCATTGCGCTTACATCAGACTGAGGACAATCTAATGCTTCTGCCAATCTGTATTTAAATCTTGCACTATCTAGCGCTCCACCCATTCCAATAATTCTGTTCTTTGGCAAACCAGTTGATTTGTGAGCCAAGTAAGCCATTGTATCCATTGGGTTAGAAACCACAATAATGATAACATCTGGCGAGTGCTTTACCAAGTTTTCTGCAACCGTTTTTACAATACCCGCATTTATTCCAATTAACTCTTCTCTAGTCATACCTGGTTTTCTTGGTATTCCTGAAGTAATCACTGCAACTTCGCTTCCTGCAGTTTTAGAATAATCGTTTGTACTTCCAACAATTTTGGTATCAAATCCTAGCAAAGAAGAAGTTTGCATTAAATCCATTGCTTTTCCTTCTGCATAGTCTTCCTTAATATCAACCAAAACAACTTCTGAAGCAAAATTCTGAATAGCAATATATTCTGCGCAACTTGCACCTACTGCACCGGCGCCTACAACTGTAACTTTCATGGGTATTATTTTATAAAATGATTACGTTCGCAAAAGTAACCAATTGCTTTATCCTTTTCAATAATTGAGTGCCTGAATTATTTATATAAAAAAGCAACCTTAAGGCAACCATTGAATAATTTAGCGTCAAAAGAATAGAAAATCGGGAATGGATTTATCGAACCAAGCAGATGTAAGGAAAATTGTGGAGGGCTGTGCGGATAGAAATGCAGAGTATCAGCAGTTCCTGTACAAAACTTTGTACAGTAAAATGATGGTTGTTTGCCAGCGTTATGCAAATCGACCTGAAGATGCAAAAGACTTGTTTCAAGATGGATTCATTAAGGTTTTTGATAAAATTGGAAAGTTCAATTTTAAAGGTTCTTTAGAAGGCTGGATAAGAAGAATTATAGTGAATAATGCCATTGACTATTATCGAAAAAACAAAAACAAGTTTGCCATTAGCGAAACCCTTGTTGAAACACAGCAAATTGCTGAAGAAGTGGAAGGCGAAGGTTTATTTGATGGAGTGAGTGCAGACGTTCTACTTTCATTCGTTCAACAATTATCGCCGGTGTACAGAACAGTATTCAACTTGTACATTTTAGACGATTACAGCCACGCTGAAATTGCTGAAGAATTAGGAATTTCTGAAGGCACCTCTAAGTCGAACTTATCCAAAGCGAAAAAGAATTTAAAACAAATGGTACATGCGCATTTGAAAGAATTCGAGAAAATATAATATGAAAAATAAATTATCACCCGAAGAGCAATTGCTTCATTCAAAATTGAATGAAAATCAATTTACCTATCAAGAATCTGATTGGGCTCAAATTGAATCTACTGTTGCGAAAAAAAGTTTTTGGGCAAATTACAGCCCATTTTTTAAAGCTGCTGTTGCATTTGTAGTGCTTGGTGCTGCGGTTTATCTTGTAAATCAACGATATCAACCTTCAGCAGAAGCTACAGTTCAACCAACTGAAAAAAAGCAATTGGAGCAGCCTAAGAAAACAGAGATAGAAAAACTTAGCACTCCTGAACCTGACGAAACCTCAGAACCTGTAACCAATAAAAGCGCTTCCACATCAAGCGTTGAAACAACTTCTCCCAATCAAAGTGCTACAGGTAAAGCTGCAACCAACCTAATAAAGCAACCTCCTCAAACAGATCTAAGAGAAAGCTCAACACCTATTATGAACAATAGTGAAACGAAAGAACCCTCAACTTCTACTTTGCCAACTATTGACATCAAAGAAATAAAGATACTGAACGCTCCCTGCCTCAACGAAACCTTGCGCGCTGAAATTGATGTTAACGGTGACTTGACTAAAAACTCATTTGTGGAATGGAAATTAAATGGCAAAACGCTGAAGTTTGAAGGAACAACTGTAAACGTTGAGCTAAAGCAACCAGGAGACTATCTTTTAGAAGCTGCTATCTATCAGGAGCAAAAAAGAATTTCAGACAAATCAATCAACTTTAAAGTAGAAAATAAGGTAAACCTAGACTTTAGTTATGAAAATCTGTCTACCCCTTTCAATGACAAAAAAGTAAAGCTTACAGTATCTGAACCACTGGAAGGAACATACACTTGGTTTGAAAATAAGCGCACAAAGGAATCCCCTGTAGGAAACGAAATAGAATGGGGTTTTAATACCGAAGGAACTCGAAATATTACTTTAGAATATACTTCTGCGATGGGTTGTGTACAGCAACACACCAAAGAAGTGGAAATGGATATTTTCTTTACTCCATTAGTATTCCCGAACGCATTTACACCATACAATGGCGGAAATAATGACGTTTTTGAATTAAATGTTTTAAAGCAACATTCATATACAAGTTACGAGTTGATTATTCAAGACATAAACGGCAACACTGTGTATAAATCGATTAACGTTCAAGACAATTGGAACGGTAGACTGAACAACACAGGAGAAACGTTAAGCGGTAAATTCTCGTGGGCCGTTAAACTGCAGAACAACCAAGGTAAAACCACTACTTTTCAAGGAAAAGTTCAGATTCTTTAAAACTGAAACAGAATAAAACAAAAAAAAGGCTTGCAATAAATTGCAAGCCTTTTTTTGTGATTTTATAGTAGACATTAACCGTTAATGGTCTCGTGTACTTCTTTCAAAATTTTAAATGCCCCTTCAGTAGTTGATGACTCTGCATAAGTTCTAAGCACAGGCTCGGTTCCCGATGGGCGAATCATTACCCACTCATCGTTTGCAAAGTAGAATTTAAAACCATCTACTTTTTCAATTCTTTCAACCTTATACGACCCAAATTGGCTGTACTCGTCGTTTTTACAACTTTCCATAATTCTCAACTTATCCGCTTCTTCTAAATGCAAATCAATTCTTTCAAATTTGAAAGCACCAACAACCTTGTGCACTTCTGCAATTAAGTCATCTAATGATTTTCCAGATTTAACCATGTACTCCCAAATCACTAATCCCATCCAGATTCCATCTCTTTCAGGAATGTGACCTTTAATTGCAATACCTCCTGATTCTTCACCACCAACTAAAACGTCTTCGGTAACCATATGCCCTGCGATGTACTTGAACCCTATTTTGGTAACTTCAAACTCTAAGCCTAAGGCATCACACAACTTTTTAATTTTGGGCGACACTGAAAACGCGTTCACCACCTTACCTGTCATCTTCTTTTCTTTTACCATATAGTAAATCAACAAAAGAATGATATGGTGTGAATCGATAAACTCCCCTTTAGAATTGTACAAACCAATTCTGTCAGCATCACCGTCAACAGCTAATCCGCAATCTAAGTCTCCGTCAGAAACTCTCAATAGCTCAGAAAACTCAGTTAAATTTCTATGAATTGGTTCTGGTGCTTGGCCTTCAAAACCTGGGTTGTGCTCACAGTGTAAAAAAGTAATGTCGGGCAAAAGTCTTCTCATAACATCTTGTCCTGCGCCAAACATTGCATCAAATGCAAAATTCATTTTAGAATTTCGAATAGATTCCATGTCAAAGTTTGCCTCAACGTGATCGATGTACATTTGCTCTAAATCTACATATTCAACTTTACCTTGAGCAACTAGGTCTTCCATTTTAATAGAATCTAGATCAATGCTTGTTGAATCTGGAATCAAATCTTCAACCTCTTGAACCTCTTTTGGTAGCAATGGGCCACCAAAGTAACCTTTCAGTTTAAAACCATTGTATGAAGGCGGGTTGTGAGATGCCGTTATAACAACTCCAAGTGAAGCAGATAACTTAACATTTCCCAACGATACCATTGGAGTAGAAACAGCACCTTTAGCAAGGTATACTTTAACACCTGCAGCAGTTAATACTTTAGCCGTTGTTTCTGCGAACATCTCACCTGCGTATCTGCAGTCGTGCCCAATCACACAAGTTGGCTGTTCAAAATTTGCATTCAACCAATCTGCTGTTCCTTGCGAAACTCTTGCAACGTTATCTACTGTATAATCTTTCGCTATGATGGCTCTCCATCCGTCTGTTCCAAACTTTATCTTTGACATATCTTTCTCATTTAAAGGATGACAAAAGTAAAAAAATTAGAAGGAACTTATAAAAGCCTTGTGTAAAGTAAATCTTAAGGTTGTTACTTCATGATTTTTCTCTTGTTCAGCTCGTTACGATAAGCCTTTGCATAGGCATTGTGCTGAAAAAAAGAACGGGCAAAATTGTGATACCCTGAAAAGTCTGCTTTTGCACACATATATATGTAGTCGTGCTTGTCATAATTTAATACCGCATCTATCGACGAAATTTCGGGCAAATTTATTGGTCCAGGAGGCAATCCTTCATACTTGTAAGTATTGTACGGAGAATCCATTTCGATGTGCTTGTTTAAAACCCTTTTAATTGTAAAATCTCCTGTTGCATAAATTAGAGTGGGATCAGATTGTAATTTCATTTTTTTCTTTATTCGGTTGATGTACAACCCTGCAACTTTCGGTCGTTCGTCTCGATGTTCAGACTGTTCCGCCTGCACAATAGATGCTAATATAGAAATTTCAGATTGTGATAAATTTAAGGCTTGAGCCTTCGATTTTCTCGTATCTGTCCAAAAGGCCTTATACTCTCTAGCCATTCGTTTCACAAAATCTTCTGCAGACGTATTCCAATGCACCTCATACGTGTTCGGGATAAACAGCGTCATAAACGTTTTGGTATTGAAACCATACTTCGCCGCTAATTCTTTGCTTTTCAACATTTGCAACAACTCGATGGAATCGGCCTCTAGTTGTTTTCCAACTTTCCCTGCCAAATCTTCGGCCGTTCTAATGGTGTTAAAGGTAAGTTGAACGGGCTCTTGGCTGCCAGACCTTAATAAATTAATCAATTCATTATTGTTCATACCGTCTTGCAACTTATACTTTCCAGGCTTGGGTATATTGAATGATTTTTGATCTGCCACCCACAAAAATGACTTTTTATCAATCAGAATTTCTTGCTCTATTAATTGATCGGTTAGGCTCTCAAGAGTGGCACCGGTGTGAACATAAACGTAAGGGTCGGTTTTACTCACGGAAGTATTTACCGAAAAGATTTTACCATAATAACCTATAAACAAATAAGCGGCACCTATAAAAAGGGCAAGGAAAATAACTCCGCCAATTTTTAACTTTTTATTTTTCTTCTTCATGCAATCCAAAATTAAGAAAGCTATTTAAGCTGAGAATCCTAATTTAAAGTTGATTTAAACGATTAGTTTTGTAAAAAATTATCGATGAGAGTTGACATCATTACTGTATTGCCGGAGTTGTTGGACGGTCCGTTTTCTGCATCAATTTTAAAAAGAGCCCAAGAAAAAGGACTTGCGGAGATTCATGTTCATAACCTGAGAGATTATTCAACACACAGACAAAAGTCTGTTGACGATTATGCTTTTGGTGGCGGTGCAGGAATGGTAATGACCTTGGAGCCCATCGATAATTGTATTTCTGCATTAAAAGCAGAACGAGATTATGACGAAATCATTTACATGACACCTGACGGAGAAGAGTTAACTCAAGCCATGAGCAATAGCTTCTCTTTAAAAGGTAACCTTATGATTTTATGTGGACACTATAAAGGTATTGATGAGCGAGCAAGGGAAGCGTTTATTACCAAGGAAATTTCTATTGGCAGTTATGTGCTATCAGGTGGCGAGTTGGCTGCAGCCGTATTAACAGATAGCATCATTCGGTTATTGCCCGGAGTACTTAACGACGAAACCTCTGCCCTATCCGATTCTTATCAAGATAATTTGTTAGCTCCACCAGTATATACTAGGCCAGCAGAATATAAAGGCATGCAAGTTCCTGACATATTATTGTCGGGAGACTTAAAAAAAATAGAAATTTGGAGGCACGAAAAGAGCCTAGAACGCACTAAAATAAGGCGTCCTGATTTGTATAAAAAATATTCAGAATAAGGAGTTGGTATTTATACAGAAAATACTACTTTTGCTCTCCTCTTTTATGGAGCATAATTTTTGAAGAAATGGACGCAATAAAATTCGTAGAGCAAGATTTAAACCCAACGCACGAACTTCCAAAGTTCGGAGCTGGTGATACTATAGCAGTAGCTTATAAAATTAAGGAAGGAGAAAAAGAGAGAACTCAGGTCTTCCAAGGAACTGTAATTCAAAGAAGAAACACAGGAGTTAATGAAACTTTTACCGTGAGAAAGGTGACAGGTGGAATGGCTGTTGAGAGAGTTTTTCCTATTGCATCTCCGTTTTTGGAAAGCATTAGAGTAGTAAAAAGTGGTTCTGTAAGAAGAGCTAGAATTTATTACTTAAGAGAAAGAAAAGGTAAGTCTGCAAGGATTAAAGAAAAAATTTACGTTAAGAAATAATCTTAACAACCTCAAAAACCACGCTTTTAGCGTGGTTTTTTTATGCCCAAATTTTTCCTGGATTCAAGATTCCTTTTGGATCAAAAGCATTTTTAATATCCTTCTGTAAATTCATCTCTCTTTCAGAAAATACAATATCCATGTATTCCTTCTGCACCAAACCAATTCCATGTTCACCAGAAATAGTCCCCCCCAATTGCTTGCACAATTGAAATATTTCACGAATCCCTTTTTTAAGCTGATCTCCGTTCCATTCTTCATTGCTCATTTCGCCCTTTAAAATATTTACATGTAAGTTGCCATCCCCTGCATGGCCATAACAAACAGATTTAAATCCGTATCGCTTGCCTATTTCTTTTACGCCAACCAAAAGCTTTGGTAACTCAGCTCGTTTCACAACGGTATCCTCCTCCTTATAAATAGAGTTTACCTTAACCGCTTCTCCCAAGCTTCTTCTCAATTTCCAAAGCTTATCTTTTTGAGCCTGAGAATCTGCAAATAGTATTTCGCCACATTCAAATTGATTGAGTACCTCATGAATTTGCTCCGCTTCTTTGAATAAGACTTGCTCCTCGTTTCCATCTAACTCAATCAATAAATGGGCTTCATCTGTTTCATCAATTTCTATTTCAATTCCATCAACATATTTCTTCGCAAATAAGAGTGCATCTTGCTCCATAAATTCTAATCCACTTGGAACTATTCCCGCTTTAAAAATAGCAGATACTGCTTCGCAGGCCTCTTCTGCCTTTTTAAATGGAACTAACATCAAAACATCGCGTTTGGGAAACGGCAACAGTCGAAATACAGCTTTTGTAATTACTCCCAGTGTTCCTTCACTGCCTACCATTAGCTGGGTAATGTTTAAGCCCGTGGCATTTTTAATCACATTAGCGCCAGTCCAAATTACAGAGCCATCAGCTAACACAACCTCTAAATTCAACACATAATCCTTGGTAACACCATACTTAACCGCCTTTGGCCCTCCGCTATTTTCGGCTAGGTTTCCTCCAATAAAACAACTCCCTTTACTCGCAGGATCAGGTGGGTAAAACAAACCTTTTTCTGCCACCGCCTCTTGAAAAACTTGAGTAATTACACCAGGTTCAACAATAGCTTGTCCATTTTCAATGTCAATTTCTATAATCTTATTCAGCTTTTCCATACTCAATAAAACACCTCCAAAAACTGGCAAGGCACCACCACTTAACCCTGTCCCAGCTCCACGTACTGTTACCGGAAAATTCTTTTCATTACAGTATTTTAAAACAACGGATATTTGATCTACCGTTTCAGGAATAATCACAACACTCGGCATGAAGTGCAAATCCTCGGTATAATCATGATCATACATAGATAAAACCCCACTGTCAGTTATGCAGTTATTAGCTCCTACAATACTATTAATAAAGCGTATGTCTTGCTCGGCTATTGCTGAAAATTGGTTACTCATTCAATTAGATTTAGTAGTATTATTTGGCTAAATTGGACTTCCTAAAATTATTTAAAGAATCTGTACATGAAAAGAATTGCGATTGCAGTTATCAGCATTTTATCATTGAATACTATAAGTGCACAAAACGAAGAATTTGCGACTTCTAAAAAAGGAAGTTCAGAAGAAAAAGCGCCTATATCTGCCCAAATAGACTTGCAAGAGAATGCTCCTTTGAAAAAGATGATTGACTTAAAAGACATTTGGAAGGATTACACCTTTTCAAGTGAAACTGTAAGAGGAGTTCGGTCGATGAACGATGGGAAAAATTATACTGTTTTGGAAAGAGGTAAAACAGGTGTTAACCTCGTTCAATACAACTACAAAACGGGCAATAAAGTAGCAACCTTAATCGACTCTAAAGATTTACTTTTTGAAGGAAAGCAACTTAGTATACAGAGCTATGAATTTTCATCTGACGAAACAAGAGTTTTACTAGGAACTGAAGTTGAAGCAATTTACAGAAGATCATCGAAAGCATTCTATTATGTGTACGATTTAAAAAGTAAAAAAGTAGAACAGCTTGCAAGTGAAGGAAAGCAGATGTATGCCGATTTTTCCCCTTCGGGCAATAAGGTTGCATATGTATACAACAACAACCTGTTTTTCAAAGATTTTACAAATAACAGTGTTTCTCAGATTACTGTAGATGGAGAATACAATAAAATCATCAATGGAGCTTCTGATTGGGTGTATGAAGAAGAACTAGAACTATCTAAGGCATTTCAGTGGTCAGTTGATGGACAGCATTTGGCATTCTTTAGATTTAATGAGGAGGCTGTGAAGCAATGGAACATGAAAATGTACGATGGGCTTTACCCAACCGATTACAAATTCAAATACCCAAAGGCAGGTGAAGAAAATGCTAAAGTGCAGATAAAAATATTTGACCTTACGTCAAAAAAGACAGTTGATGTTGATTTAGGAACTCCATACGAATATATCCCTTCTATTGAGTGGACAAAAGATGCCAATACGTTGGCTGTAATCTCATCGAATCGACATCAGAATGAGGTTAAAATAAATTTAGTTAATGCTACCGACGGAAAAAGCAAAACAGTTCATGTTGAAAAAAGTGACACCTATATTGAGATGCCTTTCGAAGTTCATTTCACAAAAGATCAAAAGCATTTTATTATTTTAAGTGAAAAATCTGGATACAGACACCTTTACTTGCACTCGATAGACGGCAAATTGAAAAACCAAATCACAAAAGGCGATTGGCCTGTAACCGCTTATTATGGAATAAATGAAAAGAAAGGTGTCATTTATTATCAATCTGCTGAGACCTCTGCGATGGACAGAAATGTATATTCAATTAACCTAAACGGTTCAGGCAAAAAACGACTGACTAATAAAGACGGAACGAACAGCGCAGATTTCAGCACAAGTTTTGATTACTTTATCAATTATCACACTTCAGCAAATACCCCAAATTATGTTTCATTGCACAATTCAACAGGCGGGCTTATTCGGGTATTGAAGGACAATCAAAAACTAAATCAAACATTGGCTCAATATGAAATTGGCGAAAAGACATTCTTTAGCTTTAAAACCTCTGTGAACGTTGAATTAAATGCTTGGATGATTAAGCCACCGAATTTCAGCGAGACTAAAAAATATCCGGTATTCCTAACCATTTATGGAGGCCCCGGTTCTCAAACAGTAACTAATTCTTGGGGTGGTTCAAATTATTTTTGGCATCAAATGCTAGCTCAAAAGGGCTACATTGTAATATCTGTAGATAACAGAGGAACCGGAGCTAGAGGTGTAGACTTCAAAAAAGTAACGTATAAACAATTAGGAAAATACGAGACGCAAGATCAGATTGAGGCTGCAAAATACTTTGCGAGCTTACCTTATGTAGACCCAACAAGAATAGGAGTGCAAGGTTGGAGTTACGGTGGTTACATGTCTTCTTTATGTTTACTAAAAGGAGCTGACTATTTCAAAGCTGCAATTGCAGTAGCACCTGTAACCAATTGGAGATTTTACGATTCAATTTACACCGAACGCTACATGCAAACTCCCCAAGAAAATGAGGACGGATATGATGATAATTCACCAATCAACCACGTTGAAAAATTAAAAGGAAAATACCTTTTAGTACATGGAATGGCCGACGATAACGTTCATTTACAAAATACTTCAGAAATGATTTCTGCCTTAGTAGAGGCTGACAAACAGTTTGATCTGTTTGTTTATCCGAATAAAAATCACGGTATTTATGGTGGGAATACCCGGTATCATTTATACACGAAGATGACAAATTTCTTATTAGAGAACCTATAAACAAAAACGATTGCAGGGAATATTATATTTTTATTACCTTGGACAACTTTTAAATAATCTAATACAAATTAACATATGAGCAATTCAACAACCACAACCGACGGTTTTCAAGGACAACCGAGAGGTTTAATGACATTATTCTTTTCTGAAATGTGGGAAAGATTTTGTTATTATGGTATGAGAACACTTCTAACCTTGTTTTTAGTGAAATCTTTAATGAAAGGAGATGCAGAAGCTTCTTTGATTTATGGAGCATATACAGGTTTAGTTTATGCCGCACCAATTTTAGGTGGTAAAATGGCAGATAAATATTTAGGCTACCGCTATGCTGTAATGCTTGGCGCGGTCTTAATGGCCATTGGTGAGTTCTTATTACTTGGTGGAAACGAGTCACTAATGCTAATTGGAATGGGAGCGTTAATTGTAGGAAATGGATATTTTAAAGCCAATATCTCAACTATTGTTGGAAAGCTTTATTCAGACAATGACCCTAGAAGAGACTCCGGGTTCACCATTTTTTACATAGGTATTAACATTGGGGCTTTATTAGCTACAACACTTGTAGCGTACGTTGGCGAAACTTATGGATTTGAGTATGGGTTTGGATTAGCCGGCCTTGGAATGTTAGCCGGTTTATTTATATTTTACGCAGGCAGAGATAACTACTCAGGAGCGGCTGGACTTGAGGTGACTGAAGCAGGTAAGGAGAAGGTTTTAGGACCATTGAATGCAGTACAAGCAATTACTATTGGCTCTTTATTTCTAATCCCATTATGTTATATATTAATTCTTAGAAATGAATTTCTAGATTATATTTTACTAGGCTTGTTCATTTTTATTTCAATTTCAATGATTAAGGCCGGTATTACTGAAGATAAAGAAAAAAATGTGGGTATATGGAAAGATCGAATGATAGCATTAATCATTTTCATGCTTATTAATATTACGTTCTGGGCTTGTTTTGAACAGGCAGGCACTTCTTTAACATTGTTTGCGGATCGGAATGTTGATAGAGCAATTATGGGTTGGGATATGCCAGCTTCAATGACTCAGTTTTTTAATCCATTCTTCATTATCACCTTTGGTTCAATATTCTCATTAATGTGGGTAAAACTAGATAAGATTGGTAAAAACCCGAGTATTCCATTAAAGTTTGCTTTTGGAATTATACAGCTAGGTCTTGGTTTCTTAGTTACTTTAATTGGAGTTAAATTTATGAATGAGTCTTTCCAAGTTCCCTTACTAACCTTGGTTTTTGTATACCTGTTACATACAACCGGAGAACTATTTTTATCTCCAATTGGCCTCTCTATGGTTACGAAATTATCACCTCAAAGCTTTTCCGGTACTGCTATGGGAGCATGGTTTTTGAGTTTTGCTATTGCGAATTACGTTGGCGGTAAAATAGCAACATTAACAGGAGGACATGGTGATGATGGTGCAGCCTTAACTGTTGAAGAGGGTTTGGTAAAGTATACAGAAGTGTTCTCAACAATTGGCTATGTGCTTTTAAGTATTGCACTCTTGATCATCATACTTAATAAACCTCTCCAAAAACTAATGCACGGAGTAAAATAAAATTAAAGCAAAAGATAAAAAACCCATCTTGTTCTATAAGATGGGTTTTTTTATGATTTTTTCTATCTTAGAGCACACCAAACTGAACCAAAAGTGAGCATAACTACCGATAAAATTGTGCACATTCGTCCGAGGTTTCATCTGCAGGTAAGTCATTCTGTAGAAGAAATAGAAATGCGAATTAAAAAAAGTCTAGCAACACCGGAGTTTCCTTGCACCGGCTCTGTGAAACACGGATTTGGAGTCATCAACATTTTGAAGAAAGACCAACACTTTTGGTCACCACAACTTACTCTAACTGTTGAAGAAGTGGAAGGAGAAACAGAAATTAGAGGCTTATACGGACCAAAACCATCCGTTTGGACAATGTTTGTTTTTTTCTATTGTATTCTAGGGTTCTTAACACTAATTTGCACAATGGTGGGTTTTTCTAATTTAAATTTAGACAAGCCAGCAGGAGTGCTTGGGCTTAGTCCGGTTTTTGCAATGCTTTTTTTGAGCATTTACTTGGTCTCGAATTATGGTCAAAAGTTAGGTCGAGACCAATTAGTTATATTGCACAATTTCTTCGAAAAATCAGTAGGTATTAAAGTAGACGACCACATTGTAGACAAGGATTAATGCGGCAGTTTATCTTTAAATAAACCATAGAGAAAGGTTCCAAAAGTTGCGGACACAATAACGATAAGGATTGGAAGAAAACCACTACCCAATAAAACAAACATAGGTCCAGGGCAAGCTCCAGCAAGTGCCCATCCTAATCCAAAAATTGTACCTCCAACAAGGTATCTTGTTGTTGATTTTGCCTTTGGCTCAATTACAATTTCAGCTCCATAAAAAGATTTTACGTTCAACCGCTTTATCAATTGCACAACAATAACACCTAAACCAACAGCAGATCCTATAATTCCGTACATGTGAAATGACTTAAAATGAAACATTTCAACTATTCGATACCAAGAAGCTGCTTCTGATTTAAACAGGACAATACCAAAAAAAGTACCAATCAAGATAAAAATTAAATGTCTCATACTACTAAAATAAAAGTGGAAATATAAAATGAACCATTACCATCCCGCCGATAAAAAAACCGACTACCGCTATCAATGAAGGCCGCTGTAAGTTACTTAAACCTGAAATTGCATGACCTGAAGTACAGCCACCTGCATAGCGAGTTCCAAAACCCACAAGTATGCCTGCGACTACAAGTATTAACCAAGTTTTCCAATCAGACATTGCGGTAGTTGAAAAAAGAGCATCAGGCATATATGCACTTCCTGCATCTGCAAAACCAAAACTTTCTAATTGCAGAACTAGATCTGTGTCAATTTCAACCGCTGTATCTGTAGAAAGAAAATTACTGCCAATAAAACCGCCTAATATTACCCCAAGAATTACCATTAAATTCCACTGTTGCTTTTTCCAATCAAAATTGAAAAACTCAACTTTATCGCCTGCTCCGCACATCGCGCACAATGTTCTTAAATTAGATGACATTCCAAATCGTTTTCCCATCATTAAGAGAAGGAACATTACCAATGTTATTAGCGGGCCTGCAACATACCATGGCCATGGTTGATAAAGTGAATCCATAGGAAAAATAACAAACAAAAATATGTTTTGTTTAATTAGGTAACGAAGTTTACACAGCAAAAAAACAGTGCATTATTAAACGTATAATAAAATGAATGTAATTCAAAACTACTTTCATTGAACCGCTATTAAACAACTTGAATGAGACTAGAAACTCAATAACGTTGTAAGTGCCTTGATACACTAACTTCTTTTGGGGTTTAATACTGATATGGCTGATTGTTTGGGGACTTGAAATTCTATTTCCTTGGCGAAAAAATCAAGCAGTTCTCAGAATAGATTTTTGGTTAGATGCATTTTACATGTTCTTCATTTTTAAATTTTTGTAATATTTATAAGGTGCACTACTCGGTAAAAGAAAAGGGGTTCGCTGCACACTTACGATATCATTGGGTGGAACACATTATTTACAAGTCACTTAAAACTTTAGCAGTTATGGTAATTGGTGGATTTGAGCCTGAATAGGCCTTCGTAGTGCATTTTATTCCAATCGCAATAGGACATTTGAATCATGCAAACATTAAACTTACATATGGCCCTTTGAAGTACATTTTAAATAACCCTGTAATGGATTTACACCATCATGCATACGCTTTAAATAAATGTAAATCAGAGGTTAATTACGGAATCAGTCTAAGTATTTGGGATTATCTTTTTAGAACAAATTACATCCCAAATGAAGATGGTGAAATTAAGTTAGGTTTTGAAGTAGACGAGAACTTTCCTCAAGATTTTGTCGGTCAAAATTTATATGGCCTTTCTAAAAAAGACTAAATCGAATTCAAATCAAGATTTTCAGAATCAATCATTGTCACCCAACGTTTCATTTTCTTTTGGATAACTCTAAAGTGGTGCTTATCTTCTTCTGTTATCAACGTAATTGCTTTACCTGCATTTTCCGCTCTACCAGTTCTGCCGATTCTATGAACAAAGTCTTTCGGAGAGCGCGGTAACTCGTAATTAATAACATAAGGTAAAAACTCAATATCGATTCCTCTTGAAAGTAAATCAGTTGCCACTAATACCCTTAACGCACCAGACTTAAAATCAGCCAGAGCTTGCTTTCGTTTACCTTGGCTTTTTTTAGAATGCATAGCCTCGGCTTCAACTCCATTTTTCCTTAATTTGTCGGCAACTAGGTCAGCTTGATATGTAGATGAAGTAAAAACTAAAACTTGTTGCCAATCCTCTTTTAATATGAGGTAACGAAGTAAAGGTCCTTTCTTCTCAGGTTTAACAAAATATCCAGTCTGTTCAATTAAACTTAAATCCTCTGTTTCAACTTTAATCTCAATTACAGATGGATTGCTTAAAATGAGTTTCTCCATTTTTTGTACCTCGGGACTTAGTGTTGCTGAAAAAAGCAAGTTCTGTCTACGAATTGGAAGCAGTTTGAAAATTTCATCTACTTCTTTCTTAAATCCAAGGTTTAAAATCTTATCCGCTTCATCCAGAATCAAGCAGGAAACACTTGAAAAATGCACTGCATTTGATCGAACAAGATCCAGCAGTCTACCTGGAGTCGCAATTAAAACATTGACTCCACTTAGTGCTTTCATTTGAGGATTAATCGAAGCTCCACCGTACACAGCCTGAGATTTAAAAGGAAATGAAACACCTCTCCCAAAGACCTGAAATACATCGTTGATTTGAATTGCTAGCTCTCGGGTTGGAACCAAAACCAACACATCTATATGCCTGTTTTTTTCAGCTCGATTTTTCTCAAGATTCATCAAAACAGGCAGAACAAATGCAGCTGTTTTTCCAGACCCTGTTGGTGCAACTCCTAAAATATCTTTCCCATCTAAAATCTGAGGAATGGCCTGTTTCTGTATGGGGAACGGTTTTAGATACTTTTCATTATTTAAAATGGCAATTATTTTATTCGATAGCCCTAATTCTGAAAAACTCATACTGTTTTAATTCAATTTTTATTACTTACAAAGCACTACAAAAAAAGGCGAGTAAAACTCGCCTCTTCATTAGTTTTTTATCAGTACTATAAGCTCTTTGAACAAGTTGTTTCAACAACGCTTACATTCGTGTTTTTTATAGCTGCCATACCGCCTTCAACATTAATCACAGAATGATACCATCTTGATTTCAAGATCGAAGAAGCGATAACACTTCGATACCCTCCTGCACAATGAATAAAGAACTTATCTTCTTTTGGAAACTCAGCCAAATGCTCATTTAAATTGTCCAATGGTGTTAACTCTGCCCCTTCTACATGGGCTGAATCGTACTCGCCTTGTTTTCTCACATCGAAAGTAGGGTACTCACAAATAATTTCATTGTATTTCTCAGCAGAAATAGAATCTATAAAGTCTGTTTCTTTGCCTGAAGCAATCCAAGCATTTATGCCGCCTTTTAAATACCCTAAGGTATTGTCAAATCCTACTCTCGACAATCTAGTTATAACCTCCTCCAATCTTCCCTCAGGTACTACCAGCAATATTGGTTGTTTCACATCGGCAATTAATGCACCAACCCAAGGAGCAAAACCACCATCAATACCAATAAAAATAGATCTTGGTATATGCGATTTTACAAATTCATCTTGATTTCTGACATCCAAAACGATGGCATTTGTTTCATTCGCAGCAGCTTCAAAAGCATCTGGGGTTAAACCATGCGATCCCCTTGATATAACATCGCTTATATCTTCATACCCCTCTTTATTCATTTTTACATTGAGCGGAAAATACTGTGGTGGAGCCAATAAACCATCAGTAACCTCGGTTATAAACTCATCCTTCGTCATATCAGCACGCAACGCATAGTTCATCTTTTTCTGATTACCTAATGTGTCAACTGTTTCCTTCATCATATTTTTACCACAAGCTGAACCTGCACCATGAGCCGGATAAACAATCAAATCATCTGATAGCGGCATTATTTTCGTGCGTAAACTATCAAATAAGATACCTGCTAAGTCCTCTTGGGTTATATCGGCAGCTTTCTGAGCCAAATCGGGTCTGCCAACATCTCCCAAAAACAACGTATCACCTGTGAATAATGCATGATCCTTACCTTCCTTATCTTTCAGTAAGTAAGTCGTGCTCTCCATGGTGTGACCAGGTGTATGTAATGCTGTAATTGTTATATCACCTAGTTGAAAAACTTCATTATCAACTGCAATTTTGGCTTCAAACGAAGGGTTAGCGTTAGGTCCATAGATTATTTTAGCACCTGTCTTTTTTGCCAATGTTACATGCCCGCTCACGAAATCAGCATGAAAGTGAGTTTCAAAAATATATTTTATTCTTGCTCCATCATCTGAAGCTTTATTAATATAATTATCCACTTCTCTTAACGGATCAATTATAGCTACCTCTCCGGCACTCTCAATATAATAAGCTCCTTGAGATAAACACCCTGTGTATATTTGTTCAATTTTCATTTTTATAATTTTTAGTTCTACTAAACTCTTTTAGTTACAATAACAAAACTCCTTCCATTTGTTCGAGTCGGAAATTATGACATGAATACTATAAGACAATTTCTTTCATAAGAATGTACAGAGCCATTACCAATACAAACCAGCCAAAAGCTTTCTTTAGTTTGTTCCCATCTATAAATTGATTTAGATAAATCCCGAGGAAAATTCCAACTACCGACAGCCCACTGAAGGTTAACAAAAAGCTCCAATCAATGACCATGTTCTCAACATCTCCAATAAAACCAATCAATGACTTAATTGCAATTATCAGTAAAGAAGTTGCAACAGCTTTTTTCATTGGCAATTTGGCAAAAATTACCAAAGCTGGAATGATCAAGAATCCTCCACCTGCGCCAACTATACCTGTTATAACACCTACTCCAAGGCCTTCAACTAGGATTAAAGGATAATTGAATTTCTGGACCTCGTCACTATCTTCTCCACCTTTTTTCCTTCTAATCATAGATATTGATGCCAAAAACATGATTAATGCGAAGAAGACCATAATCCCTATATTCTTCGTAACTAAAAAATCTCCAACAGAAAATAACTCCTCTGGTATCGCGGGCACTATGAATTTTCGAGTTACATAAACAGCTATGAAAGCAGGAATTGCGAAAACTATTGCCGTCTTGAAGTCGACCAACTTTTTTTGAATATTTCGAATCGCACCAACAGCAGCTGTCACACCAACAACAAATAAAGAATAAGCTGTAGCTAGAACAGGGTCGATTAACAGCAAATACACAAATATCGGAACTGTAAGTATTGACCCTCCTCCGCCAATAAGACCAAGAACAACACCAATTAAAATTGCACCAACGTAACCCAATAATACTGTTATATCCATAATATCGGCAAAGCTAATCTTACTTTATTCAAATTGAAGTAACATCTGTTACAGATCTAAAATTTTTATTCTGTTTCTATGCAACTCAATTCGCTTCGTTTTTTCTAATTTCTTTAAAAGTCTTGAAACTACAACCCTTGACGTGTTCAATTCGCTTGCTATTTCTTGATGAGTTTGTTCGATTATAAAGCTATTATTTACCTCTGACTTCTCTATTAGGAAAGCGATAAGTCGCTCATCCATATTAAGGAACGCTATCTTATCAATTGTTTCTAGGAGTTCAGAAAATCGCTGATTGTAACTATCAAAAACAAAATTTCTCCAACTACGGTATTTCTCAGACCATTCTTCCATTTTTACGATTGGAATAAACAGAATGACCGTTTTAGTTTCAGCTATTGCCCTTATTTCACTTTTCGAATTGTGAATACAACAATTTAATGTCATGGCACAAGATTCCCCTTTTTCAAGAAAGTACAATAACAATTCGTCCCCATCCTCGTCTTCTCGTAGTACTTTTACTGCGCCCGAGACTAATAGCGGTATAGATCGAATTACGCTCCCGATTTCCATGATCACATCGCCAATTTCAAATTCCTTCTTAGTAGCAAGCTGTTCAATTTCTACTAATAATTCAGGCTCGAAAATAGCCTCATAGTCTTTTAGTTCTATCATTAATCTACTATTAATACAACCTAAAGGTATCCATTAATGCTTTACTGACGCAGTCTTAAATACGAATTATTCACTATTTTTTTTCATAAAAAAAGCCCCTATTAAATAAATAATAGGGGCTTTTAAAAAAAATGGCGATGACATACTCTCCCGATTTCTCAGTACCATCTGCGCTATCGAGCTTAACTTCTCTGTTCGGTATGGGAAGAGGT